>NZ_MQUB01000001.1:0-323750 GCF_002943755.1 Aureitalea marina
AGATCTTTTTCACAGGCAGAATGTGCCCGGTTATATTGATCATATGGCAGATCATCAGCAGACGGGTTTTCTCGGTGATCGCTTTTTCGTAAAGTCCCACGATGTCTTCATCAGATTTCGGATGGTTAGGAACCGAGACTGTATTGAGTTTTACCGAGTAGCGCTTGGAGACTTGGGCGAACATATCTTTCATAGCCCCGTAATCCTGTAAGGCGAATACAGCCTCATCACCTTCCCTCCAAGGGAAACCTTTGATGATCATATCCAGGGATTCGGTGGTATTGCGGGTAATGACCAGGTTCTTGGAATTACAACCTGTGACCTCAGCCAGTTTGCTGGCCATCCTGGCCTTGTTCTCCCACTGAACAGTCCGCATATAATAGGAGCCTTCATAATTGACCATTTCAATGTGCTCCTGCAATTTCTTTAAGGTAGGTTGAGGGATGATGTTGTAATATCCACTTTCCAGATTGATGTAATCCGGTTTCAATTTGTAATCGGAACGGATCTTGGCCCAGAAGTCCTCATCGGCGTAAAGCAACTTGTCATTAGCTGGTATCTCTGCTGTCCAGTTGGGGAGATCCAGGGAAAGCAAAGGCAGGCCCGTTCCTGCCAGGGCCAGGGATCTTAAGAATTCACGCTTCTTCATGGTCGGATTGTTTGTTTTAAATATAACAAAAGCAACCCGAAGGTTGCTTTCTATTTATGAATTCCGACTTAGTCGATCTTTTTATAATTTTCCGAGAAATAACGATTTCCGTCATTGTCCATGGCGATCTGCCGGAATCGGCCTTCTTCGAATTCCAGTTCAAACCGAAAGACCGTAATGGTGTCAATAGCCTGCATCATGGGATTGGACCCGTACTCTATCCTTTCTTCCAACCAATCATCTGCTATGGAATAGGAACCGTACCCAAACCATTCCAAGGTATCTTTGGGGTTGTACCGGGTCCACATGACCTTGCTGTGGCTGTAGACTTTAACCTGCCTATAGCCGTGCATATTGGCAGCGGTGTCCACCACCTCGTTGTTCTCATAGAAATATTGGTCTTCTAATTCCCAGACACCCTGTAAACGGGGATCATGAGTGGGTGTTTCATGGGTTGCCGCAGCCAGTAGAATTGCCGATACCACAACAACAAACAGAATGATGCTTAGCTTTTTCATGGTCAGGTGGTGTTTAGAATTGTACCAGTTAAGTTAGTGAAAATAAACGTAGGTTCCTCGTTATTAGGGAGTAGGACGCGTATTATCTTACAGTAGGAGTGTATAGTAACGTTTTAATAACTCCTAAATCTTGCCCTCAGAGATAGAAAGGTTTTGATTCGTAAGTTAAATTTTGACTGAATGAGACCAGCATATACCATGATGATCGCAATAACTCTTGTCTTTACCGCTTGTAAGGATGAGGGCCGATCAAGATCAGAGGATAAGCAAATCGTTTCCGAGAAGGTGACCGGTGAATCACTCTCACGGATATACTGCGCCTCCTGCCATCAATACCCTCCACCATCGACACTGGACAAGGAGACCTGGGAAGAATTCATGCTTCCCAGAATGGGCTATATGTTTGGGATCTATAACTCGCAGGAGGAGAGAGAGGCCCTTTTCGAGAAGAACGAAGGTGGAGAAATTGTGCGAAGAAGCAACTTGTTTCCTGCCCAACGAACCATCGACAGCCTCGATTGGGAAATGATAGTCGATTACTATCTGAAGAATGCACCTCTGGAACTTGCGGAACCTGACAAACTGCCGATCGCCATGGACCTTGATCGATTCGAGCTGATCGTTCCAAGCCAGAAGGTACGGGTGCCCAGTTCCACTATGGCCAATTTTGCACCCGATGGTTCAATTTATCTCGGGGATGCCATGACCGGGAGCTTCTCGGTGTTTAGTTCCGATCTTCAATTACGTTCTACCGGTAACGTACAGGAAGGTGCAGTAAGCCTCTTCGACGATGGCGAAAGATTTTGGTTAACGGTTATGGGTAGCTTTTCGCCCACAGATGCTCCAAGAGGTCTTATCGCGACGCTGCCTAAGACGACAGGGGAGAATGCATCTGTCCCGATCACAGAGCTCCAGCGTCCCGTCCACAGTAGTTTCGGGGACATGGATGGTGATGGTGACCAAGATGTTGTAGTAGCTGAGTTTGGCAAATGGACCGGTGCCCTTTCCTTACATCTCATGGAAGACGGGGAATACCGAAAGGTCGTTCTCCACAACACACCAGGTGCAATAAAGAGTTACATAAAGGATATGAATGGGGATGGCAAACTAGATATAGTCGCACTTTTTGCGCAAGGATCGGAGGGAATAGACATCTTTTACAACGATGGCCGGGCAAATTTTCGAAGGGAGCGTGTATTGGAATTCAGTCCCTCCATGGGAAGCAGCTTTATGAACCTGATCGACTACAACAAGGACGGTTACCCTGATATAGTCTTCACAGCGGGGGACAATGCAGATTACAAACCATTGATGAAACCCTGGCATGGGGTCTATATTTTCATCAATGATGGCCAGAACAATTTTCGGCAGGAGGTTTTCCTGCATCTCAACGGGGCTTACAATGCAGTTGTAGAGGATTTTGACCTGGACGGGGACACGGATATTGCGGCCATCTCCTTCTTTCCGGATTGGGTGAACACTCCGGAGGAGGGTTTTGTGTACTTCGAGAACGAGAAAGGTGAATTCAGTGCCTCCACCTTTGAACAGGTGAATGCAGGACGATGGGTGGTCATGGACGCTGCAGACTATGACCAAGATGGAGACTTAGATCTTGTACTTGGCTCCTTGGCATTTGAGGTAGTGCCTAAACTGGGTTATGTTGAAAAATGGGTAGAAAAAGGCATTCCTTTCATCGTTTTAAAGAACAGATCCCGTTAAATGCTGTTTAGAAGGCTTCTAAATAAATTGATCGATGATCTGTCGTTACAGCTTTTGAATTCTTTGGCACACCCCTTTTTAGAAATGCCGATTCAGCAGTGGCAGGCATTTATGGAATATGACTGTCGGATTTACCCTTCGTAGACTACAATACGCTGTATTACAGAATTGTAAATTAACGTTGAACGTATATCGATATCAGTTAACGTTGTCCTAAACTTCCTAACATTCAGCTTACTTTTTTTTTAAAGTCAAAATAGTTTTCGCTAACAAGGCGCGATTAGTTTTACGATGGTTTATAATCAAACACTAAAACTAAACGCATGAAAATTAAAGTACTATCATTAATGTTATTTGCCTTTACCCTGACATTGGTTGGGCAAAACGAATTTCCATCCCGAGTGGTTGAAATCGACTGGGAGGCCACCGAAGTAGTGGTTCCCCCTTCTCCATTTCAATATCAAGTCCTATTTATAGGAGGGGAGGATCTTGTTCAAACGGGAGAAAATGAAGCTGTTCCTGCCAAACAGTGGCACGATTTCATTGGATTTACTCCTCTTACCGCAGAGGATTGTGTGGACGATCCTAACGCCCTCGGATGGGTATCCATTAACCACGAACGCATCACTGCCGACGACAAGATTGGTGACGGTGGGGGAATGACTGCCTTCCTTTTGGGCCGCGATCCTGGTAACGACGAACTATACGTTATTCCCCAGACTTTGTCTGATGGTCGTTCTGGAGATTTCTTCAATGTTGATTTCAGCAATGTTGGAGAAACCGGGATGAACTGTGGGGGGATCAACTCCATAGTGGATGGTCGTATCTGGACCGCCGAAGAGTGGTTCCGAAACAGCAATGATGACATTTACGACGATGGCAACGGAGTACGGGACACCACAGACTACGTCATCAAATATACTGAGTTCGATGCCGCCAATTTCCAAACCATTCCTAAGTACCAGAACTTCAACTGGATGGTAGAGATCGATCCTCGTGAGGCTAAAGCCGTTCGCAAGCAGTACAACTGGGGACGTCAGCCTTTTGAAGGAGGAACTATTGCTGCAGACAATCAAACGGCTTACCTAGGCGCAGATGCGACACCAGGTTTCTTTACAAAATTCGTAGCTGATGAGCCAGGCGATTTCACCAAAGGTGATACCTATGTATACAAACACGACAATCCGGGAGAGCCATGGGTTCTGATCAACAATGCTGATTTTGACAAAATGTTGAACTTTAAGGACGAAGCTGTTTCTTCTGGTGCGACCATGTTTAACCGTTTGGAATGGGTAACCATCGACAAGAATACAGGTAAGATCTATATGACAGAAACCGGTCGTGATAATCCTGCCTCTCGATGGGTAGACGAAGAGGCCGAAGGAGCCGTGTACGCTCCTCACCACATCCAGCGTGCAGCAGACCAAGGAGCTACAGGTCCTGGAGATGATGCCTACTGGGATTACTATGGACGTGTATTGGAATTTGATCCAGCTACCGGAGAGGTTTCTATATTCCTGGAAGCGGGTCCTTATTTTGCGGAAAGTCCGGATTTGGCTGATTATCCTGCGAAGCATCTGTCAAACCCTGACGGGCTGAACATGCTTTACGTAAACGTGGCTGGACAAGACAAGACCTACATGCTTGTTCAGGAAGACCTCAACGGAACATCTTTTGGACGAACTCCATCAGAGTATCCTGACGACAGGATGTGCGAGTTGTACTTACTGGATATGGAAGTTGAGAACCCAACTGTAGACGATCTGATCCGTCTGACCCAGACGCCACGTGGAGCTGAGATCACCGGAGCTTGTGCCACACTAGATGGCAAATCAATCCTTGTTAACTCTCAGCACCCTGATGGTGCCAATCCATTCCCATACAACAACTCCCTGACCTTTGCCATAACCGGGTTTGATGATTCGGGTGCAATCGAAACGCTATCCGCTCCGGATTTTGGAGATGTGAGTGACGATAGTTTTATAGCTTATCCTAATCCTACAGAGCGAATAGTCTACTTTAACAAAGTGGTCGATGTTGCTTTGTATGACATAACCGGAAAACGGATTGCTGTTTATCGCGATGTGAAGTCGATCGATATAGGTGGACTGCAAACGGGGATGTACTTGCTGAAGACTGCTGACGGCGATAGCAAGAAACTACTAGTGAAGTAATTTTCTCATATATGTTTTAAGTAAGAACTGGACGTTCCTTGTGAACGTCCGGTTTTTTAGCAAAAATTTCGGAACATGCGAACGGACTCCTTATTATTGGTTGGTAGTTTATTTATTTCATCATTGCTTATTCTTGTGAGCCGACCGGTCATTAAACAGCAACCAGCCACCTACACCCAAAAAGCAATCGGACAGATCAATCAGCAATTCAAATTGGATCTAAAACGATTTGAACGTGAATTGGTAAGATTTGAGAATGCGGTTAAGGACTTCAGCACAGAAGAAATCCTTGAAAAGGACCTGCGAAATTCCTACCAATCGCTGCGAACTAGCTTCAAAAAAGTAGAGTTCGTCTTGGAATATCTGGATAAGGAGGCCTATGATAAGGTGCTTAATGGAGCTCCACTTCCCAAATTAGAACCGAAAGTAGCCGACTTCAACATACTCCAACCAAAAGGACTACAGGTGATCGACGAGCTGATGGCGGAAGAGGATTTATCTGCAGTATTAGATGACCTGGTTTCTCAGTCAAAAAAATTATCCACTGGGGCAACTAGCGTAATAGCCTTCTCTAAGGATAGGAGACTCACTGATCGTCAGTTCTTTGAGGCTTGCCGTCAGGCTATAATCCGTATGGTCACCTTAGGGATTACCGGATTTGACACTCCAGGAACAACCATGGGCATTTCGGATACATATACAGTATTAAACTCATTGCAACAGTCCTTTCAATATTACGAATATGAACTGGAGAACGTGAAACAGCAACAAATGTTCAAAAAAGTCAATAATCTTTTTGATCAGGCTGGACGTCAGACCAGGAAAAAAGGATTTGAAAACTTTGATCGGTTAAAATTCATCAAAGAATATGCTCAACCTTTATATGCCAGCTTGCTCGAAGTTCATCTCGCCTTGGACTATGAAACCATTGAAGAGGTCTCCCGCTTTCCATTAGCCGTTAATTATACAGAGGACAATATCTTTTCTGAAAATTTCCTCAATCCATTTTACTATGTGAGCCTGGAAGACAGCGATCAGGTTGACGACCTGGAGGAGTTGGGGAAGTTGTTATTCTTTGACCCTATACTTTCAAGTGACAATCGGATGTCTTGTGCGAGTTGCCACTTACCGGAAAAAGCCTTTACAGACGGGATGAGAACTAGTATTTCCAATACAGGTCATCCTTTAAAGCGCAACTCCATGACACTTAATTATGCCGTTTATGCTTCTGGCTATTTCCATGATATGCGCGTAAAACGCTTGGAGGACCAATTTGAACACGTCGTTTTTTCCGAGGACGAATTTGACAGCAATTATGCCAGCATAATTGATAAATTAAATAAAAGTCCGAAATACGCAGACCGCTTCCAAGCCATTTTCCAAGACCCAAGGTCAAAGATTAGGAATCACCATATTGATTATGCGTTGACGGCCTATGTTATGAGCCTCAATTCGTTTGACAGTCCGGTGGACCAGTATTTTCAGGGAAAAAGAGAAGATTTGCCGGCTGAAATTAAACGAGGATTTAACCTTTTCACAGGGAAAGCTGCATGTGCAACCTGCCACTTCGCTCCCTTGTTTTCCGGGACAGTTCCTCCACTTTATGTAGAATCTGAAAGTGAAGTTTTGGGTGTTCCAAATGACAAAAACACCCCTCTTGTTTTAGACGACGATAGGGGACGAATCTCCAATGGTAATATGCGGGAAGTTGCAGAGTTCTTCGTGAGTTCTTTTAAAACTCCAACGGTTAGAAATATTGACAAGACAGGGCCATATATGCACAACGGTGTGTTTGCGAGTTTAGAGGAGGTTATGGACTTCTACAATGAAGGTGGAGGGGCTGGTCGTGGCATATCACTGGAGCATCAGACGCTCGCTCCCGACCCACTTGGTCTAACGAAGCAGGAGATATCGGATATCATTGCATTCATGAAGGCTCTTTCGGACACTACCGTTTACGACAACCACGTTCAATTGCCACAGGATTTTAGTCAGCAGCGTCTCAATGGACGACGTGTCGTTGGCTTCGATTAGATATTCTGACCAGGTAAAGCCATGGTATTGAAAAGCTTGGCCTTAGTCATGAACAGTTTATTCTCCAGATCGATCTCCTTCAACTGGGCGTCGATCAGTTTGGTCTCCCGGGCGTTGATCAGGAAGAGGGAACTGTCTCCTACGCCAAATTTGCGCTCTTCTGCCCTGAGCATCCTCTCGTAATTGACAACAATATCCGAGATCAACCCTCGCTGAACCACATAAGAGTCTAAAGCGGTGTAAACCTGGGCGATCTTGTTTCTCAACCGGAACTGCTCACTAATCAGGTCCAGGCTGGCGTCCTGTAGCTTGATCTTAGCCAGTTTCAGATCTCCTCTTTCTTTCCTCAGGAACAGGGGGAAGGCAAATTCGATCCTGCCTTTGTAGTTAGCCGCCTGGAAGGAATTTCCAACGTCTGGGGTTTCGGTCAGGAAATTGTACTCCAGGTTAATGACAGGCAACAATCGGCTGGCCTTAAATTTTTGGTCCACCTCCAGTTGCTCTACCTTAAAGCGCATGGATCGAAGTTTAGGATGCTCATCCAGGGGAATATCACTGAGCGGCCTTTCTTCTATACTAAGGGTCAGATCGATCTCCCCATTGAGTTCTAAAACTGGTTTGACGGTCTCTTGCAGAATCACTGGAACCTGGTCTTCCAGCCACAGATAGTTGGACAGGTTTAGTTCTGCTTTGCGCAAATTGATCCCTGCTTGCTCCAGGCTCAAAGTCCTGTTCTGAACCGGGATATATGCCTCTACGGTATCTATGGCTGCTTGGGCCCCTAATTCAACGGCACGGCTCACAGCTCTGTGTCGAAGTTCCGCGTTTTGGAGAAACTCCTCATAGGTCAGGGCTTCCTTATAAGCTTTGACCCAATCAAAATAGGCTAGGGATGCATCAAAAAGCAGTTGGTTGATCAACAGTTGCTGATCTGCAGCAGTTTGCTCCTGGAACAGTTTGGCTCTCCTTAGGGTCGCCATGCGATCATTTATAAACAGGTCCCGACCCACAGAGACGGAAATTCCGGCATTAAATAATCCATCATCCGGCACCGTTCTCTCCGGGTTCAGGAATTCACCGTCATTCTGTTCGAAGCCAGCCTTTAACTCTATCCCATACCAGGTAGGGATCTTAAAGGTTGCATTCAAAAGATCGTAATATTCACTACCCTTGAACTCTTTGGCATCGTAATCGACCTCCAACTTAGGATCGAACCCACCTCGTGCCTTCATCAGATTAGCCTGGGCGGCATCGATGGTGAGGTTGGCCTGCTTGGCTATGGGGTGATATTTCTTGACATAGCCCAGGTACTCCCTAAAACCGAGAACAATGGAATCCTCCTCGGCAGCTGCACTAGCTTGAAGCTGGCCAATGCACAGTTGAGGAGTGTATAGGATCAATATGAGAATTAATAGCCTCATTTTTTTACACTTTTATCGGCTAGAGCTGTCGTTGGCTGATAGTAGTTAGGAGGGAAGCCATTGAGTTGACGCCAGGCCTCAAACCAGATCGGTACATCGTCCAGTAGCGCAATGGTCTTGGCACCAGATCCTACTCGTAGCTCCTTTGGCCAAGGGTGATCGTCCGGATCTGGCGCGATAAGCACTCTGTATTTGCCGTTATCACTGATAAAGGTCTCTATAGCCACTACTTTACCACCATAGGTTCCATAGCTCACATTAGGCCATCCGGAAAATACTATGGCAGGCCAACCGTCAAATTGGATCCTGATCTTTTCCTCCAGGTGCACTAACGGAATATCAATGGGATCAACAAAGGTCTCGATAGCCAGCTCGGCATTGGCAGGCATGATCCCAACTAGTTGCTCCCCCTCTTTAATGGTCTCTCCAATCCCGGCCTTAAGTGCCTTGTTGATAAAACCATTTTGAGGTGCCCGGATATAATAGAGATCCGTCCTCATGGAATAGTTGGCATACTGATTTTCCAATTTGGTCACTTCCACCTCCGCATTAAACTGACTAGATTGAGCGGTGAACTTATCGCTCTCCGCTTTAGAGATCTTATCGATATAAGAGGCGTTGGTGCGGTCGATCTCTACCTGGGCATTGATCACCTCATTTTGGGTGGCCAGGTATTTGTTCTCCTGGGAGATCAACTTGGCCTGGGTCTCCTGAAGTTTCAGCTTCTTCTGCTCCACATCCACCACAGATTTCAACCCTTCTTCCTGCAACACCTGCGTCCGCTCATATTGCTTTTCTGCAATACTCAGGTTGGTCTTGGCTGCTTCCAGATCAATGCTGTCACTCTCCACCTTCAGCTCCGCCTGTAGCAGTTTGTTTCTTGCTTGCTGCAGTTTGAGTGTTCGCTCCCGCTTTAGGGCGTCGATCTGATTATCCAGGGACTTGACCTTCTCTTCATAAGAGGTCACCGCCATTTCCTTGGCATCAATCTGTAAACCGGTTCGCTCGACCAATCGAGGGTCGAAATACTCGTTCTTCACCTCAGATATATGCAAGATGGTGTCACCTTTCTGCACATAATCACCTTCTTGAACATACCACATCTCGATCCGTCCTGGTATGGGAGACTGAATGGTCTGTGGTCGCTGATTTGGCTTCAGTGTGGTTAGGAAACCACTTCCTGTAATATTCTGGGTCCAGGGGAGGAACAGGACCACGATCATGATCCCCGCAAACACTCTCAGAAAGCGATTAAAATAGCGAAAGTGCTGCTTGCTGAAAATATGCTGTCCTGCCTTGTACTTGGTCAGATCTACCCGACTGTAAACAGGGTTTTTAGAAATATTCAACATAGCAACTTATTTTTTTCGAATTAGTTTACCGTTTTCCAACATCAGGACCTGGGAACAACCCTTGGTCCAACCCGGAATTCTACTGGCCACCACTAAGCCCCATGGACGGTTTGGATGTGTGAGGAAATCCATAATGCGCTTAGCCTCTTCCGGATCAAATTGATCCAAAGGCTCTCTGAGTATCAATAGTTTAGGTTTGGTAACAATACCGCGGGCCAAGAGTAACTTCTTAGAAATCGTATAAGGAATTTGCTTGCCCTCAGGATAGATCATGGATTTTAACCCTTGCGGCTGGGCCTTAACAAATTCGATTAGGCCAGTCTCCTTAACCGCCCAGCGAACATCCTCCATACTTACGGCCTCATTGCCAAAGGTGATGTTCTCCAAGATGGTCCCTTCAAATGGAGACTCTTCGGTAAAGGACTGCCCTACATAGGATCGATAGTAGTTTCGGTGAATACCCTTCAGGCTGACATCGTTCACATAGATATCGCCGGCTGTGGGCTCGATGATCCCAGCCATCAATCGTAGCAGGGTAGACTTACCCGAACCATTTCCTCCCTGAATCAGGATTCGACAATGCGGACTCACCGTCATCCCAACATCCGATAGTATGATCTTTTGCTCCTCAGGTATAGCATATTCTACATCCTTTAGTTCGATGGTGAAATCCTGATCTTTTTGGAAGGGGTACTCTCCCTCTTGTGGCTCCAGTTCCTTATCCACCACCTGGCCGATCTTCTCCAGTGAGGTAAGCACGTCATAGATCGACTCCAACCCAAGAATCAGTTTTTCTACAGAGCTGATGACCAATAGGATAATGATCTCGGCTGCAACGAACTGTCCGATGTTCATTTCCTGTTGTAGGACCAGTATCCCTCCAATGGCCAGGAGTCCTGCAGTAACCAATACTTTAAATCCGATCATTTGAATGAACTGAATCACCAGCACTTTAAAGTGACTTTCTCGGGCATCCAGGTATTCAGCGACCAGGTTATCGTTCTTGTTCATGGCCAGGTTGGTCTTACCGGAAAGCTTGAAGCTAACAATAGACCGAGCCACTTCCTGTATCCAGTGAGCTACCTTGTATTTGTTCTTAGATTCTACCAAGCTGGTATCCATTCCTCGAACAGCGGTATACTTAAAGACCACATAAATGAGGAATAACAAGAGTATTCCATAGATAATGAAGAAGGGGTGATAAAAGGACAGCAGTAAGAGTCCGAAGATGATCTGCAGCAAGGCCGCGGGAAAATCCACCAGCAGTTTGGACAGTCCCTTTTGGACAGTTAACGTATCAAAGAACCGATTGGCCAACTCTGGGGGATAGTAGTTTCTCAATTCACTCATTTTGATCTTGGGGAATCGATACGCAAACTCAAAAGAAGACCGGGTGAAGATCTTTTGTTGAATATCTTCAATGATCCGGAATTGCATCAGTTGTAACGTCCCGCCGAAGGCCACCCCCAGTGTAACGAGAATCACAAGAACGATCCAAGAGGTGCTCACCTGAGCTCCTTGAATCAGGTTGATGATGGCCTGGATACCCAAGGGTAAGGAGAGGTTGACCAAACCGGCGAAAATCGCGTAGTAGAATACTTGAAGTACGTCTTTACGATCTAAAGCCAGCAAGTTAACCAGTCGTTGCCAGGCCGTTAGTAAGTTTTTTGCCATGATTACTTTCTTAAGGTGTTTAGAGCTAAGTGGGTAAAGAAATCGACGGCGGTTGTTAGTTTGTCGCAATTAGTAATGGAAGTAAAATGATCCTTCAGGAATTGCTGATAAAGCCCTCCTTCAATGATGGTACTCGCCAGACTAGCGGCGAAGGGATATTCGGGATTTACCCCTTGTATCATTTCTTCCAATCGGTGAACCAGGCGCTTATAAATGGAAAAATAACCTTCCTTGTTCTCTTCATCTACCTCTTTGGTGAGATAAGATTTGGAGAACTCGTTGATAATCACTCGGTTAAGCACGATCTCGTTGATATGGGTAAAAGCCTGATCCTGGGTTGTAGTTCTACAGAGAATGCCAATGGCTTTCACCAGTTTCTCCTGAGGATCAGTAATGCTGTTGGTTGCGAAGACCAATTGATACTCTATCCATCCCCAATACCTGGAAGTCAAATACAAAAGTAATTTGTGTTTGTTCTCAAAGTACCGATAGATTGAACTTTCATTAGATTCGATCCTGAGACCCAACTTTTTAAAGGTGAAGGCATCAAAACCGATCTCATCAAACAGCAGTATGCTGTGCTCAAGTATCCGACGTCCCAACTCGGAACTTTCAGGGTCCTTGAGATACAGTTTCTCGTGTATCGCGAAGCGTAAACTTGACAGTAATCGATCCATGACTAATATTTTGCCATGCAATAATAATAGTATTACTATTAATTAAGAGAGTAATTAACTTATTGTTAATAGAATTACTTGAATTTCAAGAGTTACAATTCGTAGTTTTGAACCAAAATCTGTTCCTATGCTTGATCTTATTCGCAATCGAAGAGCCATTTACCCGGCCCAGTATAATGATGAAATTATCACCAGGGAGGAATTAAAAGTCATTTTGGAGGCTGCCAATTGGGCACCTACGCATCGTCGGACCGAACCCTGGCGCTTTCACATCTTTCACTCAGAAGATAGCCGACGTCGATTAGCGGATTTTTTAGTCTCCACCTACGATCGGATCACGGATCAGCCCAAAGAGATCAAAAGAAAGAAGATAGGGGAGAAACCATTACAGGCCGGTGCAATCTTGGCCATTTGTTTCCAAAGGGATGCGGAAGAACGAGTTCCGGAATGGGAAGAGATCGCCGCTACAGCCATGAGTGTTCAGAATATCTGGTTACAGGCCCATAGTATGGGTATTGGTGGATACTGGAGTAGCCCGGCGCTAAAAGATCATATAGGAGATCATATCGTTCTTTCTTCTGGCGAAAACTGCTTAGGGTTCTTTTATTTGGGTCATTATGACGGCGAACTGCCAGAAGGTGCACGGCACTCTGGAATAGAGGGAAAGCTGAACTGGTACTAGAAGAAAAGTGACCAATTGTCCACAACCTGGTAAATAAAGAGTCCCAGGTAAATAAACGTAGCCACCAACTTCATGAAGGTCGATCCGAGGAAACCGATAAAGGAACCGAAGGCGGCTTTGAAAGCCCGTGTTCCACCGGTCTTGTTAAAGGCCATTTCCCCAACAAGTGCTCCCAGGAATGGGCCTACAAGTACACCAAATGGGATGGGTGCAAAAATCCCGACTATTAGCCCGACAAAGGTGCCGATTGCCCCGGCACGGCTTCCTCCAAATTTCCGAGTACCGATAGAGGGTATTATATAATCCAATATATAGATAGCAATTGCTACAACTCCTGTCACTGTAATGAACAGCCAGTCCATGGGCAGGGAGGGAGACAAAAAAAGTATGATCAAACCCAACCAGCTCAAGGGGGTTCCGGGGATCACAGGTAAGACGCTACCAATTATTCCAGCTATCATTAAAATGAAACCCAGGGTTAGGCAGAGGATGTCGATCATCATGCCTCATTAGACCATTTTACTCGAAATTTGTTACATTTTAACTAAATGTTTAGTTTAAACTAAGATTTTAGTTATATATTGCTCTCAGAAAATGAGAATTTGATGAAATCATTAACCAAGGCAGAAGAGGAGATCATGCAGATCCTCTGGGAGATACAAGAAGGGAATGTGGCTACCATGATAGAACATTATCCCGAACCCAGACCGGCATACAACACAGTGAGTACCATAGTCCGTATCCTGGAGAGTAAAGGTTTTGTTGGATATCGAAAGGAAGGTCGCGGGCATATATATCACCCACTGATCGGGAAACAAGAATACAGCAACCAAAGCATTAGTAAACTGGTGGATGGCTACTTTCAGGGCTCCTTTAATAGCATGGTGTCCTTCTTTGTAAAGAAGAACGATATCAGCACAAAAGAACTGGAGGCCATTCTTAAGGAGATCAACAAAACAGAAGAGTCATGATACATTATATACTACAGATTGTCATCTTCCAGGTGTTGTTCCTGGTTTGCTATGATCTTTTCCTAAGAAAGGAGACCTTCTTCAAATGGAATCGGGTTTATCTTCTTGCAACCTTGGGTCTTAGTTTTCTACTTCCATTTATCCAAGTGGCTGCCATACGAGAGAGCATTCCCGCTACCTATGTCGTCCAACTGCCAGCTGTTATTATCGAATCCGGAGCTTCAGAGGCCGCGGTTGCTAACTCATTCAACTGGACCAATGGCTTGGTCTACCTCTGGGTAGCCGGTTTGTTCGTTGCTTTGGCCGTGCTGGTGGCCAAAATATTCAGAATTCTGAAACTGAGAAGAAAGGGTGAATTGGTCAGTGGTAGGGAATTCAACCTGATCCGGCTTACCGGAACGGATAAGGCATTCACTTTTTTCAAGAACATATTTATAGGAGATCAGCTAAGTCCCTCTCAGTCTGAAGCCATATTGATGCACGAACGCGTGCACGTATCGCAGGGTCACAGTTGGGACCTGATGGTGATGGAATTGATGCGGGTTGTGCTTTGGTTTGACCCGCTGATCTATCTGTACCAGAAGCGGATGGTCGAATTACAGGAGTTCACAGCCGATCACCTGGTGGCCAGTCAGAACGACAAGAAACAATATTACCAACAACTGCTAAGTGCCGTTTTTGGAACGGAGAAAATATCATTCATCAATACATTTTTCAATCATTCATTAATCAAAAAACGAATAGTTATGTTACAACGCTCTCAATCAAAAAAGGTATTCATGCTCAAGTATTTATTGCTTATTCCACTCTTGGCTGCCATAGTGGTTTACACCTCTTGTACCCAGGAGACCGAGGTTCAGGAAGATCCTCCGGTATCAGATATGGTTTCTCAATTGATCACAGCCATAGAGGAGAAGGGAGACCTAAGCCCGGAAGACCGTAAAAGGCTTTTCGGAGTGCTGAACGAAGGAGGAGAAGCAGTCCACTTCACCGACGAAAATGGCAATGTGGTAGAAGGGAAACTTCGAACCAAGATGCACAATGAGTTCAAGTATAAAGATTCCAGGGGTATGATGGATATCGACCAGGTGCCTATCTTCCCGGGTTGTGAAAATATGAGCAATGACGAATCCAGAAAGTGTTTCATGGTAAAAATGACCGAACTGATCATCGCCAACTTTGATGTGGAGGCCATCAAAGCAGCCGGAATCGATTCTGATCAAAGAATGGCAGTTAGCTTTACTATAACAACCACAGGTGATGTCGAGGTCAATGCTGTAAAGGCAGGACATCCCGAGTTGGAGAATCAGATCAGGAATGCCATGGCCAAGGTGCCTAATATGACACCCGGAGAACACCAAGGAAAGGTCGTCGCCGTACAATTGGGCTTACCCATATTATATAAACTAGTAGACTAGCACCACTGAGAAACCGGGACAATTCAGTCCCGGTTTTTTTATGCCCTTTTCTGAAGCTTCGATTTAGACCGAAATTTGTACTTTGGACACAAGCTCCGGTATATGCGGTATTTTATCTTGCTTTTAGTCAGCTTTCTGCTTTTGTCCTGTGATTATTTTGAGGTTAAAAAGGTCTCTTCCAAAGAGATCTATCAGGAAGAAGTTGATGCCATCAATTGGAAAGAGGTAGATCAATTTCCCTTATTCGCTTCCTGCCCGGCCGACGAAGATGACCGTGAAAAGGAATTGGAGTGCTTTCAGTCCGTGATTGGCAATCATTTACAGCAGCAGGTCAAGCTTCTGGATCGCAGTGTTTCTGCTGAGGTTCAGGATACGGTCTTGATCAGTCTCCGTATATCCGAACAAGGACAGATCGGTTTAAGAGGAATCCAGATGAATGAGGAGACCGAGCGCCAGATACCTGCGCTCCGAAGAACATTGGAGGAAGGGATTTCATCGCTGCCTACCCCTCAACCAGCCCTGAAAAGAGGGATCCCTGTTGTGACAGAGTTCTCCTTACCTCTGGCAATACGGACTACAGCCTTATAACCTAAATTTATATCCCAGGGAGAAATCGATTGGAAATTCGCCGTTATTATCTATGGCAATGGCGACGATGTCGCTATAGGCAACAGTGATCAAACCGTTACCTGCAGGAATGTCTGCACCCAACCCAAAGGCCAGGGGACTTCTAAAACTTCCTCCTGAGCCTGCAATCGTACTTAGATCGTCATTCACATCGGCTGCATCCAATGTCCTGTCAATATAGGTGTATTCGGCGATCTTAAGGTTGATAAAAAGATCCAGGCTTTCGGTTTGAACATATTTGAATCGGTAGTTCATCGAAACCTGTGTAGAGGAGAAATCGTAGTTGGAATTGGAGAACAGCTGCCGCAATTGGAAGACCAGGGAATGCCTTCTTAACTTGTTTTTTTCCAGGATCTCAAAATCGATACCGGCCATGATCAATGCGGTATTATCCGGATTAACGAAGTAAATGTTGTTGTTCACGCCAAAGAATCCGCCCAAACGGGTCTCCATCTCAGAACCTACCGCTTCTGCAACGAAGGTGGAATCCATCTGGGAGTTGTAGGTGTTGAAGAAATTGGTCAGACTACTGAGGGTAAGCTTTACGTTATTGACGGATACCGCTCCATCCGCCGTTTGATCGGCAAGCACAGTCTTGTATTCCTCCTGGTAGTCCTTGTCTATTTTGGTATTGACCAAGGGGACAATAGTATTTCCCTTCTTGGAGAAGTAACGGTATTCTCCATCTATAACATTCCACAATAAGGTAAGCTGGCCTTCTACTTGAGTTTTTAGGTTAAGTGTCTGTCCTTCAATGGTGTATTGTTGTTGCCCGTAGACGCTCAAAGACAGCAACATGGCCAGTGCTAAAAATAGATGAGCAGGTCGCATAACAATTGGATTTGGTTAGTTTAAATGTAAACAAATAATTCGACTAGGGTTGTTTGTCAAAGCTGCGACCCCGCCACTGATACTGTCCTGACAGCGAAGAAATGGCAACAATAAGCAGGATAACTGGATAGATCAGGATCATCATAGGTAACATCCAAAGGTGAAGATCGCGCCTGGCAATCGGATAGGAGATCAAAAGAATTGAGCCGTCTATCAGGGTTTTGAAAAAATAATAAGCGAACCAGGCCTTCCAACTGAAAACACCTATAACGGCCCAAGCGAATCCGAAGATCAGCATCAGGTTGATTCCAAGCAGTAACAGACCAATTGATCTTGATGTTCGAGGGCCATTCCCCAGTTGCTTGGACGCCCACCGAACCCGCTGCTGTATTACAGCGCCCCAACTAGTTTCGGCAAAAGTCCTGACCATATGGGACGGATGGTCGATCATCTGACATCTGGAAGCGTTCACATGAAAGAACTTCTCCACCAGGAACTGATCATCTCCGCTAGCTAATTGGTCGTTCCCCTTAAATCCAGAAACATCTCTAAAGGCTTGTTTCTTGTAGGCCAGATTGGCGCCGTTGCTCAATATGGGTCGCTTCCAACCAAATCCGGCCCTGGCAAATTGCTGAAGGCCAAGTAATTCGAAAAGTTGAACTTGTTCCTGTAATTTGTAATTGGCCTTTAGGCTAACGGGCCCAGATAGGCAAATTGGGTCGTGTACTCGGATATGCTTATCCAGGTTACTTAACCAGGCTTCTGCTAAGATGCAATCGGCATCCGTACAAGCTATCCAGTCCATCACAGATTCTTCAATAGCCAGGGTAATTGCGTCCTTTTTTGGGGAACCTGAGCTGCGCTGGTTATCGATGATCCGAAATTGCAGATCAGGATCCAGATTGCGGAGTTCAGAACGGATCAGGTCGGCTCCATTATCATCGGAATCATCATCCACAAAGATCACCTCCATCAATTGCCTGGGATAATCCAGCTTGGCCAGGGATTTGAGCAGTGGGCCAATTCGCTTTGCCTCATTTCTAAAAACAATGACTATGCTAAAACTGATCTGGGGTGGGCCTTCCGTCACTGCTAATGGAATCCTGGACCGGATTCCAATGAGTAACCAAACCAAAACCATAAGATAGGCTATTCCACTGATGGTAAGCAGCCAGATCATCGGTGGGAGGGTCTGTAGCTCAGGCTAAACCAAGCTCCGATCAATGCTGGCAGGATCATATTGAAAAGCCACATTAGGCTAATGGCCGACAGAACCGGCCAGGCAGCTATACCTGCCAAGGAGAATAACCAAACGGCTACACCGCCTTTTATCGCTACATCCAGGATCAAGAACGAAGGAACTGCAGAAGAGAGCAGATAGGTAAGCCAGATCAGGGACAAGGTTTGGGTCCATCCCAATTCAATGCTTTGGATTTGCATTAGGACTGTGAACATAAGACTAAAACACACATAACGCATCAGGGACAATCCTAGGACCGACAGGCTTGATCTGAGGGCAATTTTCCGCTTTATAGATATTCGGGCTCCTTTCTTCCAAACTAGCCAGATCAAAGCTGCTGCTAGTAAAATTATGCCTGTGGCTAACCAAAAATTAGCCGTTGCCAGGAAAGGATGGATCAGGTTCCAGGATAATAAAAGTCCTAACAGACCAAAAAAAAGTGTAGCCAGGAATTGGGTGCCATGGGCTATTCCATTGCTCAACAGAACTGATCGGCGTTGGGAGGGAGAAAAATAGGCAGCCTTTACACCAAAATCACCGATCCTTGCGGGAGTTGCCAATGAGAGGGCTAATCCGGCGAGGGTCTGTTTATATGCTTCTACCAATTTCATAGGTCTAACGGGGCTTACAGCAAGCTTCCATTTTATTGCTTCCAGCGTCCAATTGAGTGTTGCCATGATCAACAGCAAAGAGAATATCGGCATAGACAGCAAAAGGAATCCGTGCCCCAAGGTCATGTCCTGATCCATTCTGCCGATTATATAGAACAAGCTGAGTCCAAGTAGGCACAGTTTGATGGCGATCAAGCCATATTGCTTAGATTTGTAGGGCAGGGCATTCACAGAGAACTAATTTACGCCAATTTTTTATTGACCCTCCTTTATTCCATGAGCCAGGAAAAGATCATATTAGGAATTGACCCAGGAACCACCATCATGGGCTTTGGGTTAATTCGGGTGCGGGGCAAGCAGATGCAACTGATGCAACTCAATGAATTGCAGCTTAAAAAATACGATGATCACTACCTGAAGCTCAAACATATTTTTGAGCGTACCCTGGAGCTGATCGATCACTACAAACCGGACGAGATTGCGATTGAGGCTCCTTTCTTTGGGAAGAATGTGCAATCCATGCTTAAGTTAGGACGGGCCCAAGGAGTAGCCATGGCAGCTGGTCTGAGCAGGGAAGTGCCCATTACCGAATACTCCCCCAAAAAGATCAAAATGGCTATCACTGGTAATGGGAATGCCACTAAGGAGCAAGTGGCCAAGATGCTTCAGCAGTTGTTAGACCTCAAGGAACTGCCCAAGAACCTGGATAGTACGGATGGTCTGGCGGCAGCGGTTTGTCATTTCTTTAATGCCGGGAAGGCGACCTCGACCACCAACTACGGGGGATGGGCCGCTTTTGTGCAACAGAATCAGGATAGGGTAGAATGAGTAAATCTCCATCCATAATTTGTAAGAACTGTGGAGAAGAGGTCGAAGGGCGATATTGCCGCAGTTGTGGTCAACGAAGTTCAGTTGGAAGGGTAACCTTTAGGGAGACCTTCCAGGATCTCGCAGACGCCTTGTTTACAGTTAGCGCTCCCTTATGGGTGACCATCAAAAAGCTGGTTGTCAATCCTGGGGGTATGCTGAGGGATTATCTTGCGGGCAGGAGGAAGACCTATTACAAGCCCGTCAGTTTCTTTGTGCTGATGACCCTTATCTTTCTATTTGTTGGTTTCCTAATTGATTATGATCCCTTTGTCAATCAGACCATACAGGTTCAGGAGTCAGACGAGTCCATGCTCCTGAATGAGGCTCGGGATTTTTATCTGACCCATATCAATAATTTCTTGTTTGCCTTTGTGCTTACCCTGGCCTTGGGTCTGAAGTTGTTCTTTTGGAAAAAGTATAGCCTGGCAGAGTACGTGGCCGTGTCTTTTTATATGATCGGAATCTACACCCTGATCGTGACCCTGAATATGTTCTATATCCAGTATGTCGATGTGAATTTTCAATATCTGGGTCTGTTGATCATGTGGATCTATTTTATGTATGCCATGGTCTCCTTTTTCCCGGTAAAACGTTTTTGGGTAGCTGTGAAGTCATTGATCATATTTCCTTTGGCCATGATGGGCTATTTTATCATCGGGTTTTCCATCTCTTTGCTGATCGTTAGCCTTCGTACCTCCTGATGTCTGGTATCTATTTGCACATACCGTTCTGTAAGCAAGCCTGTCATTATTGTGATTTTCATTTTTCAACCTCGCTAAAGAAGAAGTCCGAACTCATAGAAGCCATGAGGCGGGAAATTGTACTTCGTAAAAAAGAGCTGAACGGCCCTCTTGAAACAATATACTTTGGGGGTGGAACACCCAGTTTGTTGGATGAAGACGAATTAAATACCATATTAAGTCAGATTCGGGATCAATTTGAGACGATCGATGATCCCGAGATCACCCTGGAAGCTAACCCGGACGATATAACCGAAGACAAGTTGATAGCCTGGAGAAGGGCTGGAGTGAATCGGCTCAGTATCGGGATTCAGTCCTTTTTTGAGGAAGATCTGAAATGGATGAATCGGGCTCACAATGCAGAAGAAGCCTTTCATTGTATTGAACTTGCAAAACCCTACTTCGATAATATCAGTGTGGATCTGATCTACGGAGTACCTGGAATGGGTATGGACCGATGGAAAGAGAATCTTCAGCGTTTCCTGGGTCTGGACGTACCACATATTTCCTGTTATGCATTGACGGTGGAACAGGGCACGGCATTGGACTACTTCATCCGCAAAGGAAAGGTGAGGCCGCCTGAGGATGAGTTAGCCGATGCCCATTACCAATTAATGCTGGATGAACTACAAGAAGAAGGATATGAGAATTACGAATTCTCCAATTTTGGAAAACCGGGATATTTTTCCCGCAACAACCTTGGGTATTGGATGGGGAAACCCTACTTGGGTATTGGTCCTTCAGCTCATAGTTATGACGGAAGCAGCCGAAGTTGGAATGTTGCCAATAATGTAAATTACATACAATCTCTGCAGAAAGGGGAATTACCTCTGGAGCGTGAGCTCTTGACCAAGGTAGATCGGTTCAATGAGATGGTAATGACGCGTTTGAGAACACAATTTGGCTTAAATCTGGAAGAGGTGGCCCATGAGTTTGGAGTACAGATAAAAGACCATTTAATGGAAATGGCTGGTCCGCTGCTTCAAGAAGGCATGATGGAAACCAAGGGTGATATCTTGCAAGTGACCAGAAAAGGAAAATTCCTGACAGATGGAATATCCTCCCGTTTATTCTTGTTAAATTTAGGGGACTAAATAGCCTCCATGCGGATCACCTTAGAACATAATGGCAGGGAAATCCTGGTCGATCTGGATAAACCATTGGACATCTCGATCTCATTGAGAGGGTCAGAGAAGAACCCGATCGCCTGGTATGTGGGTCCTCCATCCATAGAGCCTGTTCGAATTGGGGAGTGGACGGCCCAGGTAAGTGAAGGGGCCTCCATCAATTTCAATGAGATTCGGTTCAACCCCCATGCACATGGAACACATACGGAATGTGTTGGGCATATTACCCCGGAGTTCAACTCGGTAGACAGGGCTCTGAACAAATTCTTTTTTATGGCAGAATTGATCACGGTGGCGCCGGAGAGTCAGGGAGAGGATTTGGTGATCTCTGCTAAACAACTTAAAAAGGTGCTGGAGGGTAAAAATCCAGAGGCGCTTATCATACGGACCTTACCCAATACTTCGACCAAAAAGAAAAAGCACTACAGCCATACCAATTGGCCCTACTTGCTTGAAGAGGCTGCCGCCTTGATCCGGCAGATGGGAATTGAACATTTGCTGATCGATCAACCTTCGGTAGACCGCGAAGAGGACGGAGGAGAACTACTGGCCCATAGAGCGTTTTGGGACTATCCTGAAAACACCAGACACTCAGCCACCATTACCGAGATGGTCTATGTCAGGAACAGCATCCAGGACGGAAGTTATTTGCTCAACTTGCAGATTGCTCCATTTGACAATAATGCGAGCC
Organism: Aureitalea marina; assembly: GCF_002943755.1. Classification (NCBI taxonomy): domain Bacteria; kingdom Pseudomonadati; phylum Bacteroidota; class Flavobacteriia; order Flavobacteriales; family Flavobacteriaceae; genus Aureitalea; species Aureitalea marina. The sequence goes on from NZ_MQUB01000001.1 coordinate 22,027, forward strand.
CGAGTAAACCGATTCTTTACTCTTTTCAGTGATGATCAGATCAGCCCTTTTCCTGATATATTTTTTCATGATCTCATCGGCCTGCTGGTCGCAGGATTATGCCCACGTAGACAATACGCTATTGCTTTATCCGGAGCGCTTTGAAAAACCCGAAGATCTGGCCCGTTTGATAGAGCGGGACTTCTATTTGGACCAGGATAAACTCAGGGCAGTCTTTGGATGGATAATAAATAATGTTCAATACGATCCTACTCAGTACGAACGCTACGACTACAATTTCAGGTCCTATAAGGAACGCAATCGCAAGGATGAAAAAAAGCGCGAGGCCATAATCCTAAGGACCATCCAGGACCGGGAGGCTGTTTGTGAGGGATATGCTATGTTATTTGAACGGCTTTGTGAGCTCTTGGGAATCAACAGCTACCTGGTAAGAGGACAGGCCAAGGCCACCGTCAATGATATCGGTGGAGATTACCGGCAAAACCACATTTGGAACGTCGCTTATATCCAGGGGGATCCTTATTTGTTCGATACCACTTGGGGAGCTGGAAGATTTACCGATAAGTTTGAACCGGACCCGGATTTCTTCTACTTCAAAACCCCGCCAGAACTCTTGCTTCGATCACATTATCCTGAGATGTATGAGGATAGTTTGTTCCCGTTTCCCGTCAGTGCAGAGCGCTTTAGTTATTTTCCGCTGTTCCTGGATCACAGCTTAAAGGTTCAAGATCTCATTTCTCCGGAGGAGGGAATACTTAGTGCTAAAGAAATGAGGGGGCTGGTCAACTTTCAGTTAACGGCCACTCAGGTGAAACGCGTTGGATATTCCTTTGGGGGTCAATTAGCTGAGGTGATGTATAACAAAGTAGGGGAGATCCTGTATTTTCAGGTTCCACTACCGGAGGACACTCCAAAGCAATTGATGATCTATTTTGACGAGCAACCTGTATTGGCCTATCGCATTGAACGATGAATATAGAAGAGTTCAGAACCTACTGCCTGGCTAAGAAAGGTGTGACCGAGTCCTTTCCTTTTGACGAGCAGACCCTGGTCTTTAAGGTCATGGGGAAGATGTTTGCCCTTACTGGTCTGGAATACAATCCGGCCAGGGCCAACTTAAAGTGTGACCCGGAACGGTCAATTGTGCTCAGGGAAGAGTACGATGGCCTGATCTACCCAGGATATCACATGAGCAAAGCACATTGGAACACCCTCGAACTGGAGCGAAACCTGCCCGAATCATTGATCCGGGAGTTGATCGATCACTCCTATGACCTGGTGGTATCCAAACTCACCAGGAAAGTCAAGTCTCAATTGGACGAGCTCTGATCCTTTTGTTGCTTTTTGTATTCCCTTGGGGTCAGTCCGGTCCCCATTTTAAAACGCCTGTTGAAATTAGCCATATTGGTAAAGCCTGAGTTCTCTGCGATCTGGGCCACGGACTCTTCTGGTTGGTCGATCAACTTTCGGCATGCGTGCTCAATCCTTACCTCGTTCAGAAATCCGAAGTAGGTCTTGCCCGTTCTTTTCTTAAAGTATTTACAGAAGCTGGAAGGAGTCATGGCCATCTCATTAGCCAGTTCCTCGAGACGAATTCGCTGACTGAATTGGTTCATGGTATAATCGATCACGGCTGTCATTCGCCGACTGTCGGTCAAGTCATATGGAACGGTATGGTCTGAGCTGGTCAACCATTCTCCATCTGTCCGAGATAAGCTTGGAATAAGATCCATAAAGGCCATAAATCGATTTATTCCCCTGGACTTGAGCAAGGTGTTCATACTGCTTTTCCACTTGGCTGAATATCCATGCCAAAGGTATCCTCGCTCCAGATGCTGATATAAGGACTTTAAACGAGTAAGTTCCGGAGTGCGATCGATGGTCTCCGTTAACCAGGGAGATTCGAAAAAAACCGATATACGGTGATGGAGTCCTTCTTGCTGTTTCTGACTGTTGAATACGTGCGGTATTCCTCCCGGGATCAAAATAAGATCTCCGGCCTGATAGGGATGGACACTGTCCTTACAAAAGACGGTGCCCTGTCCCTTTATAATATAGCTAAGCTGTACTTCAGGGTGCTGATGCAAGCGTTCATAGAATACTTCTTGCTGGTCTTCCTGTACAATGATCGCCGCTTTCCCGGACTTAGGAATGGTAAAGGGTAAAACCTTCATTCTCTAAATTTTTGCATTATATCCAAATTTTTTGGACTTAAAATGGAAATATAGTATCAAAAGTAGACAATCTCTCATTAATTGGCTATCCACTGCAGGGTTAAATTTGTAATGGTAAAAATTCAATTATGAGCGTACAATGGAAAGGGGTGATGCCAGCGGTCACCACCAAATTCACAAAAGAAGACCAACTGGACCTGGATCTTTTTGCACACAATCTAGATGCTCAACTGAATGCCGGTGTCCACGGCATTGTGTTGGGTGGAACACTTGGAGAGGCCAGCACCTTATCGGTAGAAGAGAAAAGGGAACTGACCCGCTTTACCAGTAAGCACGTAAACGGCCAGGTTCCTGTAATGATCAATATTGCCGAGCAGTCTACAAAAGGTGCGGTACTTGCTGCAGAGCAAGCCCAACAAGATGGAGCGGATGGTCTGATGATGTTACCGCCAATGCGTTACAAGGCCGGAGACAGGGAAACTGTAGAGTATTTTAAAGCAGTAGCCAACAGCACGGATCTTCCCATTATGGTTTACAATAATCCGGTAGACTATAAGATCGAGGTTACCCTGCCTATGTTCGAGCAGCTACTGAGTTGCGAGAATATAAAGGCCGTGAAGGAGTCGACTCGGGATATTTCTAATGTGACCCGGATAAAGAACGCCTTTGGGGATCGGCTTAAGATCATGACTGGAGTAGACACTTTAGCCTTGGAGAGTCTTTTGATGGGTGCAGATGGTTGGATCGCCGGTTTGGTGTGCGCCTTCCCGGCGGAGACAGTAGCTATATACGAATTGCAGCGGAAAGGAAGAATAGCTGAGGCCATCGAAATTTATCGCTGGTTCCTACCCTTGCTGGAGTTGGATATTAACCCTAAATTAGTTCAGAACATCAAATTGGCCGAGGTTGCCACAGGATTGGGATCGGAGCAGGTAAGGGCTCCAAGACTGCCATTGGTAGGTGCAGAGCGCGCACATGTCCTGGAGGTAATAAAAACTGGGTTGGCAAACAGGCCGGAATTACCAGATTATAAGTCTTAGTTCATGCTGGAAATACGGCCAAGTTGCGAACACTGTAATACTGCCCTCCCCCCGGAGTCCGATCAAGCTATGATCTGTACCTTCGAGTGCACCTTCTGTGTAGATTGTGTAGAAGGTGTTTTGGGAGGAATTTGTCCGAATTGCGGAGGAGGATTTCAACCTCGTCCCATCAGACCGGCCAGGCTATTGGATAAGTATCCCACATCCACTAAGATCATTCACAAACCGGTGGATGTGCCGGCCCATCATAAACGACATAACATAACATGATCAGCGGAAAAAACTATATAGGTGAACAGCTAATTGCTCAAGGAGAAAAGACCTATCATTCCTTCGACCCCAAATTAAATTTGCCCAATCAGACCAGTTTTACGGAAGCTACTCCAGAGGAGATCAACAGGGCCGTAAATCTAGCTACAGAGGCCTTTCAAGATTTTCGAACTTTTTCAGGAGAGCGAAAGGCGGCCTTTCTGGAGGCTATAGCCGATGGCATTTTGGAATTGGGCGACGAACTCATAGATACCTATTGTTCAGAAACGGGATTACCTTCAGGAAGAGCTCAAGGAGAACGCGGCCGAACCGTCTTTCAATTACGCTCTTTCGCGGAGCTCTTACGAGAAGGTTCCTGGGTGGAAGCTACTATTGACACAGCAATTCCGGATCGGGCACCAATTCCGAAAGCTGATCTGCGCAAGATGAACATTCCTTTGGGACCGGTGGTGGTGTTTGGTGCCAGTAACTTTCCATTGGCTTATTCAACGGCAGGAGGGGATACAGCGGCGGCTCTGGCTGCCGGATGCCCAGTGATCGTGAAATCCCACCCCATGCACGCAGGCACAGGTGAATTGGTGGCTTCGGCCATCGTTAAAGCTGCCAAACAAACAGGGATGCCTAACGGGGTATTCTCCAATTTGAACAGTAGTGGGATAGAGGTTGGTGTTCAGCTGGTTAAGCACCCTGAGGTCAAGGCTGTCGGGTTTACCGGTAGTATTAATGGAGGCCGTGCGTTGTTCGACCTGGCTGCTGCCCGGGAAGAACCCATACCGGTCTTTGCCGAGATGGGTAGTGTAAATCCTGTTGTCCTTTTACCAGATGCCTTGGATAGGAGGGCTTCGGAGTTGGCTAAGACCTATGCCGGATCCATCACCTTAGGGACTGGGCAGTTCTGTACCAATCCCGGATTGATCCTGGGATTGGCGGGTCAAGGATTAGACAATTTCATCAGTCATCTGTCAGAAGAGATACTCAAGATCGATCCAAGCTGTATGCTGCACCCAAACATCATTGGTGCTTATGAAAACAATAAGACTTCAGCTCAAGGTCAGGAAGGGGTGGAGATAGTAGCACAATTTGAGCAGGAAGTAGCTGTTAATCACGCAAGGCAAACTGTAACTACAGTCTCCGGTTCCATTTTCAAAGACAACCCTCGACTTCACCAGGAAGTCTTTGGTCCTTATTCGTTGGTTGTTCAATGTGAAAATGAGGCACAGCTTATTGAGATCATCCGGCAGTTAGAAGGACAACTGACAGGAACGGTCATAGCCGAGGACGGAGAGGCGCGTAAATATCCCGGAATGATAGATGCTCTTCAAAATAGGGTAGGCCGCATTATTTATAATGGCGTTCCAACCGGCGTCGAGGTTTGTCCTTCCATGTTGCACGGTGGCCCATATCCAGCTTCTACCGATAGTCGGTTTACAGCAGTGGGAGTTCATTCCATCAAGCGATGGGTGCGGCCATTTAGTTACCAAAGCTGGCCTGACGAGCTTTTACCGGACGAGTTGAAGAATGCTAACCCTTTAGGGATATCCAGGCAGGTCAATAATCGTTGGACGGACCGACCCATAAATTAATTCAGATGAGAAATAAGATCGTAATATTCGCATTCACTATCCTGTCGCTAAGTCTCAATGCTCAGAGTAGTGAGCAATTGGCCGAAGCCATTGATGCCTATGAGGATTACAGTAGTTATGATGGTAGGAAGTATCCACTAGGCTTGGTTACCCCTGAGCGCTATGAGAAGGATGCCACCTTTTTCAAGGATCTGTTGGCTGAGGTTGAAAAGATCGATGGAAGCGATCTCAATGAGACCGAACAAATTTCCTTGGAGTTGCTTGCATTCGTGCTAAGAGACCGGATCGCCTATGTCAATTTTGAAGGTTATCTGAATCCACTTTTATCCGATTCTGGTTTTCACCTGAACCTGAATTATCGGGTGCGTCCCATCAATAATTATGCGCAAGCCATTAATTATTTGCGAGTGCTTAATGCCATTCCGGATTTCGTGGATCAGTATTTTGCCAATCTTCGGGCGGGATTGGAAAAAGGTGTCTCCCAACCAAAGATCATCTTCAAAGGGTATGAGAGTACCTACGATGATCATATAGTTGCTAATTATGAGGATAGCTTCTTTTACTCTCCTTTTAAAAATTTACCCGAGCAGATGACCCAGAAACAGAAAGACTCTGTTATGACTGAAGGACGGAAGGCGGTAGAGCAAGTTGTTATTCCTCAATTCAAACGGATCAAGGAATTCTTTGAAACGGAGTACCTGCCTAAAACCAGGGATGCCATTGGAGTTTCGGACCGTCCGGGTGGAGCTGAATACTACCAGGACCGGATCAACTTTTACACCACCAGTACCCAATATACTGCGCAGGATATTCACGAGATCGGGCTGGCTGAGGTCGCACGGATCAGGGCACAGATGGAAGAGATCATAAAGGAGGTGGAATTTGAAGGCAGTTTTGATGAGTTCCTGGAATTTCTGCGAACCGACGAACAATTCTATGCCAAGACACCGAGGGAATTATTGATGATTGCCAGAGACATGGCAAAGCGGGCCGACGAGCAACTGCCGAGATTCTTTAAGACCTTGCCCCGTATGCCTTATGGAGTAGCTCCCGTACCCGATGCCATTGCGCCGAAATACACGGGAGGGCGTTATGTGGGTACTTCCGCAGGCAGTACCCGGCCCGGTTATTATTGGGTAAATACCTATAATCTTCCTAGCAGGACACTTTATACGCTTCCGGCCTTAACGGTACATGAAGCTGTTCCCGGTCATCATTTGCAGGGTGCCCTGAACAACGAGTTAGGGGATAGTATACCGCAGTTCCGCAGAAATCTCTATCTCTCCGCTTACGGAGAGGGTTGGGGACTATATACGGAATTCCTGGCAGAGGAGATGGGAATGTACACTACGCCTTATGAGAAGTTTGGCCAGCTGACCTATGAAATGTGGCGGGCCTGCCGTTTGGTGGTGGATACAGGTATTCACGCCTTGGGTTGGTCCAGGGATGAGGTAGTCGATTTTATGGCTTCCAATACCGCACTATCCCTGCATGAGGTGAACACGGAAACCGATCGCTATATCTCCTGGCCTGGTCAGGCCCTGTCTTACAAGATAGGAGAGCTAAAGATCAGGGAACTTCGTAAAAAAGCAGAATCTGAACTGGGAGAAGATTTCGATATACGTGAGTTCCACGAGGTGATACTGGAGCAGGGAACCGTAACCCTGGCTATTTTGGAAAAACGCATGAACAATTACATTGCTGCAAAGAAGGATGAGTGAAACCCGCTTCAAATGTATTGATGCCCACACGTGTGGAAATCCGGTCCGGGTAGTTTTGACAGGAAAACCTGAATTACGGGGCAGCTCAATGAGCGAGCGACGGCAGCATTTCCTGGAGGAATACGATTGGATCAGAACCGGTTTGATGTTCGAGCCTCGTGGACACGATATGATGAGCGGAAGCTTGCTTTATCCTCCCGCAGACCCCACCAATGATGTTGGAGTATTATTTATAGAAACCTCCGGGTGCTTGCCGATGTGTGGCCACGGAACCATAGGAACGGTAACCATTGCCATCGAGAAAGGGTTGGTCACGCCCAAAGAGCCGGGAGAGCTGCGTTTGGAAACTCCAGCGGGATTGGTTGTAGTACAATATCAAGAAGAAGCAGGTAAGGTCCGGTCTGTCACTTTGACCAATGTGAAGAGTTATCTGGCTGGTGAGGGGCTGACCGTAGATTGTCCAGGTTTAGGTGAGCTCAAGATCGACGTTTCATATGGAGGGAATTTTTACGCCATAGTTGATCCTCAGGAAAACTTTTCGGGGGTTCAAGATTTTACCGCTGGAGAGTTGATCCAATTTTCACAAGTGGTCAGGAAACGACTGAACGAAAAATATCCCGATTGTTTTATCCACCCGGAAGACCCTACCATCCGTGATATAACGCATATGCTCTGGACCGGTAATCCGATTGATCCAAATTCGGATGGAAGAAATGCCGTTTTCTATGGCGATAAGGCGATTGATCGTTCTCCATGTGGAACAGGGACATCTGCCAGGATGGCCCAATTACACGCCAAAGGCCAGTTAAAGGTTGGGCAGGACTATGTGCACGAAAGTTTTATCGGTTCTACCTTTACGGGGAGAATTGTACAAGAGACCAATTTAGCAAACCACAAGGCGATTATTCCGTCTATCAAGGGTTGGGCCAGGATCTATGGGGAAAATACCATCTCCATTGATCCTCAGGATGACCCTTATGCTTACGGATTTCAAGTGATCTGATATGGGTAAGAAGGTGCTAGTCATAGGAGGAGGTATAGTCGGTTTGAGTACCGCCTACTTTTTGAAGAAAGCCGGGCATGATGTCACTGTTGTGGATAAATCCACCATGGATTACGGTGCCTCCTATGTCAATGCAGGATATTTAACCCCGAGTCATATCGTACCCCTGGCAGCACCTGGTGTTATGAAACAAGGGCTTAAGTGGATGTTCAATTCTGCCAGTCCACTCTATATTAAACCTCGACTTAACCCTAGTTTCTTGAGGTGGGCCTGGGCATTTAACAAAAGTTGCAGCCAGGCCAATGTTGACCGATCCATCAAGGCCATACGGGATATCAACCTGATCAGTAGGGAGCTCTTCACAGAGATAAGGAACGAGAATGATTGGCAGTTCCAGTTGGAACGTAAAGGATTACTGATGTATTGCCAGACAGAGTCCATGTTAGAGCATGAGATCGAGTTGGCCGAACTTGCCCAACAGCACGGCTTAGAAGCCAGGGAGGTCAGCATGGAAGAGGTCAGGCAGATGGAGCCGGACTGCGAGTTGGATATCATAGGTGCCGTTCATTATGCCTGTGACGGTCATACTACTCCGACAGAACTCATGCAGGACCTGAAATCCAGTTTGCCCGTTATGGGGGTAACCATACGAAAGCAAGAAGAGGTCACAACAATCGAGCGTAAAAATGGGCAGATTATCCGTGTGGTGACCGATAAATCAGAATATCAGCCAGATGAGGTAATCCTGGCTGCGGGTTCCTGGAGTAGTTCCCTGGCCAATCAATTAGGACTGGACCTCCTGCTGGAAGGTGGAAAAGGATACCGCATCAATGCCCATGGGGATAACAAGATTCAGATGCCGGCCATCTTGTGCGAGGCCAAGGCAGCGGTCACCCCAATGAACGGCTATACCCGATTTGCCGGAACCATGGAAATAGCCGGGATCAATCACCATGTCAGAAAGGAACGGGTCAATGCCATTGCCCAGGCGGCAAAGAGATACTATCCGGGTGTTCAGATCGAAGCAGAGGAAATTGCCGATGCTCAGTGTGGTTTAAGGCCAGTTTCACCCGACGGAATGGCCTATATCGGACGCACTGCAAAATGCAGTAATCTGGTACTCGCTACAGGACATGCCATGATGGGGTGGAGCATGGGACCGGCAACCGGCTTGTTGATCAGCGAGTTGATCTCAGGTCAACCAACTTCAATGGATCTGAGTCCGTTTGACCCTGATCGTAAGTTCTAATGCGGTAAACGCATATTGATGAGGTGCTTTACAAAGCCCGCCTTTTCGTATGCCCTGATTGCCGGATCGTTCACATCGTAAACATCCAACCTGATCTCCTGCAGGTCGCGTTCCCGGCACCATTGGATCAATACATCCAGTATCAGTTTATTATATCCCTTGCCGCGGTGTTGGGGCGGCACAAACATAAAGCCCAGATAGCCCAGTCGATGGTGTTTTAAATAATGACGGTCCCCTTTTATCTTGGCGTAACCTGAGGCCACCAGTTCACCATCCAGTTCGGCCACAAAAAGGTCGGCGTCCTCATCGCGAATAAAATCGCGGACGTCGTAATAGTGAATATGCCCGTCTTTGATCGTAGGGTCCATAGGACGCTCTGCCTGGATCAATCCCTGTTCGAATTGCAGCAGTACGGGCACATCGTCCATCGTAGCTTTTCGCACCAGTGGTTGCATGGTCTAGCAGCTCATATCGGCCACGATCTTCCATTGGCCATCGATCTTCTTAAAAATGATCATGAATATTCCCCGGGCATCTCCCATGGGCCTTTCCAGATGAAACCTTCCCATCACATAATAGCTTCCCTCTTCGATAGGCGTTATGGATTCTAAAGTGAAATTCAATGTACCCGCTACCTCTTTGTTAGAATAACCTCTTTTGTAATTGGCTAAAGTCTGATCCCAGCCATAGGTTATACCATTGGAACCGAAGAATTTAAGCGAATCGTTCTTCCAATAGCCTTCCATAAAGCCTTCCAGGTCGTAATTGGACCAGGCTTCTTGTTGTTTGGCCATTACAGCACGGATAGATTTTTCATCCTCTGAACGTGTTTGAGCAATAATTCCGTCGCTCAGAAGGACGGCCAAAAAAATTAGGATTATTCTCATATCATATCTTTTTCATGAAGTCTTCACTTATTATTTGTGAGAGCCTGCCAAGGAACTCATCCGCGTTCACCTTATCAAATACCATGGGTGGCTTGATCTTGATCACATTCTCATCGGGTCCGTCACTACTGGTCAAGATACCAAATTCTTTCATCCGGTTGACCAGGTAGTTTGTTTGAGGAGTCAATGGACGCTTTTCTAAGTCGCATAGTTCTACTCCAAGGAATAATCCTTCTCCTCTAATATCTGCCAGAATAGGATGTTCTTGTTGTAGCTTTCTCAAGCCGGCTTTTAAATAGTCGCCCATCTTCTGAGCATGGCTTTGCAATTCATCTTTTAGGATGACGTCCAGGACCGCCTTGCCTGTCCGGCTACTTACCGGATTACCTCCGAAAGTATTGAAGAATTCCATTCCATTGGCAAATCGCTCGGCCACTTTACGAGTGCAGGCTACTATGCCCAGAGGATGTCCGTTACCAGCTGGTTTTCCCATGGTTACTATGTCCGGTTCAAGTCCAAAGAGTTCAAAAGCCCAGAAACGCGACCCTGTCCGTCCAAAACCCGTTTGTACTTCATCCGCAATACACAGTCCGCCGGCTTCTTGGATCATGGAGTAAATCTGGTTAAAATAATTCTCGGGAGGGACGATCTGACCTCCACAACTCAAAATACTTTCGTGAATGAAACTTGCAGGGCCAGTACCATTACGTTCAATGGACTTTAACCGTTCCAAGGCATAACGGCTGTACTTTTCCCCACAGTCTTTATCAGTATGTATTCCCCGGAATGGATCGGGTAGTGGAAGGAGGTGGGTGTGAGCAGGTTTACCTCCCCCTCCCTTGCGGTCAAACTTATACGAGCTCACATCAATTACGGCATTGGTGTTGCCGTGATAACCCATTTCCAAGGCAAGTATTTCTTTCGATCCACTCCAGGTATTGGCCATTCTAAGCGCTAATTCGTTGGCCTCGCTTCCAGAATTCACCAGGTAGATGACTTCTATGTGATCAGGGAGTTTCTTTCGGAGTCTATCGGCATAATCCAATACGGCAGGATGTAAATAGCGGGTGTTTGTATTCAACACACTTAGCTGCTTCTTCGCCGCCTGAACCACCGCGGGATGTTCGTGTCCCACATGAGCCACATTATTCACAGTATCCAGATATTTACGCGCCCATGGATCCATAAGATAAGGCCCGTCACCGCGAACAATATGCAGGGGTTCTCTGTAGGAAAGACTCAAGCTTTTTCCAAGGGACCGGGACCTTCTATGGATCAGGTCTTCGGTCTCAGCGTCATATTGAGTTGTCAATTCTTCCTTAGAGAATAGCAAGTTGGGATCGGGGCACAGGCTCTTCCAAACCGCTAACTCACTTTTGTAACCCACTCCCGGAAAGTCCAGGGTGTAGTCCAACATGCTCAACATGATCTGAAAGTGCAAATGAGGGGCCCAAACACCATTCTCTGAAGGTTCTCCCAAAACGCCTAATTGTTGACCCTTTTCAACTGTGTCCCCCACCGCAAACTGATTTGGACTATCGGCGCTCAAATGGCCGTATAGGGTAAAGAATTCTATACCATTCTCTTTGTGCTTTAGGATGATAAGACCTCCGTATTCTTTAAATCCGGCATCGTTGGTGGCTGTGAAAACTGTACCGTGGAAAAGTGCGTGAACAGGAGTTCCAGCAGGCAACCAAAAGTCGACTCCTAAGTGAACTGTCCTGCTTTCAGACCCCGAGTTTCCATCTCGGTCGTAAGCCGTAGAAGTGTAAAGTGGACGAGGTTCCAGGTAACCTCCAGCGATAAATTTATCCGCGAATTCAGCCTGCAACCGATCGATTCGAAACTGGAAAAGATCCAGGTCGTTGAATTCCTCTCTGCTTCCGGCCCAAGTGGAAGATGGCTTGAGGTCCAAAAGGACCACTTCCTTTTTATCTTGTTGATCCGGGAATAACTCCCTGATATCTATCTCCAGCCCATTGGCCCATTGATAAAATGCGTCTTGGCTGGGATGTGCATGTTTGCCACAGGCATTTCTGAAACTGTAGTGAGCCAACTCTTCGGAAAGCTGGAACCATTGTTCCAAAAGATTCCAGGCTGGTTCTTCAGAAATGACCAAATACTCATCTTCCGGGTCCTCTTGTTTGCGAATATGCGAGACGGTGACACTTGTAACTAGCCGCATACCTACCAAGGCATAGAGATGTATTAATTCATCTTCCTGCAGTGGAGATTGGTCTTGATAGGCCAAAATCACCTCACAGGCCGCACCTAGGGGTTCTGACGTTCCCATTACCGCATAGGTGATCAGTATGGCAAGTTCATTAATAGACTGGGAATAGCAGGCATCCCCAAAATCGATAAAACCCTTTACTTGCGGTTCAATGGCTTCCTCGGACACCACAATGTTGTAGTCGTTCAGGTCATTGTGGATCAGTTGCTTTCTGAGATTTCCGTAAGCGGGTTGTAAATCTTCAAAACGCCCTTGGAAATACCGTATCCATTCTAGTCGTTCACCCTGGAAGTCGTTTGTATGGTCGGTTGTCCAATTGCTTTGAGCCAGGTCCCATCGAAAATTGGATCTTCCCTCTTGCTGAGGTAGTTCCCGCATGGCCCGATTCAGTTTTCCCGCCGCACTGCCCAACTGGGCGCGCAAGTTTTGGGTATGAGGATTTACATTGGCCCAAAGACGACCGGTTATCCAGCTGAATAAACGAACCGAGATCGTTTTTTGACCTACTTGGGTGCTGATCTCCAAAGCTCCATTTAGAGCCGGTTTCAGTCCGGGAATACTCAGGTCAGAGATTTTGCCCACCAAGCCAACCAGTATTTTTTCCTGTTCCTGGCGTGTTCGATTAGCCCTTTGATCGGTCGATAATTTAAGGAGGAAGTTGCCCTCAGGAGAGTGTATTTGATAATTCAGGTCCTGATCTCCATATAAATAAGTAGCCGTTGCATCGAGTCCATAGTGTAGCTTGAGCAATTCTTCAGCTTGTTGGACAGAAATGGATGGGATAGTTGTCTTCATTAGCGCAATAAAAATCCATCCTTAAAAGGATCTCTTGGGTCAATTATAAAAGTGTGGATTCCTGTCATATGAGCCGTTCCGGAAACTTCTGGTATTACCGCAGTGAATGGTCCATAGGTTTGTACATTTACCACACTTCCAGTAAAAAGAGAACCAGTAATACTTTCTATGGTAAGCACATCTCCAGCCTCAATTTCGTTCCTGGCGTGATGGATGGCCATCCTGCCCGAAACTCCGGAGCCCGTTGGTGATCGGTCCACTTCGCCGTCCGCGAAGATGCAAACATTTCGACTATCCGCGATCTCAGAAATCGGAGGGCCGATGAAAATGGTACCGTAGAGAAATGAGAGATCCGCTTCAAACGGATGATGAAATCCGATTCCATGTTCTATTACGGCCTGCTTAATTCTTCTTCCATGATCGATCAACTTATCGGTGGAATGAGCGTGCAGATCTAGTTCTAATTTATTCTTGTCCAGATCTACATAGGCATAAAAGGCTCCACCGTATGCCAGATCGTAGACCACTCTTCCAATTCCTGGGACATCGACCTCCTGATCCAATGCAATCACAAAGCTCGGTACCCCATGAAAATTCACGTCCACAACTTTTCCTTTTTCGACCTGTATATGCGATTCAATTCGACCACATGGCGCATCAATTCTCAGTGTGTTCATCCCTTCTTCAATGTCCATCCAACCTTGCTCCGCAACCAGAGTAGATAGAGCGATGACGGCATGTCCACACATGGTCGAATAACCCTCGTTGTGCATAAAAATAACACCAAAATCTGCCTTGGGGTCATTGGGTGGTACGATCAGGCAACCATACATATCGGCATGACCTCGTGGTTCAAACATCAAAGCCTGTCTCAAGTAGTCAAGATGTTTCTTACAGTAGCGTCTGTATTCCAGGATGTTGTTGCCCTCCAGGGGTGGATACCCAGAGATGATCACCCTGAGCGGTTCTCCTCCGGTATGCATGTCAACGGTCTGAATCTGGAGCCAATCTTTCGGGATGCGGGCTTGGGCTTGTTCAGTTATACGATTATAAATTCGCATGGTAGAGATCGAGGTAATGTTTGGCGGCCACCAGATCTTCTACTGCATGGCCTACAGATTTGAATAAGCTAATTTCCTGGTCGTTCTTTCTGCCGGTAATTTCACTACGGCAAAGCTGGAAGAGATCGCCAACGATTTCCTCTTTTTTCAAGATCCCGGTTTTCAGGGGTATGACGATGTCACCACTTTCCACTAGGCCAGTGGCCATCTCGTCCAGGAAGATCCGGCTTCTGCGAATCACGTCATCATCGGCTTCTCGGGCATGGGGTTTAAAACTACCTACAAGATCCAGGTGTTGCCCGGGCTTGAGATATTTTCCTAGTATCAAAGGTTGGGTTGCGGAGGTGGCACAACAGATTATATCCGCCCATGCTAATCCTTCCTCCAAGGACAAATGATCCACTTTTCGGAATGCTTCTTTTTTTATGCTTTCCTGAACGGATTGAATCTTCTCCGTGGTACGACCCCAGATCATAACCTCTTCGATTGGTCTTACTGCAGCATGAGCCAGGATCATTTCTCTGGACAAGATCCCGGTTCCGATCATGAGAAGTTTAGAACTCTCTGGTCTGCTTAAATAAGTTGAAGCCAGGGCAGAGGTAGCAGCAGTCCGCTTGGCCGTGAGGGCTGCTCCATCTAATACGGCGAGAAAATCACCCTTGTTGGCATCCATAAGCAGGTAGGCCCCCTGTATGCTGGGTCTGCCTGAGTTGTAGTAACCAGGATTTATATTTACAACTTTAATCCCTCCAACCTCACCTGGGTTCCAGGCCGGCATGAGTAGCATGGTGGTCTCGTTGTCCAAATGCCAATTGTCAAACTGGTGGTGATGCCGGCTGGGACAGACGATCTCTTTATTGGAAAAGCCAGACCGCAGTACCTCGGTCAGTGCCTGATACCGGGTTTTCTCTTCTATGAATGAGCCCGAGATAAATGGTAGACTGCGCACTTTATAAAGGTAAGCAGAAGCAGAAACCGGGGCAACCAAAATTGCGAAATCATTCGTCGACACTTATCCGTCATTCGTCGACACTTATTATATATTTAACTTGCCAAAACCGCTTACCGCTAAAAAATAGTTCATTTTTACAAAAATTGCATGACATGCGCGTACTGTTGATTGAAGACGATCTTATCGAGAAGATGAAATTTGAAAAGACGATGAAGGGACACGATTCTGGTCATGCCATGGTGAGTGTTAAAAATGGGGAAGAGGCGATCGAATTTTTAGCACAGAATAAGGAATTGCCAGATTTGATCTTTCTGGATCTGAATATGCCAAAAATGAATGGTTTGGAGTTTTTACAGATTCTAAGAGAACACAAAAGCTGGTGCTATTTACCCACCGTCATACTGACCACCTCGATGAATACCAAGGATTTGAAAAAGGCATATGAGCTTGGTGTCTCGGGCTACATAATCAAGCCTTTAAAGTTCGAAGAATACGTGGACCGAATCGAAAAAGCATTATCTTATTGGAGTATCAACGAGTTGATCAAATCAAATTAAATGAAAGGAATAATTTTCACTGAATTCCTCGAATTGGTCGAGGAGAAATTTGGGCTGGAAATGGTGGATACCATTATCAAATCCTCAGAATTGAAGTCCAATGGAGTTTACACAGGGGTAGGCACCTACTCCTTTGGTGAGATGGTTCAGTTATTGGGTAACCTGAGCAAGGAAACAGCTATCGCGCCTGATGATCTGCTTTACGTATTTGCAGAACACTTATTTGCTACCCTGGCCACGAATTATCCTGGATTGATGAACACCTACAGCGATCCTATGGATTTGTTGAGTTCCATCGAATCCCATATCCATGTCGAAGTTCGCAAGATATATTCGGATGCCGAGCTTCCGACCTTCACCGTGATATCCAGATCTGACTCAGAACTGGTCATGGATTATCAGTCTAGCAGAGCCTTGTATAGCCTGGGCCACGGACTTATGCAACAAACCTTCAATCACTTTGACCAATCTGCCGATATTTCCTATCAAAAACTAAAGGATGATGGGACAAAGGTTCGATTTACCATTCGAAAGAAATGAGCAATGACCGTTCAGACATACTCCAGAGAGCACTCAAGCGAGAGCGACTTGCTCGTAAGGAATCGGAACGTATCCTGGAAATCAAATCTTCTGAGCTATATGAGCTAACCCAGGATCTGCAACGGGCCAATAAGCAGTTGAAAGCTTCAGTAACTGAGAAGAATTCGCAGTTACAGGGTATTTTCACCAATATATTGGACGCCTATGTGGTTATGGATCTAGCGGGGAATATCCTCAGGATGAATGAGTCCGCAGAGCAACTACTGGATTATTCGTTGAAAGACGGCAGGAAGAATCTCCTTGATTTTGTGGCGGCGGATGATATTCGACATACCCAGGAGTCGTACAATTCACTTAGAGAAAATGGGATGATCGAAAATTTCGAGGTTCGACTTAGCATAGGTGAAGGATTAGAGAAATGGGTACAGATCAATGCTAGTTTAATTTATGATTTTAACAAGAGACCGGTCGCTGCACAGGGTATCGCACGAGATATTACCGAATCAATGGCCGATAAACAACTCATTGAGAACCAAAAAAGGGAATTGGACATCATTGTGGACAACTCCTCATTGGGAATCATATTGGCCGAAGATCAGAGAATAATAAAAGCCAATCAGGCTTTTTGTGATCTTTTAGGTTACGAAGAGACCGAGCTTGTGAATATGAGAATCTCGGACCTAACCTTGCCACAGGACATGATAGACTCTAAAAAGTTGTTGGATGGGCTTGAATCAGGTGATATTAGTGAGTTTTCACAGGAGAAGAGATATAAAAGAAAAGACCATTCGGTTGTTTGGGCCCGTACGAAAGTGAGTATGTTAAGCGACATAGAGAACAAGGTCAAGTATCAGGTGGCCATAGTGGAGGACATAACAGCAGAAAGGGAGAAGAGCTTGATGATCAATGTGATCAATGAAGTGGCGAAAGCCATTTTAGGAGAGATTGACCTCTACCGGATTGCCTGGGAGATCGTTCACCGTATTGCAGAGTATCTCAACGCAGATGATTGTGTCATCTATATTGTTGACCACCGTAATGGCCAATTAGAACAAATTGCCGCATTTGGAGCCAAAGCCCCATCCGGGGAAGAAGTTATCGATCAGATCATCATCCCCCTGGGACAAGGGATCGTAGGATCCGTAGCCTCCTCCGGGCAATCCGAGATCATCAAGAATACGGATCAGGACCCTCGGTATATTGTGGATGACGCTTTCCGATTGTCAGAGATCACGGTCCCAATTTTATCCAATGGAAAGGTGATTGCAGTCATTGATTCTGAACACAAGGATGCAGATTATTTTACCACAGAACACTTAAAAGCATTGCATAATGTGGCCAATTTGGTGTCCATGCAAATTCAGAATGCCCTCAACTTACAAGAACGACTAAAGGCTGAAAGAAGGAGTAAAGAGCTTCTGGAACAATTAGAGGCGAGTAATGCCGAATTGGAAGAATACGCCCATATCGTTTCCCACGACTTGAAGTCACCTTTGCGCAACATTTATGCCCTGGTAGATTGGATCAAACAGGACAATAAGGTAGCTTGGGACGAAAAAACGCTTCGAAACTTTGATCTGATTGGCAAGACCCTGGAGAAAATGGAGGGGCTGATTACGGGAATTTTATCCTACAGTAGTATCAACAATGAATCCTTTCAGTCTAAAGAGATTCATGTTGATCAGGTCATAACGGATGCATTACAATTACTTCATGTTCCCAGTCACATAGAAATCATTGTCGATGACAATTTTCCAAAGATAAAGGGAGATCAAACGCGTTTGATCCAGTTGTATCAGAACCTGATCGGGAATGCCATTCGGTATACCGATAAAGAGCAAGGACAAATCCGTGTATTTTGGAAAGAAGTCGATGGCCAAAACGTCTTTGGCGTGGCAGATAATGGGGTAGGTATCGATTCTATATACCATGAAAAGATCTTTAAAATATTCGAGTCTTTGAGTGACATTAAGGAATCGACCGGAGTTGGGCTTTCCATTGTAAAAAAGATCATCGATCTCCATCAAGGCAGAATCTGGTTGGAAAGCGGAGTTGGAACAGGGACCACATTCTATTTCACCTTAAACAAAAAACCAAAAGAATGATGTCCCCAAATCTTTCTTATATCGATAAAATAGCAGCCGGCGATCATAATTTCCGGAAGAAACTCATTTCGATCATTAAACAAGAGCTTCCACAAGAGATCGAACTGTATGAAGATCATATTCAAAATGGAACCTTCGAACAACGAGCTGGGATCGTGCACAAGATCAAACATAAGGTTAGTTTGCTCGGAATGGATAATGGGTATGCGCTCACGGCGAAGTATGAAGAGAACCTCAGAAATGGCAGCTTGGATGGAAAAGAAAATTTTGATCAAATTCTGAAACGAATTATTACCTTTATTGAAGAATTGTAATATTTCTTTACTATGCGATGTATCATCGTAGATGACGAAGCGGCCGCCAGGGCGATCGTTGCTTACTTATGTGAACAAATTCCAGACCTTGAAATCGTAGGCGAATTTTCCAACGCCATTCAGGCCATTAAATTTTTGAATAAAAATGAAGTTGATCTTGCATTCCTAGATATTCATATGCCGGATTTTACGGGATTCGATTTCATTGAATCACTGCCCGATCCACCTCAAATCATCTTGACCACATCAGATCGTAATTTTGCCATCGAAGCCTTTAGTTACGACTGTATAATTGATTACCTGGTTAAACCCCTGGAGAAAGAACGATTTGAAAAGGCGGTTAGGAAGGCTACACCCAAATCGGAAAGTTCTGCATCGTCAGCCTCCGGATCAGATTCCCAATCCGACAGTGGAAAAGAATTATATGTCAATATTGATCGTCGTCTGATCAAAATCGAATTTGAAAAGATTCGGATCATCGAGGCAAAAGGAGATTATATTCTCATTAAGACAGATGATAAGAACTTCACGGTTCACTCCACGCTAAAGAAGATCGAAGAGAAACTGCCGGACTATCTATTCTTGAAGATACATCGATCGTATGTGATCAACATCACCAAGATCATCGATATTGAGGATAATAGTGTTCTTATTGACCGGGATGTCATACCGATCAGTCGGGCGAATCGTCCTGAATTGATGAAGCGGTTAAACCTGCTTTAATTTTATTTCCTGATCCTAATCGACAGAGTTTGTACCAATGGCCTAAAGCAAATGGCCATCCACCGTGTTTGGACCATATTTTCCCACCTTCTTTTGCAGTTTTGCTATGTAATCAAGATTTAACCGGGCTAGACGTCCACCTTGTGTCAAACATCCTCGGGATGAACCTAAAATCAAAACTGAATTATGGCACTTTGTATCGAACAAAAAGAATCGATCTTCGAATTTACTGGATCTTTTCACGCATCGCAGACTCAGCAGGTCAGAACGTATTTCAAGCACAAATTAAACGGAGATGGGAAATTTGAAATTTGTCTTCAAAAACTGGAGGATATCGATCTGGCTGGCGTGATCATGTTACGATGTATTAAAGATAGTGCCCTTGAATTGGGTTGTCAGATTTCTGTCCGTCTGGGGAATAATCAACGAATTCTTGGGCCCTTCCGACAGTTAAATGAACCAATGTTGGTTGCCTAACTAATAATTGAACGAGATGAATAATTCGATGTACTTTATAGACTCCATGGCAGATTGGACCCAAGAGATTTCAGACGAGTCTAAAATCAATGTTCAAAAGCTCGATACCTCACTAAAGGCAGCCGTGATAAACAAAACCCGGGCTTTGGAGGCCGAGGACGTAGTGTGTTTGTCGTCCGTGTTTCCAAAGGCCGTTCAATTGCAGGTAGATTCACATTTGCAGCGGGAGATGGCATGTCGTAAGAGTCTCAAGCTTTACGTGTGTATAGAGGGAAGGGCCTTGGTGTCCCTAAATGGTCAGAATGAAGAAGTTCGGGCAGGACAGGCCTTACTGGTTCCCAATTCGGAAAGACCACTGCACTTCTATGCACCTAAAGCTAGACTACTTGAAATTAAGATCCCTGGGGGAACTACCTAGATTTCTGCTTAAAGCAGGCCTTTTTGTTTCTTGTAGAAAGCGTCGGCTTGCATTTGCATTAATTCGCGAGCCCGCTTGCGTTTGTAATCGTACAGTTCTTGCTCTTCTGCAATATCTGCATATACACGATTATTCACTTCTCGGTCTGTGGTCACCAGTACTTCTCTTTGAGCTTGTTGCTGATCCACCCAAGACTTAACTGCACTTTCTTGTTCTGCCAGTTTGAGATCGTAAGCACCTTTAGGAGACAGTAGTTTGGCGACAATAGGAGCCGATTCTACAGCCAGGAACAGTAAAAAGATAAAGAAGGAGGGAAGCCAGGGTAGCTTCTCCAGTGCGTTGACTCTGGCCATCAGTCCGCCGAATCCATCGATCACCGGTTGGCTCTCGGCCACCTTACTGCTGTATTCCTGGCTTAAAGAAGCAATCTGACCTTCTATGGTCTCAATTCTCTCGTTGTTGTCTGTTCTTAGTGCTTGCAAAGCAGCGAGTTCGTCATCGTGTTTTTCTCGCTTTTCTTTATAAACAGGTCCCTTGCCAACGATCAGAGTTCCTTCTCTGCCTTCCGCTTCCGCGATATAGGTGCCGTATAGCTCGTTGACTTCGGTTTCCTTGTCTACCACCTCCTGTTTTAGCGCGTCGATCTCTCCGCTTAGGCTATCCAGGGTTGGAGTATATTGAAGGGCCAGTTGCTCTTTGTTATCCAGGGTCATCTGATTCTTCTCCTCTAATAAGACCTGATTAATCTCCTTTTCGAAGATCTTCAATTCCAATGGTTTGGAAATGACAATAGCTATGATGACGGCCAGCATCAGTCGGGGAGCGGCCTGGATTATTTCGTCGAAGAAATTCTCTCGTTTCTTCAGGGTCGAGACGATATATCGGTCCAGGTTGAAGATCATCATTCCCCAGATCAGTCCGAAGAAAATGGCGGTATAGTAATTGTCAAAGACAGTGTATAGGGCAAAGGAAGAGGCAATAGCGGCCATAACCGCCGTAAAAAAGACCGTTGCACCAATACCGGCATATTTGGTCTTTTCTCCTGCCGAGCATTCTTCCAGCAGATCCGTGTCAGCGCCCGAACACAAAATAAAGAAACGTTGTAGCATGGGCTAATTTTTTGATTGATATTTTATTAGAACGTGAATTTGGGTCTTTTGTTACACATAAATGGCCTAAATAGCGGGACTAAAAAAAGAACACCCTGAGACACTTCAATGCGCTCAGGGTATTCTCCGTTTTTGATTGATGATGTGGGAATGTCGGACTTAACCGATTACTTTATCTTGTTTTTCTTCTTTTTAGTGGTGACGTAGATCCTGCCGTTGTCGTCCTCGTCTTTTACTACATCCATGGATTTGATCTCAGAAGGATTCAGTTTGGAAAATCTCTTTTTAGATACCTTTTTGCCATCAATATAATAGGTTGGATTCTTATCGGTGATGAACCGCATTTCTCCTGACCCTCCAACTTTGATGACATCCTCGTCACCTATTTCGACGATCTTGACTTCTTTACCGGACTTGGTTGTCTTTACCTTATAAACGGACTTATCAGCATCTTCCTTGATCTCGATGATCTCGATAACCTCTGCATCAGAAGGTACTTCCTTTAGGACTTTTCCTTCCTTGTTCTTGATGATCACCTTGCCATTATCGTTTTCTATCTCTTCGATCACAATGATCTCAGAACCTGGAGAATCTACCTCGATCTCCTCGATGACAGTTACTCCGTCCTTGACTATTTTCACCTTCGGTGCTGGTGGAGGCGGAGGAGGCGGAGGAGGGGTCTTTGCATTTATTGCATCCGGTGGAGGTGGCGGAGGCGGAACCAATCCAAAGTCATTGGGTCTAGCCTTATAGAGCTTGGTCTTTTTGAATTCCCGATTGACCTTTTCAACAAATCCTTTGTCTGGATTGGAGATAGAAATATCAAATTTGGCGTCCATATAGTCTTGTTCACTCCAGGATGAGGTCACTCGGTCTACGGTAGCCGCAAAATTATCCAGTTTCGTTGATTGCCCATTGACCTCTATGGTATTTTTCTTTATTCGAATCTCGATCTCTTTGGAAATGACCTGGTCCACCAGTTCGATCTCCGTCTCCATGGATTCGTTATAAACGGGCACCTCGTGTACCGTTCTCGAACTGAAGCTGTACAACATGACAGCGAGTAATGGAAGGACCAGGGATACTCCCAGTCGTGACTTCCATTTTGAATGTGATTTTTTCATAATGGTTAAACGTTTTTTGATGGATGAATAGTCCATGGCGTTCGCCATGGGGTGTGCATTTTGCAGGGTGGAGAAATCCAATAAGGTGTGTTGGTATTCCCCAATATTTTTGCCCTGATCGATCACTGCCTGATCGGCCAAGAATTCGTGATTTAGTTTAATCGACTTCTTCAGCAGGTAGAATAGCGGGTTGAACCAGAAAACAACCTGCAGCAGCTCGATCAGGATGATATCCAGGGAATGAGCTTGTTTGGCATGGGTGTGTTCGTGGATCAAGACAGATTCCGGGATCTCTTGTTTTTCTATCGCTGATTTTTGAAAGAAGATGAATCGTAAAAAGGTATGAGGAGTAATCCTTTCCCGCATCAAAACATGGGTGATGGACCCTTCTTTCCTCTTTGGATTAGCATCGATCTTCTGGAAAATATCCATTAGGTTGATCATAAAGCGACTGAACATCACTAAAACACCGAAGACATAAATACCCCAAAGCCAAAGCGACCAATTAATGGTGTTGGAAATTTCCTGTACCCCATTGTCTTGGTAGACGATAACTTGTCCCAGCTCTTCCTTAGAGATATAATTAGTTACCTCAAAGGTTACCAACGGAAAGGTCAGGGAAGCAACCATTGCGATCAGAAGATAGAATCTCTTGAAGCGATGTACAGGCTGGTTTTCCAGTACTCCCTTGTAGATGGCGAAAAAGATCGCCAGGCAGAGTGTCGATTTCAGCAAGTAGATCTCCATGTTATTTCTTTTTGATTTCCTGATCGATGATCTTGCGCAATTCTTCCAATTCCGTTTTACTTAGATCGGTTTGTTGTGTAAAGAACGAAGCGAACTGACTAGCGGAATCATTAAAAAAGTTCTTGATCATTCCGTTCATCTGCCGAGAAAAATAGTCCTGCTTCTTGACAAGCGGAAAATACTCTCGAGAACGTCCTTTTTGGTCGTAGTTAACAAACTGTTTGTCCTGCATGCGCTTTAGGAGGGTTGCCACTGTTGTCATAGCCGGCTTAGGTTCTGGGTAGGCTTCGACCAAGTCCTTCATGAAGGCTCTCTTCTTTTTCCAAAGGATCTGCATTAATTGCTCTTCGGCATTGGATAATTGCATAGGATGATTTTTACTCTACAAATGTAGAATAATATTTTATTTCTACAAACGTAGAATTAATTTTAACAAAGAATTAATGAGTGAGGAGTGAAGGGTGAAGATTGAAGGGGGCAGACTGGAAGTAGAATCTTTATACCAGCGGGTATTTTGGTGTGCGGAGGAATCAACCGTGTATGACTTCTCAGGATTGATTCTTCCTGAATCTCGACTAAACCAGATAAGAATATCGAGTATAAGCGAGAATTTCTCTTGGCGCAAATTTGCAAGAGAATTACATTGTCCCGGGAGGGGAACGGTGCCCCAAGGTAAAAAAGGAGATTCGCTATTAGAGATCCGTTATTCGATGTGTTTAAATTTCGACTCGCGTCTCACGACTCACGACTCACGACTCAACTCCACGAAGTGATGATAAAATTGCGGTATGGTCTCTATTCCTTTTAGGTAATTCCAAATACCATAATGTTCATTAGGCGAATGGATGGCATCGCTGTCCAGGCCAAATCCCATTAAGATCGTTTTACTGCCCAACTCTTTTTCGAACAAGGCCACAATAGGAATACTTCCCCCACTGCGCTGAGGGATAGGAGTTTTACCAAATGTACTTTCATAGGCTTTGGAAGCGGCCTGGTAACCGATAGTGTCAATCGGTGTTACATAGGCTTGTCCCCCATGATGAGGTGTAACCTTCACTTCTACTCCTGCAGGGGCGATGCTTTCAAAGTGATTTTGGAACAACTCCGTAATCTCGGTCCATTCCTGGTTAGGAACTAATCGCATACTGATCTTAGCATAAGCCTTGCTGGCTATTACGGTCTTGGCTCCTTCGCCAGTATAACCTCCCCAAATTCCATTTACATCCAAAGTAGGACGGATGGAGTTTCGTTCGTTGGTGGTATAGCCCGCCTCTCCGTAGACGGATTCAATATTCAGAGCGTTTTGATAAGCCTCCAGGCTAAAAGGGGCCTCGGCCATGGCGTCTCTTTCGGATTGGCTCAATTCTTCGACCTTATCATAAAATCCTGGAATGGTGATGTGGTTGTTCTCGTCGTGTAAGGAGGCGATCATCTTCGTCAGTATGTTGATCGGGTTTGCAACGGCACCACCGTAAAGTCCGGAATGCAGGTCTCTATTCGGTCCGGTCACCTCTACTTCCACATAGCTCAAGCCACGGAGTCCTGTTGTAATAGATGGTACATCATTGGCGATCATACCCGTATCGGATATAAGGATGATGTCATTAGCGAGTTTTTGCTGGTTTCGCTCTACAAACCAACCAAGGGATTCACTTCCTACTTCTTCTTCACCTTCTATCATGAACTTCACATTGCATGGCAGCTGATCGGTTTGGGTCATGTATTCCATGGCTTTGACATGCATGTACATTTGCCCTTTATCGTCACATGAACCTCTCGCAAATATTGCGCCGTCCGGGTGCAGTTCCGTTGCCTTGATCACCGGCTCAAACGGCGGACTGTCCCAAAGATCCAACGGGTCTGGAGGTTGTACATCATAGTGCCCGTATACCAATACCGTTGGCAGATTCGGATCGATCATCTTTTCTCCATAAACAATGGGATAGCCAGGTGTCTCACAGATCTCAACAACGTCACATCCCGCATTTTCAAGACTATTTTTGATAGCCTGAGCAGTTTTAATGACATCATCTTTATAGGCTGAGTCGGCACTAATAGAAGGTATCTTCAACAGATCGATCAGCTCTTGGATAAAGCGATCTTTGTGTTCTTGGATATAGGATTTGGCACTCTTCATAAACCAAAATTTAGTCGGGATGCTAAGGTACGAAAAGCACCCTTCAAAAGTCTCAATGAAGCGGGCTAAAAGTAAAAGATATGAAAGTTAAATCGGCCTATAGAGTAGACTCAAAATAGGCAATGGTCTTCTTCAATCCCTCTTCCAAGGCTAGAGTGGGTTCCCAGTCTAGTTTTTCCTTGGCCAGACTGATGTCTGGTCTTCTCATAAGGGGATCATCCGAAGGTAGTGGTAAGTAGACGATCTTGGACTTAGAGCCAATCAGTTCTATTACATGCTGTGCTAGCTCCAGAATAGTAAACTCACCAGGGTTGCCAATATTGACGGGTCCTGTAAAGCCATCTTCGGTATCCATCAATTTGACCATTCCGGAGAGCAGGTCATCCACATATTGAAAGCTTCGCGTCTGGGAGCCATCGCCATAAATAGTGATATCCTTATTCTGCAAGGCTTGTACAATGAAATTAGAAACTACCCGGCCATCTTGCGGGTGCATTCGAGGACCATAGGTGTTAAAGATCCGAACGATCTTCACATTAACCCCATTTTGTTTGTGATAATCCATGAACAAGGTTTCTGCGGCCCTTTTACCCTCATCATAGCAGGATCGCTCTCCTATTGGATTTACATTTCCCCAATAGCTCTCAGGCTGTGGATGTATTTCTGGGTTTCCATAGACTTCGCTGGTAGATGCCTGCAGAATCTTGGCCTTAACCCGCTTGGCAAGCCCGAGCATATTGATAGACCCCATGACGGAGGTCTTGATGGTCTTGATAGGATTGTATTGATAATGAATTGGAGATGCCGGACAAGCCAGGTTGTAGATCTCGTCGCATTCAATAAAGAAGGGAGCAGTGATGTCGTGGCGGATCAATTCGAAATAAGGATTATCCAATAAGTGGATGATATTCCTCTTTTGCCCTGTAAAAAAATTATCCAGGCAATAAACCTCGTGGCCTTGATCCAATAAGAGATCACATAAGTGGGACCCTACGAACCCTGCACCACCGGTCACTAAAATACGCTTATGTTCCATATGGACTGCAAGATAGGACAAGTGGTCATATGTTGGAAGTAATACGCTTAATAATTCAAATAGGAGGCATTTGCTCGATTGAAATCCTTTTTATACCCAGAAACTCTTTTTTAATTATGAAATTGGATTATCTTTGCCGTCCCTAAACGCGGGTGTGGTGAAATTGGTAGACACGCTAGATTTAGGATCTAGTGCCGCAAGGCGTGGGGGTTCGAGTCCCTTCACCCGCACTGCAAAGCCCTCAGCAAAAGCTGAGGGCTTTTTCGTTTGGTTCAGGCACTCGAACCGCCCGCGCGACAGGCTGACCCCTCGCTGCAAATGTCCACTGAACATCTGCTTTACGCTCGGTCCCCCTTCACCCGCACTGCAAAGCCCTTGAAGAAATTGGAGGGTTTTTATTTTCATGGCTTTATGGTTTGCCTCCGCGGCAGGCTCGCTCCTCAGTGGCAAAGTCCACCGGACTTTGCTTTTTTCGTTCGGCCGCATTTGGTTCAGGCACTCGAACCGCCCGCGCGACAGGCTGGCCCCCTCGGGTAAAATGTCCACTGGACATTTGCTTTACGCTCGGTCCCCCTTCACGCGCACTTAAACCCGATGATTTTCTTCGGCTATTTTCATTCTTAAAACTTCTCTTTTTGCCTGTGGTTACAACATAGGTGCAACATTGAGCCTTTCGAGCCATATTATTTCGAATTGAGAGCAATTAATTTTGTGAAGATCACCAAAAAAGTGAATCCAATCTCGTCAACACCTCGTAGAGAAAATTCAATTTAAATCGTATAAATGAAACTTAACTTTAAAACGAGAAAGCAAACAAAAGAAAAAGCATAAGTTTCAAAGAATGAAGTACATGACGGGGCCCTAATTTCTCGTTTAATTTTGGCTGATAAAAATACAATGACAGTTGGTCTTGAAATTGACGCGTAATTTTTAGGAAAAAAATGCAATACTCCATCATGAAATTAAATGTAGATTAAAAAATCAAAAAAGATGGAATAAGATATGTTGACTTGGAAGGATGTCATAGAATTTACAATTAAAGGAAATCCCAAACCAGACCGCAGAGTTGAAAAAACTGAAACGGAATGGAAGGCCATTTTAACACCGGAACAATTCAGGGTTACAAGAAAAGCTGGAACAGAAGCACCGCATTCAGGAGCCCTCTGCAGTAGATACGATTCTGGTAAATACAATTGTGTGTGTTGTAATACGCCATTGTTTGATTCTACCATTAAATTCAACTCTGGGACAAGCTGGCCAAGTTTTTCACAACCAATCAAAAAGAATGCGGTCAAGTACAGAAGAGATAATTCTTTTGGAATGATCCGGGTAGAAGTGCAGTGTAATACCTGTGATGCCCATCAAGGGCATGTGTTTCCTGATGGCCCAGAACCAAGTGGATTACGATATTGCATTAATTCTGAGTCTATGTTTCTTCAAACGGAAGACATGCAGACAAACTGATGGGAAGCGAAAGAGTACAAACCCTAACCCTTGGGGTGGAGATTTCAGGGTTCATCCAATAAATGTACAAGGTAATGAGGTGTACCTGGCGATTCGAGGACAATGGCAGGCCTTTGAGGACCAGCAAGTGGTTGATATGTTGGGCCGAACCATACAGACCCAGCGCGATTTCTGGAAAGACCACAGCCAGGAATACTTTACGGTAACCCTTATCCCTACCCAATTGGACCGCGGGAGTTCCATGGGGGGTACGGGACTGACCAATTCATTTGCGGCTAATGCCAGCAACAATAAATATCTGGATTTTTCAGGCTTGTCCTGGTTGTTCAACCACGAACTGATGCACAACTGGATTGGTCATACGATAAAGAATGCCAATTAAGAGGAGCAGTATTGGTTCAGTGAAGGTTTTACCGAATACAACAACTTTAAGAACATCAGTAGTAACCAGATAGGTGGTTTTACAGAAGCGGACTATTTCAACGAGCTGAACAAATCCATTAAATCCCTCTGGACGTCTCCCGTTAAAGATGCGCCTAATTCTGAGGTCAATTACGAGAACTTCTGGTCCGATCGTTCGTACGAGAAATTACCTTATTACCGGGGAGCCATCTTTGCCTTTTACCTGGATCACCAGATTACCAAGGATTCTGATGGCGAAAAGAGCTTGGATGATATGCTTTTAAAGATACTGGAGGAAACGCGGCTGACGGGGCAAAAGATCGATCACGATTATTTCCTGGAGGTGGCCAATCTGTAACTTAAGGAGGACCTGACCCCTTTCTTTGATCGTCACATTGTGAAGGGCGTGCCCTACGATTTGCCTGCTATCTTCGAGCAATTTGA
The DNA here is from genome assembly GCF_002943755.1 of Aureitalea marina. Lineage (NCBI taxonomy): Bacteria > Pseudomonadati > Bacteroidota > Flavobacteriia > Flavobacteriales > Flavobacteriaceae > Aureitalea > Aureitalea marina. Next base: position 50,592 of record NZ_MQUB01000001.1, read on the forward strand.
CCTGGAATACAGTGCGGACCAAAGCAAGGTCTTCGAATCTGGATTTACCCGCGATCAGGACAATGTTGTTCAATATGTCGTTCCGGGTAGTCAAGCCTATTTGGCAGGTCTAAGAGCAGGAGATCAATTGAGATCAATGAATATGTATTCTGATCCGAACACTGAGGCCAGTATGAGCTACCAGCGAGACGGTCAGACCACAGAGATCAGTTTTTATCCATACCGGGAAGAGCCTATCCCTCAGCTTCTAACATCGGATGGTAATATTGCAATGATATCCCCGGATGGGAATAAGGGGCTTTAGTTATCTTTGTAGGGCATAAAAAGCTACATGGATACCAATCAGTTTGTCCCTTCCCATACTTTTCCATCCAACGGTTCCGGTCAGGTTTGCTGGGAAGCACCTAGTAATATCGCCCTGGTTAAATATTGGGGCAAACGTGAACCTCAAATACCCTTAAATCCTTCAGTCAGTTTTACTCTGGATACCTGCAGGACGAAGACCTCATTATCGTATTCTCCGCGTAACAATGCTTCAGCTTGGTTTGAAGTTTACCTGGATGGCGAGCGCAAGCCGGGTTTCGAACCTAAGATCACTAAATTCTTTGAACGAATTTCAGCTTACTGCCCATTTCTGTGGGACTATCATTGGAGAATAGAAACTTCAAATAGTTTTCCACATAGTTCTGGAATAGCCTCTTCGGCCAGTGGAATGGCGGCTTTAGCCATGGCTCTGGTGGAGGTAGAGCAGCAGCTTTCCGGTGTCAAATTCGATGAGATTCAGATGAAGACTAAGGCTTCCTTCCTGGCTCGCTTAGGATCAGGATCGGCTTGTAGAAGCATTGATGGCGGCTTGGTCGTTTGGGGTGTACACGATGAGGTTGATGGTAGTAATGACCTTTTTGGTGTTCGGTTGAATGATTCCTTTGCACCGATCTTTAAAACCTATCACGATACGATCATGTTGGTACATCAAGGTCAGAAAGTGGTCAGCAGTACGGTTGGACATGGTCTCATGCATGGACATCCCTATGCTGAGCAACGGTTTGAGCGGGCCCGGGCCAATTTATCCAGTTTGCTAGCAGTATTGCGCTCAGGGGACTTGGACGAGTTCATTCGTATCGTAGAAGCCGAGGCACTTGATCTACATGCAATGATGTTAACTTCCGACCCTAACTTCATCCTCATGAAACCCGGTACTTTGCAGATATTGGAGGCGGTGAGGGAATATCGGAAGAGCAGTGGAAATCACCTGTGCTTTACATTGGATGCAGGGGCGAATGCCCACCTCTTATATCCTGATAATGAGGCGATAGAAGTTTTAGAATTTATTAAGAACAAACTGGCTCACTATTGTGAAAATGGGGCGTATATTTGCGATCAGGTTGGCAGTGGTGTCAAAAAATGTTAAATTTAGCACACTGATTATTACCGCGCTATGAAAGGTCCCTTATTCTATTCCAAGATATTATTGTTTGGTGAGTACGGAATTATTAAAGATTCCAAAGGGCTTTCCATTCCCTATAATTTCTACAATGGAGCTCTGAAGATCGACGATCATCACACTCCCTCCACTCACAATTCCAATCAGAATTTGCGGCGTTTTGCCGAGCATCTGAAAGTTATAGAATCGGAAAAACCTGAAATGGTTCAGTTTGATCATGAAAAATTGGCTGCGGACCTGGATGCCGGTTTGTATTTTGATTCCAGTATCCCGCAAGGATATGGAGTTGGTAGTAGTGGTGCACTTGTTGCCGCCATTTACGATAAGTACGCCTTGAACAAGATCACCGTCCTGGAGAACCTTACCAGGGACAAATTGCTCGTGTTGAAAGGGATATTCTCGGAAATGGAGTCGTTTTTCCATGGAAAATCATCTGGGCTGGATCCGCTGAACAGTTATTTGAGCATCCCGATCCTGATTAACTCCAAAGACCATATTGAACCTACCGGGATCCCATCTCAACCCGAGAACGGTAAAGGTGCGGTTTTTTTATTGGATAGCGGTATGACCGGGGAGACTGCTCCTATGGTGCAAATCTTTATGGACAAGATGAAACAAGAAGGATTTCGGCATATGCTCAAGGATCAGTTCGTGAAACATACGGATGCCTGCGTGGACGACTTCCTGAAGGGAGACATCAAGTCTCTCTTCAGAAATATCAAAGACCTCTCTACAGTCGTACTGGACAACTTCAAACCCATGATCCCGTCAGAATTCCACAAGCTGTGGAAGAAAGGACTCGATACCAATACCTACTATCTGAAACTTTGTGGTTCCGGTGGAGGAGGTTATATGCTCGGGTTTACAGAAGATTACGAAAAAGCCAAGGCCGCCCTGAGTGGTCATAAACTAGAGGTAGTCTACAGCTTCTAGTTCCGGCAAACACCTTTGCCATGCTCAATAGAAGACAGAAATTACTGCTGCTGAAATTCTTCAGCCTGTTCTCTGTGGTTCGGGGTTACAACATCCTGATCATTGCACTCGCTCAATACCTTACTTCCATTTATATTTTGGCTCCGGACAAGCCGGTACGAGATGTTATTCTGGATGTCAATCTATTAATGCTGGTCCTGGCCTCTGCAGCTGCGATAGCTGGTGGATATATCATCAATAGCTTCTACGATAGTGAAAAGGATCTGATCAACAGGCCGCACAAGACACTTCTGGACCGGTTAGTCAGTCAGAATACCAAGCTATCTGCCTATTTTGTGTTGAACTTCCTCTCGGTGATCTTTGCCAGTTATGTCTCCTTTAGAGCGGTGATGTTCTTCTCCCTGTACATCTTCGCCATTTGGTTTTATTCCCATAAGCTCAAGAAATACCTCTTCGTTGGAAATTTGACAGCTTCAATACTATCTGTTGTTCCATTTTTTGCCGTATTCATTTACTACCGGAATTTTGATCTGGTCATTTTTGTGCATGCTACCTATCTCTTCTTACTGATTGCCATGATGCAGGTGGTTAAGGACCTGGAGAATTTGAAAGGCGATCTAACCCAGAATTACCAAACGATCCCAGTGGTCTATGGTGAGAAGGCGGCCAAACAACTATTAAGCCTGCTTTGTTTGCTTACACTGATCCAATCTGTATTACTCATTTTGCGCTTTGAGATTGGGTATATGTGGATATACTTTGCGGCGTCCATTCTCGCCCTAATTACCTTCGTGATCGTTCTTTGGGTAGCCAATCGGAAGATTCATTACCTGGTCCTTCACGCCATGCTCAAGTTCATCATCGTGATCGGGGTATTCAGTATTGTCCTGATCGATGTGGATCTGTTGCTGAATCGTTTTGTAAATTACGTGGCCCTGATTTAGGGATAGGTCGGTGCTGACCTTCCGACCAAATACTTCAAATTAGAATTGTATGAGTAAGAATACGCTCAATGTGGCCCTGGCCCAAATTTCTCCGGTCTGGTTAAATAAGGAGGCTACCCTGGCGAAAGTAGCCGTTCAGATGGAAGAAGCAGCGAAAGAAAGAGCAGAACTTATCGTTTTTGGCGAGGGGGTTGTACCTGGTTATCCGTTTTGGTTGGCACTCACTGGAGGTGCAGAATGGAACAAAGATGTCGTCAAGGAGTTGCATGCTCACTATGTGCGCAATGCCGTATGTATTGAAGAAGGTGACCTGGATGGTATCTGTGAGTTGGCAGCTAAGCGTAAAATGGCTGTCTATTTGGGTATAATTGAACGTCCTTTGGATAGGGGAGGGCATAGTGTATATGCCTCGCTGGTCTATATTGACGCCAATGGAAAGATCCAATCAGTTCACCGAAAATTACAGCCCACTTACGATGAGAGACTTACCTGGTCTCCCGGAGACGGGCACGGTCTGCGCACACATCGACTTAAGGATTTTACTGTAGGAGGGCTTAACTGTTGGGAAAACTGGATGCCATTACCCAGGGCATCTCTCTATGCACAGGGCGAGAATCTGCATGTGGCAGTTTGGCCGGGCAGTGATCACAATACAAAGGATATTACCCGTTTTATTGCCAGAGAGTCCAGGAGTTATGTACTGTCGGTCTCGGCAACCATGACCAAAGACGATTTTCCAGAATCTACCCCTCATCTTGACGAAATTCTAAGAAACGCACCTGATGTCCTTGCTAATGGAGGAAGTTGTATAGCAGGACCTGATGGGGAATGGTTGGTGGAACCTGTCATGATCGATGAAGGAAATATTTATCAAACCCTGGATTTTGATCGAATCTATGAAGAGAGACAAAATTTTGATCCGGTGGGCCACTATTCCAGACCCGATGTGACTAAATTGATCGTGAATAGGGAGAGACAAAGTACCCTGAATTTGGAGGGTGATTAAGGAAATTTAAGCATCTTCTCTGGTTTATTCTCTTAAGCTATAAGGCTGGCCGGTGATTCATGAATTGAAGTAGAACCATTTATGAATGCTTAGCATCTCAATTCAGTTTAGTGGTCTGCTGTTATTCAATTAGATAACTTGTCCCGGGAAGGGAACAGTGCCCCAAGGTATATTGGTCAAGAGTGAGGGGTGAAGAGTGAAGCGCGGTTAATCTCCAAGCATTGATCCTGATTTCAATTTTTTACGGAGGACTACTGACTACCGACTATTACCTTATCCCTTCATCGTCAATCTAAAAGGATCGATATTAATAGGGGGGTCTAACTATTTGACCTACCTTTGCCCCATGCAAAGAAAACGTCATCACCAAGGGAAGAAAAAAGGAGGTAATAAACCTCCTCAGCAGAAGCAGGATGGGATCCGTTTAAACAAATACATCGCCAATAGTGGGGTCTGTTCACGGCGTGAGGCAGACATGTATATTTCTATCGGACAAGTCGCTGTTAATGGTAAGGTGATCAACGAAATGGGATACCGGGTCAAACCTGGAGATGAGGTGCGTTTTGATGGTCGGAGGATCAACCCGGAACCCAAGGCGTTTGTCCTTTTAAATAAACCCAAAGGAGTAGCTACTACTACCAGTGAAAGTAAGGGGCTTACGGTAATGGATATCATTGCCAGTGCTACACAGAGTCAGGTAAAGCCATTTGGAAGGTTGGGCAGGAATGCCACTGGTCTTCTATTATTTACCAATGACGAAGATTTCCGGCAGAAATTCTCCAAGAAAGGAATTAGCCGCCTCTTTCATATAGAACTGGACAAGAACCTCAAGGCAGAGCACCTGGAAAAGATTCGTGCCGGCTTGTTGGTAGACGGAAAGGAAATCCATACAGAGGAAGTTTCCTATGTGGAGAATGCCCCAAAAAAAGAGATCGGACTAAAGATCAAGCATACCGGGAATAGCGTTATCCGCACGATTTTTGATCACCTGGGATACAATGTGGTACGGGTGGATTGTGTGCAGCTTGGTCCCCTGACCAAGAAAGACTTACCCAGAGGACGATATCGCCACCTAAGCCCAAAAGAGCTCGAATTATTCGAAATGCTCTAAAGCATTTTTATTCGCATTCTTCTACCAGTAAAGAGATCTCCTGAACGATGAAGTCGTCTGTCTCGGGATCGGTATCCTCAATACGTACCCATAGCGACATCGGATTTCCTAAATTGACAATAGCGACATCTGGGTCTATTGCATTTTCGTTGATGGCTGCATCGGAATCGGTAAAGTGGAATGTGTAAACATATTCTACGGGCTCGGCATCTGGATCTTCCTGGAATGGTTCTGCCATGATCTGGATGCAAGACAGATAATCATTTAACAGAAATTCGGCCTCTTCATTACTACCGGCAGTTTCACACTCGGTAAAAATGAATTCTGTACAATAGTTCTCTTCTTCGCACTCCTTTTGGAGCAGGTATACCAAACCGTCATCTCTCCTGATCTGAATATTCGTAGCGTTGATGAAGTCTACTTCCCAATCGAAGTTCCAATTGGTCAATACCGGATTTGGATCTTCTTCCTCTTCCTCGTCATCTTCACCCGGGATCTCGAGGAAAACATTCAAATGCAACTTACCTTCTATGAAGTAGAAGATCCAACTGTTTTCATAAAGGATTCCCCTGTGGAAATAACTGCCAATTCCTATTTCTGGAATTTCAAAAACAGACTGATCGTAAAAATCAGGCAGACTATCCTCCAATAGTGTGACCACCCAAACACATTCCTTGGCTATCCCATTGCATTCGGTAACAATCTGCTCGTGGATAATACCAATGCATTCCTCAATAGATGCCTGAAGATCCTCCTTGTTGTTTACCTCAAAAGTGGTCCCATCCTCTAATTCTGCTACAATTGGAAAGCTGAGGTTGATGTAATGTTCTTCCTTGACCTGGGTCAGGAAATCATTGAATTCATTATCGTTGCTAACTACAACGCTCCGGGTCTCCAAGCCATCCTCATCATATTCTTTGGCTGTAAACGGATAGACAAAGATGATACAGACCACTTCATCCGCAATGCCAAGCTCGTCGGTCAAGCTCTCCAGGTAACCAAATAACTCGGATTCCTCAGCTATCAGATTAGCTGTATCAACTGGATCAACCTGTTCTTCCTCCTGGGCCAGATCCAGGTTATCATCCCGGTCGTCATCGAAACAAGATGTAAACAATAAAAAACAAAGCAAAAGTGAAATTGGTAACTTCATGGGTAATGATTAGTGTGTTAGGGGGATATAACGTAAATCAAAAGACCCAAGTATTTCAGATAGTAAGGCTCGATAAAAGATTACCTTCTTTTCGGGTTTATAATCCCTATCAGGACTCATTCTGAGAAGCTGAATAGAGTACCGGCTGATTCCGATCGATATCAGATCAGGTTTCCGAAATGGTTGGGTTAGGTAGTTTGCCATTGAGTTCCATGAGTACAAAAACAATGCCTAAAATATATTCCAGGGCTACCAATTCCAGATTTTCCTGAAAACCATTTGCCGTGTAGGCGGAATAACTCAACATGACCAGCAAGGACCAGATCACGGGGAAACGGAAGGGAGTAAAGACCCCAAGGATCAAAGGAGTGGCTATGTACCAAGGATGAACCGTAGTGGAAAGCAGGAAGTAAAAACTGATGCACCACAACATGGAAGTGATCAGCTGCCGCATGTTCTTTTGATCGCGGATCAAGGATATGATCAGCACGAATGCCAGTACAATAAGTGGAAGAATCTTACCCACATCGGCGATTATATTCCATCCGATTGTTTGAAAACCTATCCATCGGATGATGTAATAAATACTTGCGTTGAATTCGAAATTCTGAAACCACAAGGCAATGGTCTGTCCAAAGTTATTCAGGAAATCACCGGAGAGAAAGGGTGCAAAAGTAAGTCCAGCCGTGAGCATTACCAGAACAGAGAACAAAACAAAACGGGCAAATCCGGGTCTCCAATTGGGGATCTTGGTAAAGTAGCGCAGGAAAACAGGCAGAAAGAGCAAAGGGATCAATTTGACCGAGACTGATAAACCGATCAGCACAGCTGCCCATATCCATCTCTTCTCGGAGAGCATGTATAAACCCCAGACCATGAAAAAGATCATGACAGATTCGAAGTGCAGATTTCCGGTTATTTCTATCAGGACGAATGGATTGAGGAAAAACCAGAAAATAACCTGCTTTTTCAATCCTATCTTAGACAACAGCTTACTTCCAAACCAGAGGATTCCAATATCCGCCAGGATGATCAGTAATCGCAATACAACGGCAGAACCCAAAATACTCTTACCGGCCAACAAGGCAGCAAGGGCAAAACACAACTGATTCAGAGGTGGATAATTACTAAAATGTCCGGCGTTCAGCTCTCCCATCCCAGCCACCAGTTCTGAAGCCTGAGTGACGACCATATTTCCGGCTTCCAAATAAGCAGTGGGTGTTTGCAAGTAAGGGTTGATACCTTGAACAAGCAATCGCCCATCCCATAGGAACCTGTAGAAATCCTGGGACAGGTTGGGAAGAGTCAGCAGGAAGATCAATCGAAATCCTAATCCCAACCCCATCATCAGGCGAAATTGATCACCCCATTGCCTGATCAGCCAGTAAGTAATTACGAACATCCCCGTGATCAGCCCCATCAAGCTGATAAAATTAGATCGCTCAAGCTTATGTGAGAAAACCCAATAAAGAACCGCCAGCAGGACGGTCATCATCCAGTACTGGCGGTTTTCTTTTAAGTGTTTTATTATTGACCCCATGGGCCGATTAAGATACCGAATTTATTACGAGATCAGTCCACCCACTCAGCTATGAACAGGTTGGTGTCCCGAGTTCCACCGTTGTTCCTGTTGGAAGAGAATGCTAGGTATTTTCCATCATTAGAGAACACCGGGAAGGCGTCAAAGGTCTCGCCATGTGTTACTCGTTCCAGGTTTTTTCCATCCAGGTCGATCATGTAAAGATTGAACGGGAAACCACGCTCGGCCTCAAAGTTGCTAGAGAAGAGGATCTTCTCGCCACTTGGGTGAAAGAATGGGCTCCAATTGGCATTTCCCAGGTTGGTCAGTTGCCTTAGATCACTGCCATCGGCGTTGCAGATAAACAATTCCATCTCTGTAGGTTGAACCAGCCCTCGTGAAAGCAGGTCTTTGTATTCCGCTATCTCTTCCTCCGTTTTCGGTCTGGAGGCCCGGAAGATCAATTTGGTACCGTCTGGAGAAAAAAAGGCTCCTCCATCATAACCCAATTCGTCCGTAACCTGATGCACATCTGTTCCATCTATGTTCATGGTGTACAATTCCAGGTCACCGCTTCTCATGGAGGTGAACACGATCTTATCTCCTTTTGGGGATACTGTGGCCTCAGCGTCGTAGCCAGGTTCATCGGTTAATTGCCCGGTAATGTTGCCCTCCAGATCGGCTACAAAAATGTCGAAGGAATCGTAGACTGGCCAGACATATTTACCATTTTCTCGTAGGGGTACCTCAGGGCACTCATCGTCTATTAAATGAGTTGATCCGTAAACAAAATGCTCGTTGTCCGGCAGAAAATAAGCGCAGGTGGTCCGTCCTTTACCAGTGCTGATCATAGGTGGTTGTCTCTCGGCAAAACTCTCTTCTACATCCATCAGGAACATCTGGTCACAGCCTACACCCCATTCTGTAAAATTGGATTGAAAAACCAATTGCTTGTCATCAAAGCTCCAATAGGCTTCAGCATTGTCACCACCAAAAGTGATCTGCCGAATAGACCTAAAGTGTTTCTCTTCCGGATAGATCAGGCTGTCGGTAGCCTCGGTATTCATATCTACTGAGGTCTCCTCCGTCGTTGTAGTTTTTGTCTGTTCGTTTTTACAACTGTAGAGTCCGAACAAGAATAAAAGAGCTATAAAGAATCTCATTTTGGCCTATTTTTGTGCAAAAATACCAATATGCGTTCAATACTAGTACTCTTTTTATTGTTGCTGATAGTAGCTTGTCAGTCTCCACAAGAACCGGTTAGTATGCAAGAGGATGTGGTCTATTTGGCCTCGGATAGTTTGATGGGCAGAGAAGTCGGTACAGCAGGCGAGTTAATGGCGGCAGATTACATCGCTAGTCGTTTTGAGCAGTTAGGGTTGCAACCCAAAGGATCTGAAAATTATTTCCAGGATTTTGCCTTTAAGCCGAGCCTGAATCCTCACGAGGAGGTGGAAGCCGTCGATACCCTTGGCGATGGTATGGTTTCCGGACGAAATGTAGTCGGTTATCGGGACAATGGAGCAGAATATACGGTTGTTATTGGAGCGCATTATGACCATTTAGGGATGGGTGGCGAAGGATCACTTCACAGAGGGGAGCCGGCCATTCATAATGGTGCTGACGACAATGCCAGTGGAGTCGCCCTAATGATGAATCTGGCCAACAGGCTTCAGGAGGTGAATACCAATTCTAACTATCTCTTTATTGGTTTTTCAGGTGAGGAGAGCGGACTTTTAGGCTCTGCATTTTACGTTAGGAATCCCACCATAGATACAAAGAAGGTCAGGTATATGATCAATCTGGATATGGTTGGCCGCCTGAAGGATAGCACTGTGGCTGTGAATGGTGTAGGTACCTCTTCGACTTTTAAGCAGACCCTGTTTGCCAATAATGATATGGGCTTGACCATTTCTGAATTTGAGAGTGGGATAGGCCCTAGTGATTTCACTTCCTTCTACCTGGCCGATATCCCTGTCCTCTCCTTTTTTACAGGTCAGCATGAAGATTATCATAAGCCAGAGGATGATTCAGACAAGATAAACTACGCAGGGATGGAATTGCTTTCTGATTACATCATGAACATTATCACCGACCTGGATGACGAGGGAGAGTTGGCGTTTAGAAAGACCAAGAATGAGAGCGAAGAGGTCCCGGCCTTTAAGGTCGGTCTTGGGGTTGTTCCGGATTACCTGTTCACAGGGGAAGGTATGCGAATAGACGGTATCAGTGAAGACAAACCTGCGCAAAAGGCAGGACTTCAAAAAGGAGATGTAGTCAAAAAATTAGGTGAGTTGGATGTAACCGATATGATGACCTATATGAAAGCCTTATCTACTTTTGAGAATGGTCAGACCACTGTTGTGACCATAGAGCGGGATGGAGAGTTGATAGAGGTGGAGGTCACCTTCTAGTTAAAACTTCTAGCATAAGAGAGCAGGCCAAACGCATGGTTTTCTGCTAAAGGAGTCTCGGATGTCGTATAGTGATACCCGGCGCGAAAATCGTTCTTCCCCCATCTCCAACAAGCTTCAAGTGCAAATTTAAATAAGTGTTGATTGGCCTCTACCAGAAAAGGGGAGTCGTCTCCCAAGAAGTTGCCTTCCAGCATGGCGTCGTAATAAACAAAGCGGTAGGCGGTTATGAGTCTTATGAATAGTTCGTCCTGCAAGGGCCCTAACTGATGATAGGCCACACTTTCATTGGCCTTGTTCCTTTTTCCGAAGTACAGTGCGACTTCCGGATTGAAGTAAATATCTCTGGTCCCTATGGCCAATCCAGGCTGAGCAGCTATAATCCAATTTAACTTGTTTTTGCTCAGGTTCCATTCTCGTCCGAACTGCGCATATAAATTGGCGTGAAAACTATTTTCGATCTGAGCCGTCCAGGGAGGAGTATCAATTCCCCCATTTTCGTGAAAGAGATTTTGGAATTCTTCGGCTCCTGAAGCTGGCCCGGCAACACCAATGACTCCTTCTGCTATCAAGAACTCCTGGGCTTGAATAAGGGTATATGTTCCACTTAAGCCTAAAAATCCCGCATAAGGCCTATCGTATTGCCTGACAATATCAGAACGGATATCACTGGGCGTGTAGAGCTGTTGTCTGATTCCAGTTGATACTGTTATGGTCTTTTCTAGGGTGGTGTCCCTGTTCAATAACCTCCTGTAGGTGATAAAACTTCCTGTGGTATAGTACCGATCTGTGGATAACCAAAAATCGTTGTCCGCTCTGAATTCGATCTGGCTAGACGCAGATTGTCCGATCAACTCTAAGCCAATAAGTACGAATAGCGAAAAGATTGCAGGGCGAAGAATCCGGGGCATGTGGCTAAAATAGATAAACTTACCCACCGAAATTCTGCCTTAACCCACTTTACTGGTGAGGCTCTTTACAAAGACATAACCAAAGCCAATGAAAAGCATGAGGTGAAAAGGAAAAAGCCCGAAGTCGCCTCCCTGATCTCCAACCACGAATGCACTGTACATACCAAACCCAAAATACAGCATCAGCAACCCTTCCAAAACCACATGTGGTGATAGATTTTGCTTGAGGTATTTGTTGCCTTTCCAGCTGTCCCCCAAGGATTGAATATTAAATTTTGGGGTTCTTATGAATTCACTTCGTTTGCCTAAGTGACCTTCTATGACGGCAATGGAATTGTGTAATGAGAATCCCATGGCGATAGAAAAGAAGGTGAAGAACATCCCGGTGTATTTCAAGAAGTTTTTAAAACCACCTCCGTAAATGACCTTAAAAGTGAACCAATAACATCCGAAGAAAATGACGGTAGATATCACAAAAAAGCTCATCACATAGAAATACCATTTCAAATGCTCGTATTCATTTTTGATATACAAGATGGGTATACTCAATATGGCTACGACTAATATATTCAGGAACATGGTGCTATTCAATAGATGCAGTATACCATGGATCTTGGTCTTGGAGGGAGTATGTTCGTTCTGAAGGACTTTTTTGGCCATTTTCCTGAAGTTCTCAGCTCCTCCTTTGTTCCAGCGGAATTGCTGTGAACGAGCCGCTGAGATCACAACCGGTAATTCTGCCGGGGTTTCGACATCTTCCAGATATTTAAATTTCCAACTGTTCAGTTGAGCTCGATAACTCAGATCGAGGTCTTCGGTCAGGGTATCGCCCTCCCAATTTCCGGCGTCCAGGATACAGGCTTTACGCCAGACCCCTGCTGTTCCGTTAAAATTGATGAAGTGCCCCTGACTGTTTCGCCCAACCTGTTCCAGGGTGAAATGGGCATCCAATGCAAAAGCCTGGACCCGGGTAAGGACCGAATATTCCCTGTTGATGTGCCCCCATCGGGTCTGAACCACTCCGATCTTCTCATTCTTGAAATAAGGAATAGTGTGTTTAAGCCAGTCTGGTTTCGGTAGAAAATCGGCATCAAAGATGGCGATGAAATCCCCTTTGGCAGTTTTTAATCCTTCCTTTAATGCACCGGCTTTATAACCAGTTCTATTCTCCCTGCTAATCTGTTTGATATCCAGTCCCGTAGCTCTCAATTCATCTATATGGTGTCCCGTCTGTTGGAAAGATTCGTCCGTGGAGTCGTCCAAGACCTGTATCTCCAGTTTCTCCCGGGGATAATCTATGCGGGCGATATTCTCAAGAAGTCGTTCCATCACATATAGCTCATTGTATACAGGCAGCTGTATGGTCACATGGGGAACTTCGTTTGGGTTGTTCAGGTCAAATCGTGGCTCGTCTTCTCTTTGCCGTTTCGACCTCAGATAGTTGAACAGCAGATTTAGCTGGGCCAATGCGTAGGCGAATATCATCAGCAAGGCCAGGGAGTAGATAAAAATGACGATGGTTTCGACTATCATTTCAAGCTGTACTTAAAGATCCACCCCAGGATTTTTATACCGGCAAAGATAGCACCTTTCACCGTTCCCGATACTTTAGAAACCCCAATCCTGTTACGATAGGGGACCGGAACTTCCTGGTAGTTCATCTTTTGTCGTAAAGCTTTGAGTTGCATTTCAACCGTCCAACCATAAGTTTTATCTTCCATCTTCAGGGCCATCAATTTATCATAGCGGATCGCCCGAAAGGGTCCCAGGTCCGTAAAGGTCGATCCAAAGAAGAGTTTCATCAAATTGGTGGCCAGCCAATTTCCAAAGATCTGAGGACCGGTCATAGCACCTGCTTCCCTCAATTGAGCAGTACGTGCCCCAATCACCAGGTCTTTCCCCGCAGTAGTTATAGGAGTTATCAACTGATCCATGTATTCGGGATAATCGCTGTAGTCTCCATCCAGGAAAACAACAATCTCGGGTAATTGGGATTTCTTTCGTAGGTAATCCATCCCCTTAAGGCAGGCGTAACCATAGCCTTTTTGATCTTCCCTGAGCACAGTGGCCCCGGCGCTTTTCGCTGCCGCTGCCGTCTGGTCAGTGGATCCGTTATCGATTACTACGATCTCCCTAACAAATTCCGGGATATCTCCTATGACCAAGGGGATCGCTTCCTGCTCATTGAAAGCAGGGATGATAACGTCAATAGGGATGTTCATCCAACTATTGCTTCACGATCATTTTGTGGATAGGGTTGGAACTTCCGGCGATTTGGATTTTCAAGACATAAGTACCTGCGGACAGGGATGAGACATTAACTCGCTCTCCAACCAAGCTTAGTGTTTCCAATTTTTTTCCGTCGAGCGTGTAGATCTCTACCCGTTCAATAGCCCGGTTATCCGGGTTCAAAATGGTGATCTCCGTACGAGCGGGATTAGGGTAGACCAGTACATTGTCTTCACCAGGAAGTTGATCGTCAAGGCCCAACAAGGTATCACAGGCATCCATCAAAGCGACCATACTGTTGTTCACATTTAAGCGACCTCCAGTGGTAGTAATTCCCTCCAGGGATTCGTTGGGGTCTACATTTTCCAGGACCAGATCCCGTACAATTCGGGTAGCCAATTCAGGGTCGTCCATGGCCAAGTCTGCCAGGGTTTGACAAGGTGCTGAATAAAGTAGTGCGATGGTTCCTGTTACATGAGGCGTGGCTCCAGAAGTTCCACCAAAAGTTCCATAATTATTAGTGGTTACAGTAAAAGTACCGGCTCCGGGAGCTCCCAGGTCAATGGTCTCTGCTCCATAACCGGCCTGAGTAACCTTTACATCACTTTGGTTGGTGTTGGTTACGGCGATCAAGTATTCACTTGGACAGGCGGTTGGCACATCGCCAATTTCATCTACATCAAAGTTACCGTTAATAGTGGCTCCGGTACTCAAGATACCGTTCTGCCCAAGCGTATCGTACATCTCACACCACAGTGGAGAATCTTCCGGCTGTCCGAAATCGATTCCGAAAGAGGCATTGGTGGCCACAACAAAGGCTCCTTGTGCACCATCGGTCTCATTGTAGAGGATTCGACTTTCCAGGATATAGGAATAAGCTTCCAGAACAACGGATTCGTTGCCACTGCTTCCACTGATCGGCATCACCTTTACGTCCCAGTTCACACCGGTCACACCAACGCCATTATTTCCTTTGGCTCCAATGATACCATAAACGGCAGTACCATGACTAAGCACCTGAAGTACCCCTGTGCTGTTGTAGGCGTTCCAGCCATTGACATCGTCAATATAACCGTTCTCGTCGTCGTCAATCCCATTGCCTGGAATCTCTTTGGTGTTGATGAAGAGATTTTCGTTAAGGTCCGGGTGGTTGACATTGAAACCATCATCTACCACTCCAGCAACGATGATGTCGCCATTAAGCGTCTCACCTCCAGTACTGATCTCCCAGGCTTCATCTGCATCGATATCTCTATCATTCTCCTGGTAATACTGCCACTGATTGCCAAATAGCGGGTCGTCTGGAGTAACTGAACGCAAGCTGACCTTGTGATTTAATTGTGCGATCCTGACCTGGTCATTCTTGTATAATTCGGCAATGGCTTCGGTCTCGGATAATTTATTTCGGTCTATGGTAATTAGGTGAATATTCATCACCTCTGAAACCTTCTTTTGACCAATGATAGCTGCCTCACTGGACTCCAGGCTAAGTTGATCCGTAGAGTATGAAGGTGCCAATTGCACCAGGATTTCACCCGGCATGTAATTGAGTTCTTGTCCGCTTGCTACCAAGCAGATAAGCATTAACAGTAGTGTAGTAATTCTTTTCATAGATTGGAATTTTTTCTTGTGGACACTTGTTGATCTCGCTGAGCCTCGATCACCAGATCCGATTCTTTTAATTTGACCACCAAATTATCTGTTTTGACGGTCGAGGGATTAAAAGTACATAAATAATTAGAGGATTTGGCGCCCAGACGTTTAACTACCTTCAATTGATAGGAGGAGAAGGCAAATTCCAACTGATCTGAGGTAACCGAGTCTTGAAGCTGAACAATGATCCTGTCATCACCGGCGGCGGTTGAATCTTGATGTTTACAGGACAGGGAAATACAGAGAATTAGGGCAGTGAGTAGCGTCTTCGCATAAAGTGCTCGCATCATTTTATTATTTTGACAAGTGATTCATCAGGTTCACATCGTTGCCTAAAAGTACATCGGTTGGATTGATTCGACCTTCCATTGGACCATTTTCTAGTTTGAGAACTCCTCTTGGGCATACAGCCGAACAAATACCACAACCTACGCAACTCGCTCTGACAATGTTCTCTCCTTTCTGGGCATAAGCTCGCACATCTATTCCCATTTCACAGTAGGTAGAACAATTTCCGCAGGAAATACACTGTCCGCCATTGGTGGTTATCCGGAATTTTGAGAACAGCCTTTGTTGCAGACCTAGGATGGCCGCCATGGGGCAACCAAACCTACACCAGACACGACTCCCGAAGATGGGGTAGAAACCCGTTCCTATCACACCACTGAAGATGGCTCCGATTAAAAACCCGTAACTGCTTCTCAGTGTTTCAGATTGAAAGATAAATATGTTGGAGTTCCCGCTGGAAAAATGGATCCCCAGGAGTGCGAGTATAATCACCAGGTAACCCACAGCCCCATATCGGGCATCTTTTTTCAGTTCATCCCGTTTGAAATACCAGATCAAGCTAAATAAGACAGTCAGAAATATTCCCACGGTCCAAAGAAATTGACCTTTGGTGAGCCAGTATTTATTGGGGTCGTATCCCAAATAGGTGCTCACAACCGCAGTTGTCATAACCACCACAAAGACCAATACACTGTGAATCACCCACCGTTCGATCTTCCATGCTCTGGTACTTTTATCACTTAGGTGTCTGAAGGGATCTCCGGCAGTCTCGGCCAAACCTCCACAACCACAGACCCAGGAACAGTACCACCTCTTACCGTATTTGTAGGTCAGGATAGGTGTGATGACCAGTATGGATACCACCCCGAAGATCAGCATAGCCAGTCCCAGGTTTCCGGCAGAGATAAAGCCATCTATTCGGTATTGTTCGAAGTTGTAGTAATTCAGCGGCCAGACATTTTTTAAGTCATAATAAGGGATGTTTCCATTAAGCCTGGCCATGAATTCCGGGATCAAAAAAGCAAATCCGGTTTGGAAGAACATCACCGAGATAGTCCTTAGTCGCTCATACCGATTGTGCCGATATTTCCAGATGAATTTGATGCCGAATGCCAGGATAGCAATTGTATACAGGGTACCATATACAAACCACTGACTTGCTGCACGACCACTGAGAAGTTGGCTGAGCGGGTCGAATAGGGCTACTATCCCGGTATTGTTTCCATCTGTTCCCAGTCCAAGGTACTGTGGATAGAAATAGAGCACAATGTAGAACCCGGTCAAAATGATTCCTGAAATCCAACCCAGGAATCCTCGGCTGGATACAGATTTGAACCACACTCCATGGTTCTTAATACCCGGTTCAGTGTGACGATACGCACCATAGGAAAAGACGATCACCCCAACAGTGATGCCAAATAGGGCAAGGCTTAGCCAAAGTCCCTTATTTGGAAAGTCGACATTGAAACCTGCCAGCAGCACGATCCCAAGACCGGTAAGTCCGATCAAAGTTCCCAGCTTTTGAAGGTTGTTCAAGGCTTTTGGAGGTTCGCCCGTAAGGGCCATGTTTCGCTGGATCATAAACTCGTTGTTAGATTGTGTTGATAGGCTTGCTGAATGGCAGCTTCCATGCTGCGGAAGAATTCGGGATCGAAATTGGCCATAGACAGATGTTGAACAACATAGTCCGTAGACCGCTCCTCGGTCAACCACCGGTCAAAGACTTCGTGGCGCATTCTGATTCCAAAGGTGTTGATCCCTAGAAATTTTCCCGTGGATTCCTGGGTGCAGATAGTAATGCACTTGGTGTCGTCTTGGTGTTTCCAATGAAAATGTGTTTCGTCCTGCCTGGGTTTGGAGAAGACCCAACCATATGTTTGGTACTCAATGTCGAAGAATTTGGCACTATTAAACCAATGCCCCGGATTGTATGGGGTAGGCTCGCCACAAATGCTCCGGGCTACGGCTTCTCCCATCATTCGGCCGGTATACCAAACAGCTTCGACAGGTCTTCGGTTCCCGATGGCCTCTCGCTGTTGGGCACAATCCCCGATAGCGTAAACACAAGGCAGATTGGTCTGCAACTGACGGTCGACCAATATTCCTTTGTCCAGATCGATAGCACTATCTTTTAAGAAATCAATATTTGGAGATACGCCGGCGGTAAGTCCAACCAGATCACAGGGAATTTCTTCATCGGTCTCGGCTATGGTGATGGACTGCACACGGCCATTTCCACCGGAGCAGATCTCCTTCAGATTGACACCTAATCTCAGATCGATATGATGTTTTTCGATGTGACGGTTGATCATGGCACTTTCACCATCGGGCAGTACTCCATTCCAGAAGCTCTTTTCCCGCACCAGGAATGTCACAGGGATTCCCCTGCTGTGAAGCATTTCGGCCAATTCTATACCGATCAATCCTCCACCAACTATTACGGCCCGTTTGCACACTTTGTTGTTATGGGCATTGCGTTCCAACATTTCCAGGTCCTGGTAACTGTACAAACCCTGAACCCCTTCCAGATCCTGGCCGGGCCAGCCAAACTTGTTCGGCTTTGATCCAACAGCCAATATCAGTTCATCATAGGCAACCCGTTCACCTCCTGTGCATTCCAATTCCTTCTTTTCGGAATTGATTTTGTGCACGTAAGTTCGCTTTAGCTCTATTCGATTTTTCTTCCAGAAGTGATCTTCGTAAGGCTTGGTATGTTCGTATTTCATGTGCCCCATATAGATGTACATGAGTGCCGTTCTGGAAAAGAAATGGTCTGTCTCTGCAGAGATGATAGTGATCTTATGATCGGAAAGCTTTCGGATATGCCGGGCGGCTGTTACCCCGGATATTCCGTTGCCAATAATGACGATGTGCTTCATTTGATCTGAATTGGTTGGAATCTAAGTCGTACTTAAAGTTAAGAACATTACAGCATTGTCAGATTATTTGTCGGATAAAGGAAATAATATCCCCTAGGGGATATTGCCCGCTGAGAATGAAAAATATTGGAAATATCTTGTAAGTCATGCCTTCTCTTGGCCGACATAGCCCTCATCAAAACAATGCTATGAAATTGAAATCCACTTTAACCTTTCTTTTACTCGCAGCCCTTTTTTCAAAGGGATTTGCACAGGATGACCAGGAGCAACAAGGTTCCGTAATCCAGACGTTGACTCCTTCTAAATTGATCGGGAAGGGGCAATGGGACCTAAAATGGTTCAACAATCTGTATACCCAAACCGAAAGCACCTTCACGGAGGGAAGAGAACCCAGGGAGACCTATTTTACCTCTACCTTAGAAGCCTACACGGGAGTAGGGAACAACAAACGTGTAAACCTGGGGTTGATCTTTGAATTTCGTTCCAATGTAGTGGCCGACCGATCTGCCCTGGATGTCTTTCAGTTTGACGGTGAGCGAGGAACGGCAAGAAGTGGCTTTACATCCATAGCTCCTTCGGTCAAATTTGTGCCCATAGGCAGTGTGAACAATTTTTCTATTCAAAGTTCCTTTTTTATTCCATTGGTGGATAATGAAGTGGAAGAAGGGGTGTTCCTGGATCAGAAAGGGTTTATCTGGCAGAATCGGTTCTTCTATGATTACACCTTCCCGGGAGATCAATTTCAACTGTTCAGTGAACTGAATGCCGAGCTCAATTTTGGAGATAATGACGAAAGTTTTGCCAACGATAGCCTGCGGCTTACACCCGGAGTGTTCTTCAGTTATTTTCCTAGTTCAAAATTTACGATACAGGCCTTGGTTCAGCATTCCCAGCTACTGGACCTAGGTAACGATTTTGCACAGGATTTTACTGCCCTTGGAGGCGGGGCCAAATATCAACTAACCCAGGAACTCAATTTAGAAGCTTTGTATACCAATTTTGTCCGTGGGAACAATACCGGGCTTGGAGAGACCTTCAATCTGGGACTGAGGGCGGTCTTCTGATTTTTAGATGTCCTAAAGACAGGGAAGCGATAAAAAGACCTACATTGAAAGGTTCAAAGAGTGATCGTTTTGACCATTTTCAAGCCTATCTGTTTAGTCCTTTGTGCTTTCATGCTTCTTGGTTGTGCCACGCAGAAAACCAAGATCAATGGCGTAAGCTTTGTAGCTTCTCGCGACCAAGTAGAACAAAGGAACGTAGAACCATTGGTTGGACTACATGCAAATTTTGCATCGGTCATGCCATTTGGTTTCCTGCGGTCCAAAGACAATCCAAACATTATTTACAACACCGAAAGGCAGTGGTTTGGAGAAACAAGAGCAGGGGCCAGGCAGTACATTGAGGTGCTTAAAAGCAACGAGATTTCGATCATGCTTAAACCCCAAATTTGGATATGGCAGGGCGAATTTACTGGCTATATCACAATGAAAACCGAAGATGATTGGCAAACACTGGAAAGTAGTTACCGAAAGTTCATCCTGGACTTTGCCCAATTGGCAGAGGAGACAGGCGTGGAGATCTTCTGTATTGGTACCGAATTGGAACAGTTTATCATGAACAGACCAGAATTTTGGACATCACTGATCGACGAAGTTCGCCAGGTCTATACAGGTCAATTGACCTATGCCGCCAATTGGGATGAATACAAGAGAGTCCCATTTTGGTCGCAATTGGACTATATCGGTATAGACGCTTATTTCCCGGTCTCAGATTCTCAAACTCCCTCAGTAGCGGAGGCCCGCGATGGTTGGCAGAACTGGAAAAGTGAGATGCAGGATGTTTCTTCTGCTGCCGATCGTCCTGTTGTGTTCACCGAATACGGTTATCGCAGTATGGATTATTCCGGTAAGGAACCCTGGAACAGTGACTGGACCATTAGTAAGGTCAATCTCCAGGCCCAGACCCAAACTACCCAGGCCCTCTTCCAGGAGATCTGGGAGGAGGACTGGTTCTCTGGGGGATTCGTATGGAAATGGTTCATCAATCATCAAGAATCCGGAGGACCGGATAATGCTCAGTTTACTCCTCAAAACAAACCTGTTGAAGCCGTGATTCGGGAACAGTACAGCCGGAATTGAAGCATCTTTTTTACACTTTTTTATTGGTCTGTGTATGTCAGACGGCTATTAGTCAGACCGTCGAGGAGATCCTCGTAGAAAATAACAAGAAGACCAGAACGTCCTTTATTCGGAAGATATCCTCCGTTAGGAAAGGAATAACCTTGGATTCAACTCAATTGGACGAAGATGTTAGAAGACTGAAGCAATTACCTGGAATAGCACACGCTTACTACAAGGTCAACAGAACGACTTCGGGAAATGTAGAGGTTGTCTTCGGGGTAGAAGAGAATTTCACCATCATCCCTTCAGCCAACTTCTACACCACTAACGACGATGAATTTGCTTATCGCTTGGGCCTTTACGAGTTCAATGCTTTGGGGCGAAACATCATAGTTGGAGGGTACTTTCAACGAGATATCTTCAATTCTTTTGGTCTAGGACTCCGAGCACCCTATTTGTTCTCTCGCAAGTTGGGGATCTCGGTTTTCTATCAGGATCTTACCACCTTGGAACCAGTATTCCTGGATCAGGGAGCAGCAGATTACCGGTATAACAATACAGGAATTGAAGTACTCGGATTGTACGAACCTTCACTGAGGCACCGCATTTCTGCCGGGGTCAATTTCTTTGCCGAGGACTATTCGTATTTGGAAGGAGCTACAGACCCCGACGTTCCTCAAGGTCTGAACGTAGACAAGGTCTTGTTCAAGGGGATCTATGAGTACAACAAGGTGGATTTCTATTACTACCTGCTTAACGGATTCAAAAATGAGCTAAACCTCCAATATGTGATCAGTTCTGACCAGGTCCTTCCCGATTTCTTTATCTGGCGAAACGACTTTATCTACTACAAGCGGGTAGGCGAAAAGGGCAATTGGGCCAACCGCCTTCGCATTGGTTTGGCCACCAATTCCGATTCTCCCTTTGCTCCCTTTGCTGTAGACAATAACCTGAATATCCGGGGGGTGGGAAACACCATCGATAGAGGAACCGGTTCTATCGTCCTCAATACCGAGTTCCGATACACCCTTTTCGAAAAGAAGTGGTTTGTCCTGCAGGGCAATGCCTTTATCGATTCCGGAAGTTGGCGTAATCCGGGAGGGGACCTCAGTGATTTTGGCGATAATCAAAACCTCCGCGTCTATCCCGGTTTAGGGGTTCGTTTTATCCATAAGTTTATCTTCAATACTGTTTTCCGCATCGATTATGGCTACGGAATTACCAAGGATGCCACACGTGGATTTGTCTTCGGGATCGGCCAGTACTTCTGACCTAGCGGGAGGTAAATTGGATGGTTCCCTTTAGACTGAAATGATCGTCTATGGCCTGGTCTTTAAGATTCTCGAAAAAGGATGGCGAATTGAAAGTGACCCCGTATTCGGTTCGGTCCATTTGGTGTTCAAATTGCAGGCTGAGGCCTTGGGAACTCTCCGAGATATTGGCTTTAATTCGCTCTTCTTTTGTGTTGCCTTTGATGGTCAGATTTCCGACCAGTTCCACCTCTCCAGTTGCCTGCTTTAAAGGCTCAGTCAAGATGAAAGTGGCTACCGGGAAGCGTTCCACGTCAAAGAAATCCGCATCGCGTAAATGATCTCTCAACTGTTGGTTCTCCTGTTGTAGCGATCGCATATCGATCACAATGTTCAGGGTGTCAATTACTCCGTCCTTCAGGCTAAGCCTTCCGGATAGAAGTTGTAAGCTGCCTTCGGGTGAATAAGAACTATAAGCCGCCTTTCCCTGCCAGCTGATCTGGGTTGGAGTTGCGACTTCTAAGTGTTGAGCCAAAAGGCTAAATGGGACAATCAAAATAAATAGGATAGACTTTTTCATAACTTAATTTTTTGATGTTAAAAGATTGGATGTGGTATGTATGGTTTGGTAGCCACAGATGCGATCGCCTTCGGGAGTAAGGCCGATAAAATACCAAAGGGCCCAACCACCGAATAGCGAATCGCCAACTCGCCAGTTCTCTGTCCAGACATAAGGTTGTCCTTGCAATAGTTGCTCGTTCTTGGTCCCGAAGAATTTGTCAAAGTCTTTTATTGGGTATTGTTGTCTTAAATTCCATTGATCATTGTAATACAGATAAGCCCCAAACTCAACTATGGTTACCGGACCCTCTTTAGAATAGATTACCGTAGCATGTTTCCAGTAATAGTTGGATTCGATCTGAACGGGATGGTTGACCTTAGGAAAATGCTCTACCAATAACTTTCTCTCAAGCTTATTGATCACCTCCGGGAGAGGAGTTTCGGGACTTGGGGTTCCGTAATTGACCTGTGCCTGGGAGATGGCTGATGTTATGATGAATAGGTAAAGGATAAGCTGTCGCATCTGTTTGAATTTTTGACAAATATGAGATGCACAGGGGGTAGCAGTCGTCTCGATTATCTAATTGAGACCTTTTTTTTGGACTTTTTATTCGTCCAGAAGATGTTTAGGTGATCTTCCAGTCAGCTTCACGGTAGCCCGATTAAAGGAAGCTTTGGAATTAAAACCTACCTCAAAGGCCAGGCTTAGCAGGGTGAGTTTTTTGTTATCAGGATCTTTCATTAATTCCTTCAGCGCATCAAGGCGATAACCATTGATGTAGTCATTGAACTTGGTATTTAATACCACTGAGAACAGTCGGGTGAGTATGTACGGCTTCACCTGCAGTTGTTGTGCTAATTCTCTGAGGTGGAGGTTTGGATTCTTGTACAACTGGTCTTCCTTCATGGCCTTGTCCAGGCGTTTGGAAAGGGTTTGGAGTTCTTTCATTTCCTCATCGGAAGGCAGGTCCACTACTTTAAAGGCCGGTGTGTTTCGCCTGGAAAATCCTTCCAGGCCTAACCAATAGGTAATGGCCGCCATGCCAATAAAAATTGGAAGGTTAAAGGTATTGAATGCGAAATCGAAAAACAGCCAGTCGATCAAGGTGATTCCCATGAACAATATCGTGAATGCCATCAGCACAATGATCACCCGTTTTATCCATTGTATGCTATGAGGGATGAGTTTATATCCATGGACATCAGGTGGGTTATTTAGCAGTCTCCAGCACTGAATGCCGTAATAGATGATTAATCCGGCAGAGACCAAAATCATGGTTGGGTGATGCACCCAGATCACATAGCCCCAGTATCCCAACCAGGATAAACTCTCTCTAGTGCCATCCCAATAAAAATTCTGTGCCTTAATAAAGAAACTCCAGACGGTCTCTATACCGACCGGGATAAAATGGATCCAGTCCTTTTTTTGCCATTGGTAGGCGGGATTCACATAAGTGCGCACAAAGAAGTAGATCAAGGCCCCATAGATCCAGTTGAATTCAAGAAGGATATAATACAAGGGGTCTTCATAGGTTCCCCATCCTAGATAATGCAGGATTTCGACGATGAGTCTATATGAAAAGAATAAGAGGATACCAGCCAGGAAACGAAAGGACAGCCGATGAATGCTGTGGTTTCTCCAGAGTATAGAACCATAGATCACGCCTTGCAATGCCCCGGCACCCAAGACGATCAAGATTAGAATGGTCGCTGTCTCCATTCCCTTAAAGATAGGAAAGATCAGGAAGCGATATGCCGTCTGTAATACTGATGTAGTTGGTTGGGTCCGGCACCTAACCAACGTTTCAGATGGATCACCGTAAAATGGTATTGCAGTTTCCAGGTACCGAGTTCGCCATATTTCCTGGCAGAAGTGGTAATATAATCAGGCAGAACAGTGAAATCCGTTTGCTGATATAGCCTGCCGATAAACTCGCAATCTTCGTATATGGTAAAGTCTTCGTTGAATCCTTCCATCTCCAGGAAAAGTTGACGGTCTACAAATAAGGACTGATCTCCCCCCGGAACATGGGGTGATTAAAACGAGTGAACCACTGCGAAAAACCAAGCACCGGGTGGCTCTTGTCAAAACGCATTCGGAAACACCCTGCTCTTTTACCAGCTTCCCATGCTGAAACGATCAACTGTTCAAATGCGGAGGGAAGTGTGGAATCCGCATGCAAGAAATACAGTATCGGGAACTTGGCAACTCTCGCGCCCAGGTTCATTTGCCTTGCCCTTCCGCGCTGCGAGCGCAGCAACCGAATATCAAGCTCGGGATTATTCTTAAGATAATTCTGGACCAGGACCGTGGTCCCGTCTTCACTACCCCCGTCCACAAGTATCACCTCTTGTTGCACGCTGGAAGAGGCATTTCGAAGTTGATGCAGCAATCCCAGGATGGTTTCGGCTTCGTTCAGTATGGGGACAACAACAGAAAGCATTGGGTCTATCTAGCGCAGCTCATTTAGGTTCCAGTCGTATTCCAAATAAGCGATCTTGGTCTTTGGGTCCAAGGGTGTTTCCAGGTAAGGGTTAATAAAACCGATCACATTCTTTTTACCATCCACCTGGAAGTCCTTGGTGAACCATTTAAAGATCTGGGAGATCCTGGCCTTCTTTCCCTCGTATTGGTTCTTATCGCTGTTCAGGAATTCCCTGGTCAATTGATCCAATTGCGCCTCCAACTTGTTTGGTGTAAAAGCCTCGTTCAGCAATCTGGGACAGGAGACAGAAGCACAATTAATGGCAAAATGGATACGTGGTTCGTCCATCTTTCTCAAAATTTCGTGCTCAACGTCGTTCAAGCTAAGCTCATCCTCTCCCAAGCGGACGATTTTTTGATTCCAGGGAGCATTGATCTCTTTGATGCTTTTTAAGGGATAGTTCTGAAGGATCAACTCGACTGTGTAGGCATTGTAGACATTGATGTAATAGGCTAATTTATCTTCCCTGGACCAGTGATCTCCAGGAGGTGTTTTTTGGAGTAGATCCAGATAGATTTTCAACGCATCTCGATCTTCAACAAAACCGGTATAATTAACCCATCCCGCAGCATCCACATGCTTTTGTAACAGGGCGGTCCACTGATCGTGATTGGGAGCCTGCCCTTTCTCAGTATGTTGGGCCATCATATGGCCGGACAAGGTCATACTCAGGACAAGTAGTCCAATTATCATCAAATTTTTCATAGCTAGAGTCTTCAATTAGTTCTTAGAACTTCCCAATGGATACATTTCCTGGTGCAGGAAATCTTCCGGGAAATTCTCGTCACCGGGGAACCCTAATTCGATATCACGACCGTCATACGGAATGTGGTCTGTACCGAAGAGATAATCCCAACAACTCAGGGTTAGTCCGAAGTTTACCCCATACTTTACATCGGCCGGCAGTTTTTTTGCGTGGTGCCAAATGTGCATCTTAGGGTTATTGAAGACATATTTAAGAACACCATAGTCCCAACCCAGGTTGGCGTGATTCAAATGACCCACGGCCAGGGTAGAGAAGTGAACAATGGCTACATCCCTTGCGTCAAATCCGCCAATGAGTGCTATTGGGATGTATAAGAGAGATTTGTAGATCACCGGTTCCATCCAATGGTATCTGAGGTGAGCGGCAAATCCCATCTGCTTCACACTGTGGTGTACTTTGTGGAAATTCCACAGCCAGGGCACCCGATGCAAAAGACGGTGGGTATTCCACTGCACAAAATCAGAAACCAGGAAAAAGATCAACAGGCCCAGGCCCAGGGGCAAGTCGTCAATATCGAAAAGCTGAAGGCTGAAAGTTGAGAGACCAGCCAGGGACAAGAGATCTTCAAATAACTGAGATGCCGCATTGGACAGGGCGATGAGTACGATCAGGTTGAGCAGGAAAAAGTTGAAGAACATATAGAAGGTGTCCAGCCAAAAGTCCTTTCGGAAGATTGGCTGATCTTTTCTCCAGGGAAATCGAATTTCAAGCGCCCAAACGATCAATGACACCAGTATAAGGCCGTAGAAATAATTCTCCCAGTGGAAGCGGGTGATCTCATCGAGCAGATAATTCCAGTATCCGGAATAGGATTCGGCAATCAAGTCTAAATACTTCTTCATCTGCCTTCTGATTTAAACATCAAAGTTAATGATTAATCAGCAGCAACCTCCTCCGTCATAGTGATAGGTGGAAGGGCTGATAAAGATATCGTCACGACCCAGGTCAGCGAGATTAGCAGCCGTCTTGTCGCAAATGGCAATGGGTTGGTTTTTTAATAGTATATGTCCCTTTTTGTCGTCCAGGTATTCTTGGTCCCCAAAGTAAATAGCGGCCTTCCCTGTAAACACGCAGGGTCCGTCAGCCGGCATGGGATCTTTAATAGCCGCCACTTCTATACTTTCTATGTAGATCATCTCTTCAGTGGGATAGTGCTTGGGATCCAAGATGCGATACGGTTTCCGGGCACGGATCTCGATAGTGCCAAAGCCTGCATCGGTCAAAGCCTTCACATATTCGTCTATGGGTAAACTTCCGCTGAGGCAAAGTGCGCGTAGGCGGTCGTCATTGCGCAGGGCCTCGTTCATGGGTTGCTCACAGACGGGATCACTCATGACTAGTCGTCCATGAGGCTTCAATACCCGGTACATTTCGTCTATGGCTTTTTTTAGATCATCTTCTTTAAAGATGTTGAACAAGCAATTCTGTGCAGCCACATCTATGCTATTGTCCTTTACGGGTAGGTTCAGGGCGTCTCCTTTTTTCAGATCGACGAAACTACGGTCGAACCAGGGATTTTGCTCTTCTGCTTGTATAAAATTACGGGCTGATGCTTCCAGCATCTCATCCACTACATCCACTCCGATCACACCTGATGTCTGACGCGAGAAATAGGCAAACTGGAGAAGTTCCATTCCGCCGCCAACCCCAACATATAGTACTTTGGGATTACCGGTCAGGTCCCTGGCATGAACAGTACTGCCACAGCCATAATTCATCTCCTGCATGATCTTGGGAATGGTCAGGCCCGGTAGCTCCCAGACTGGGTTGGTGGTACAACAAAGGCCCACATCCGGGGTCAGTGCAGCATCCTTATAGACGTCGTGAGTGGTTTGTAGATAGCTCATCAGTATGTTGATTTGTTCTTTTAGGTCGAATTATCCGGATCGAAATTACAAAGAGTGGATCAATTCGGTAAAGAGGGTAATCATATTCGGTTCGGCTTTGCTGGCCATGGCAATAATATCGTCGATATCCACTGGTTGTAGATTATCCGGGTCACATTCGTCGGTCAAAACCGATACAGCGGACACCGGAATTTTCAAGTGATTGGCTACAATGATCTCCGGCACAGTACTCATCCCGACGGCGTCTGCGCCAATGGTTCGCAAGTAGCGATATTCTGCCCGGGTCTCTAACTGAGGCCCCATGACGCTCACATAGACACCTTGGTGCAAAGTGATATTCTGAGCTTTAGCGATCTGGGTTAATTTTTCGTTCATCTGCCGGTCATAGGGTTCCATCATATCGACAAAGCGAACACCCAACTGATCTACTCCTTTGAATGCCAGAGGTGATCCTCCCTGAAGGTTAATGTGATCGTCTATCAGCATAATTTCCCCTTTCTTAAAGCTGAGGTTGATCGCTCCGGAAGCATTGCTCACCAGCAGTCGTTTAATACCCAATTCTTTCATCACGCGAACGGGAAAGGTCACATCGAACAAACTGTATCCTTCGTATAGGTGAAATCGGCCTTGCATGACCACCACCTTTTTCCCTGCCAGGTTACCGTAAATGAGTTTGCCTTTGTGGAATTCGACGGTTGCCGTTGGAAAGTTGGGGATGTGATTATAGCTCACCTCATTGATGACCTCGATATGGTCCACCAGTTTACCGAGTCCGGTTCCCAGTATTATCCCTATTTCGGGATTTTCAAATCCGCGGTCCTGCAAGAATTCAGAGGCCTGTTGTATGCGTTTAATCATGTTTTATATGTTTTAAAAAAGGCTGAAAGACTGGAATATCAATGATATCAGAGAGATAATCGGCATCGTTCCGTTCGCTAAGAAGGCAGACCGAATGTTCGTCCAGATCGGCCAGGGTTTGATCGAGGACTTGGTCGGTTCCCCAAGTTTTGTTCGCGAAGATCCCAGGGACCATTTGACACATGCCCAGCAAATAATAGCCTCCATCTTGAGCTGGTCCCAGTACCACATCGTGCTGCTTCAACTGCTCAAATGCTTTTACAATGTCTTCACTTTCCAGGTCGTAAAGATCGCTACCTATGATGACAATTCGCTTAAATCCGGCCTCAAATCCTTGTTCAAATGCGCTTTGCATTTTTTCGCCCAGGTCCCCGTCTGCTTGTATCCGTTTGTGATATCCGAAATCCTGCCAGAGGTCATCTGTCGCAATTTCATCTGAGTAATGAACCTGTTTTTCTTGTTTCAACCCGGAGGTGATGGATTTGGTTCGTTCCAACAGAAAGGTATATATCGCCAGGGCAGTTTCGTCTCCCACATCCTTGGCCAGGCGCGTCTTAACTTTTCCCAGTTCCGGGTTACGAACAAAAATAATGAGTAATTCCTCGGACATTTAGGTGCTATTTCAAATAAGTGATCAGACTACAGCTCCCTGACAACTACTTCCAGCTCCCGCTGTACATCCGTAGCAATGTTGGGAGATCACGATCTTCCTGTCTTGAAGTAAATCTTCTTGGTACTCGCTAATATGCTTTACCGGACTCGCTACGCCTAAGCCCAACATCTGGTTGAAGTCACAGTCGTACAACCATCCATCCCAACTAACCGATAAGGTATTGGTGCACATAACGTTTTGTACTGCAGCCGGGTTGTAGGCCTCTACCAAAGCATACATATAATCTTCGTAATTGTCTGAGGCGATTAAATAATCCAGGAAGCGCGAAATAGGTAGATTAGTAATGGCAAATAGATCGTGGAACTGAATTCCAAAATCTTCTAATAAGGCCTTTTTAAAATGGGCCTGAAGCCCAGCCTGATCTCCGGGTAGGAAAGCACCACTCGGGTTATAGACCAGATCCAGTTTTAATGGACTATCCGGCATTCCATATCCCACTGCATTCAGCATTTTTAGTGCCTCTATAGAAGCATCAAAGACACCGTCTCCTCTTTGTTTGTCTGTTTTGCCACGGGTCCAATGCGGCATGGAACTCACCACATGGATGTTGTACTTTTTAAAGAACTCCGGCAGGTCGTAATATTTCTTGTTGGCCCGAATGATGGTCAGGTTGGATCGGACAATGAAATCGGAAATCCCGGCCTTGGCAGCTTCTTCCACAAACCACCGGAAATCCGGATTCATTTCTGGGGCACCCCCGGTCAGATCCAGAGTATGAGCCCCAGTTCTTTTGATCACATCCAGGCATTGCTGCATGGTTTCTCGTGTCATGATCTCCTTTCGGTCAGGACCTGCATCGACATGGCAATGCTCGCAGACCTGATTGCACATATAGCCTACGTTGATCTGTAAAATTTCAAGTCTACGCGGCCTTAATGGGAAATGTCCATTCTCCGCTATCTTTTCTGCGAATGTGGGTAATTCTCCATCCTGGAAAATGCCGTTGGACAGTATTTCCAGCTGACGTTTGGCCTGGGCCAATTCGCTGTCTCTTTTTTTTAGGGATTGTGTCTTGATCTTGGTCATAGCATAGGACGATCTATCCGTCCAGTTTATTCACTTTATTCATCATCTGTACCCCATGCACCAGGCTAGCACCACTCTGTATGGCTGCTCCTACATGAACAGCTTCCATCATCTCTTCCTTGGTGATTCCGCGTTGCAGGCCGTCTTTGGTGTAGGCATCTATGCAATAGGGACAGCGTTCAGTATGTGCAACGGCAAGTGCGATCAGAGATTTCTCCCTGGCGGTCAACGCTCCTTCCTGAAACACACTATTGTAGTACTCAAAGAACTTGCTGCCTAAATCTTCTTGCCAGTCGGTGATCTTACCAAATTTTCTGAGGTCCTTCGGGTCGTAATAGGATTGATCGGCCATGATTGGAACGATGGATTAAAGTTGAATTGAGCTCTAAATATAACAACTAGTCCGCGGAAGCCCGGAATACTTACAAAAGAATTAAGAACTAATCGAAGGTGTAGGTTAGTCCAGTACTGAACCTGTATTGAGATGTGGGAATGTCCTGAGCTGGAAAAGGATCGTAAAAAAACCGATAGGTAATGGACAGCAGTAATTTGTCAATGATGTCCAGAGAGAAGGTGGAGTCACTGGAAATTCGGTAGTCATTCAGTTTTCTGAATAGTGGTTGATAGTAGGTTGTACTCACAAAGGACATGCGATCGTTCGGGTAAAGGCTGATCGATAGATAGGCGCTACCGCGAACATCCCTGAAAATATCGCCTGTGCCGTCAGAAAGCTCCTCGTATTCGTACATGACCAGGGTTCCAATGTAAATTTTGTACTTCTCTTTCTCCGACAATTTAAATCTGGGACCTGTACCCAATAATCCCCTGAAGTCGATCAAGGCAACCCTGTTGTACTGAGCTTGTGCAAAGAACTCCCAGCGAATCATGGGCCGGAACTTGTAGTTGTAGCGCAAGTGGGTGATGCCATTGTTGGCAAAGTCCTCACCATCGATCTTTAAGAAATTCACATTGTTTCTCAGTAGAGCCAGATGATTCCCTTTTTTATATTGAACCAAGAGGTCATTGGAGATCCCAAAGAATTCATTCACATTGCGAACCAGGGAGAACTCCAGGCCAATGTATCCGGAAAAACCAGCAGTATCTGTTACTTTTCGAAGATTTTCTACATTCAGGATCTGGGCCTGAACACTATAGGAGAG
Organism: Aureitalea marina; assembly: GCF_002943755.1. NCBI lineage: Bacteria > Pseudomonadati > Bacteroidota > Flavobacteriia > Flavobacteriales > Flavobacteriaceae > Aureitalea > Aureitalea marina. Next base: position 81,826 of record NZ_MQUB01000001.1, read on the forward strand.
TGAGGCAAACAGCAGAAGCCCCAAAAAATAGCGCATAAGGTTGAGGTTGGTCTAGGTCTAATTTAGTAAAACCCCAACAAATCGATTACCTAATGTGGTAATTTATCCTTGATCAGGCCGTAGATAAATGTGCCGATAACGGCAAAGAGAATCACGATAATCAGGGAAGGAAATCCGGCTCCAACCAAGGTGAACATAGGGCCGGGACAGGCTCCCGCAAGACCCCAACCCAGACCAAAGATGATCCCTCCGATCAGGTACCGTGGGATACTCATATTCTTAGGTTGAAATTCGATGTTTTTCCCGGAAACTGATTTGATGTGGCGTCGCTTGATCAGCTGTACGATGATCACGCCCAATACCACAGCGGTACCGATTATACCGTACATATGGAAGGCCTTGAACTGGAACATCTCAAAAATGCGGAACCAGGAGGCTGCCTCAGATTTGAACATGGTTATCCCTAAGAGAAGTCCTGCAAAAATATATCCTAGTGTTCGCATACTTAAAAGATTAAAGGGAATAACAAATGAACCATGATCAGGCCGCCTAGGAAGAAACCTATTACTGCTATCAGGGAGGGAAGCTGTAAGTCGCTGAGACCTGAAATTGCATGACCAGAGGTACAACCGCCGGCATATCGGGCTCCAAAACCGACCAGGAATCCTCCAAAAGCCAGGATCAGGAAGGGTTTAAGACTCCGTGCGTTTTCCCAATCAAAGATCTCCGCTGGCAAATAGCTGCTGCCGGCACTGGCAAATCCGTAATCTTGTTGTAGTTGTTCGATCACTACTGGGTTAATATCCGGTATCTGGTTATCGCTCATAAAATTGGCAGCCAGATAACCCCCAATAATAGCACCGACCAGAACCCAGAGGTTCCACTTTTGCGATTTCCAGTCAAATTGAAAGAAACTTGCCTTTTTTCCAGCACCACAAATACTACATATGGTTCGGAGATTTCCGGATACCCCAAAGTTCTTGTCCAACAACAAGAGTATGGTCATAACCAGGGCTATGGCTGCCCCAGAAACATACCAGGGCCAGGGTTGAAGCAAATAATCCATCATGGGCAATTTTTCTGTAAAGAAAGTTTGAACATCAGTCTTCTTCGGTAACCTGGGTTACCAAACTCGGGTCACACTTCTTTTCCTTTCATCATTTTGTTCCAATACAGGTATGGCAGGCCGTATTTCTTTAACATCCATAGTCGCCAATGCTCCTTGGAACTGTCAAACACCAACATCTGTTTCAGTTTGGGGTCTGGAGTAAAATTACCACCGTAATCAAACTCAGCCAGAACCATTTTACCATAACCTGTGACCAGTGGGCAAGAAGAATATCCATCGTATGATTTATTGCCTTTAGCTTTGCTCGCAATTAGTTTAAGAATATTATCTACAACCACTGGGACCGGTTTGCGGATTGCCGCCCCGGTCTTAGCCGTTGGCAGGGCTGCAACATCTCCGAGTCCGAAAATGTTCTCGTATTTATTGTGCTGCAGGCTGTGTTTGTCTACATCCAACCATCCTGCCTCATTGGATAGGTCAGAATTACGAATAAATTCCGGAGCTGCCTGAGGTGGTGCAAGGTGCAACATGTCGTAAGGCATCTCGATAATTGCCTCGCCGGAAAGGCTTTCACCTAATTCGTTATCCTCGTATATTACACATTTATTCTCCCCCTGAGCCGTATGTTTGAAATAGATGATCTGATTGTCAGAATCAATCTTGAATGGGGCATAGAAGGGTTTAAAATGGATGTCATAGCGGTCCAGGACCTTGGTCAAGGTGTCTCGGATAGGTTTCACCCCAAATATCACCGATCCAGGAGTAGCGAAAACAGTATTGATGTCTTTCTTCACCCCAGATCTACGGAAATGATCCGAGGCCAGATAAGCGATCTTTTGAGGGGCTCCACCACATTTTATGGGAGTAGTTGGTTGAGTAAAAACAGCATTACCTTTTTTGAACTTGCTGATCACATCCCAGGTCTTTTCTGGATCCGTGTAAATACTACAAACATTATCTTTTTTTAGTGCTTCGGTCAAGCCTTCGCACAGTGAAGTGTCCACAACTAAACCAGGAGCTACCACCAGGTATTCGTAATTGATCCTTCCACTCGCCCTGGTTTGGACACCGTTTTCGGTTGGAGTGAATCCGGTGGCATAATCCTGTACCCAATCGACCCCGTCCGGGATCAGTTCTTTCATGGGTTTTTTAGTCTTTTCGTAGTCATAGGTACCAGCGCCTACCAGAGTCCATGCCGGTTGGTAGTAGTGGTATTCTGCCGGATCAATAATCGCTATGGTTAAGGACCTTTCCTTACGCTTCAATTGTGCTGCCGTCATGATCCCGGCAGTTCCACCACCGATGATCAGTACTTGATAATGTGATTTCATAGGTCAGGTATTAATTTTTTCAATGTATATCAATTTGCAGACCCTGGAAGTAACCAATGTTACATTAGTCAGATAAGCTGATATTTATCATAAAAAAGGCCCGGATTAACCGGGCCTTACAACCTAACCTATAACAAAGTGGTGGGACATTTGTACTCCGATTTGGGTACGTCGGTCTCGGCAATCGCCTTAAAACCGCCGATCACATCAGTGATCTGATCCCAACCTCTTTGTTTCAATATGGAAGAAGCGATCATGGAACGATATCCACCAGCACAGTGCAATACAATTGGTTTGTCTTTGGGGAACTGGGCCAGGTGTTCATTGATCTGGTTTAGCGGAACGTTAATTGCCCCGATCACATGTTCGCTATCAAATTCACTTTTCTTTCTCACGTCAAAGACCAGTGCCTCGTTCTCCTGGAAGGCCTGTTGGAATTGGTCAGCGTCCATTCGCGCTACCGAATTGTATGGCATCTTCTTATCACTCCAACTCTCAAAACCGCCCTCCAGATAACCGATTACATTGTCGTATCCAACTCGGGACAGACGGGTGATGGCCTCTTCTTGTTTTCCGGGATAGGTGATCAACAGTATCTTTTGCTTTACGCTGGGGATCATTTCCCCTACCCACATGGCAAAGCTTCCTTCCAGCCCGATATTTATACTATTGGGGACAAAACCTTTGGAGAAATCCTCGGCATCCCGGGTATCCAACATCAAGGCTCCTGTTTCGTTGGCAGCAGCTTCAAAGGCCGCTACCGATAGGGGAGACTTGGCTCGGTCCATGACGGTTTCCAGACTTTCGTATCCCTGGATGTTCATTAACACATTCTGCGGAAAGTAACCCGGAGGAGTGGTCAGACCCGTAAGTAGTTCTTTCACAAATTCTTCCTTCGTCATATCCGCTCTCAGGGCATAATTGGTCTTTTTCTGGTTACCCAAGGTATCGGTGGTTTCTTTGCTCATCATCTTACCACATGCAGATCCAGCCCCGTGATTGGGGTAAACAATAAGGTCGTCACTAAGCGGCATGATCTTGTTACGTAAGGAATCGAAGAGGTGACCAGCTAATTTTTCTTCGGTGAGATCTGCGATTACATGCTGCGCCAGGTCAGGACGACCAACATCGCCAATGAATAAGGTATCACCTGTAACAATTCCGTGTTCCTGACCCTTCTCGTCAATGAGCATATAGGTTGTGCTCTCCATGGTGTGCCCTGGTGTGTGGATCACCTTGACCTGGTAATCACCTACCTGGAAGATCTGACCATCTTCTGCAACGATGGCATCATAACCTGGTTTGGCCGATGGTCCAAAGACGATCTGGGCTCCCGTATGTTTTTGCAGGTCCAGGTGCCCGCTGACAAAATCGGCGTGGAAGTGAGTTTCAAACACGTATTTGATCTTCGCATTGTCACGTTTGGCACGATCCATATAGGGAATGACTTCTCTTAGGGGGTCAAAGATGGCGGCTTCGCCATTGCTTTCAATATAATATGCCGCGTGGGCAAGGCAACCAGTGTATATCTGTTCAACTTTCATAGTAGTTAGATTTTAAAAGTTGAATACAAATGTATAGGCCAGAAAGGAGGTGGGCAGTAACTTATGTTACACAGGGATCAGGAGGTTAACTCCATGAAGATGATGTAGATACCCATGATCAGAACAAACCAGCCAAAGGCCGTTTTCAGACGTTTGCCATCGATGAATTTATTCAGCCATATCCCAATGAAAATACCGATCACTGAAATCGCTGTGAAGAGTAGCAGGAATGGCCAATCGATGAATTGATATTCTACATCCCCAATAAAACCGATCAGGGATTTAATAGCTATGATCAACAAGGAGGTTGCCACGGCTTTCTTCATGGGTAACCTTGCCAGCAGGACCAAAGCTGGTATAATGAGGAAGCCTCCTCCGGCACCGACTATTCCGGTAATCAGTCCTACCAAGGTGCCTTCGATCACGATCAGGGGATAATTGTATTTGACCTCGAGTTCCTCTTCTTGCTCCTTCCGATTATCCTTGATCATAGACACTGCTGCCACTAACATGACGATGGCAAAGAAGATCATGATCCCCATTTGTTTATCCAGTATGAATCCATTGATATCCAGCAGGGTTTCCGGGATGGCAGGGACGATAAACTTACGGGTAATGTAAACTGCAATGAACGCAGGGATAGAGAAGACAATGGCCGTTCTGTAATCCACCAGGCCTTTTTGCATATTCCGAAAGGCTCCAACCAAAGCGGCAACACCCACGACAAATAGGGAATAGGCCGTGGCGGTCACTGGGTTGATGTACATCAGGTATACCAGAACCGGTACGGTTAGTATGGATCCGCCACCACCGATAAGTCCAAGTACGACCCCGATCAGTAGTGCTCCAAAATATCCCAGTAATTCAGTTATCTCCAAAGGAAGTTCTTCTTGTATCCGGATACAAAACTAAGACAATGGTTGCGGAAGATATGTAACCTGGGTCACACTTGGTGTTCCAGGTCGATCAGTTCGATGTGATTTCGGCCCAAGTGAATTCGGCCATCCAACTCCAGTTTCTTAAGTAGCCTGGAGATTACCACCCTGGAGGTGTGCAATTCGTGAGCGATCTGCTGGTGGGTATTGTGAATGATGTTCTCGTGAGTGACCGATGCTTTGTCCTGTAAATACTTCAGGAGCCGCCGATCCATATTCATAAATGCGATCGTATCTATTGCCTCCAGCATCTCCATTAATCGATGGTGATAACTTTCAAAAACGAAGTTGCGCCAGGTCTTATACTTGGCGGTCCATTCTTCCATCTTTTGAACTGGAATCATCATTAGTGTGGTGTCCAGCTCTGTTACAGCTCTGATCTCACTGATAGTCTGGCCCAGGCAACAGGACATAGTCATGGCACAGGTATCACCTCGTTCCAAGAAATACAAAAGCAGTTCATCCCCGTCGTCGTCCAGACGCATGATCTTAATGGCACCTTCCAATAGGAGTGGAATGCTCTTAACATATTGACCGATATCCATAAGGGTAGTACCAGCCGGGACTTCTTTTAATACGCCAACCTCCTCTATCTCCTCCAGCAAGGCGAGTTCGAAATGATCGGCATAAGCTTGTCGTAAGGATTTGATCATAATCAGCAAAATTAGGCTTCAGGCATAAAAATCGAATGATATTTCTCAGTTAATGCGTAGACGACTTATCGCAGCCAGGCTGAGCCCACAGTGATATAGAATGCCCAATCCTCAGGTCCACGGGCAATGTCTGCTCCAGCTCGTATGCCCAATCCCCTAGCCAGGAGATATCGAAAGCCTCCACCCAAAGACCAGACCACTTCGTCGTTAACAAAATTATCTCGAGATTGAAAAGCCGCTCCCATACCAGCAAAACCTACTCCGCTCCAGCGCAGATTAAAATTGTAGAGGTGTTCGGTCTCAATTAGACCCGTCACCTGTCCTTGGTAACGCAAAGCGGGTACGCCTCGCATATATACATCCGGTCTAGCGTAGAAGGGTGTCGAATCTGTGACCATACTGCCGTCCAGCCTCAGGGCTGGAACATAACTTTCACTGACCGGCCAATACCAATAAGTGTGAAAATTGAGCCTTCCCCAGTCTTTGGTGCTTCCCAAGAATTCAAAGTTTTGCTCATAGCTCAGATGCAGTTTTAAACCATCCGATGGTGTAAAGGGATTATTCCGGCTGTCGTATTCGGTGATTAGGGAGACACCGCTATTAACCAGATTCAGGTCTATCGGGTCAACTATTTCGTTGCCTGCAAATAGCGGAATATCCACATTCGCATATTTGTATTCGCCTCCCAGGAAAAAGTTGGTTCCTTTTAAGCGAAACAAGGCCCTTTGAATAAAGGTGAAGGACTTGAGCTGAAACTCTAGTTCTCGACCTCTGCGGGTGTAAAAGGACAAGTTGAATTCTCCATAACCTGCGAATCCCTGATATCGAATATGATCGGCATTCCAATATCCAATATATCCTCCGCCAGCTAACCAGGAACCATTGGATGTTAGACCTCCCGCTGCCAAGACGAGATCGGGGCGGTGGGTCGGGTCTTCTTTGGGTATAAAATAGACCGCCGCAAGCACTCCACCGTAGCCAACTGCTGGTTCTGTTATGGGTGAAATAATCGGTAAGACCCCATCAGCTTCCAGGACGAAACGGGTAAAATCCAACTTTCCATCCAGGGTATCTATCAGTATCTTCTTTTTTTCCTGGGCCTGTATCGATTCAATAACCACTAAACTCAGCAGGACCAAGGTCAAATATTGAAAGCCAATTCGCACTATCTTCTCAGAAAATGTGGGTAATTTCATGCGATAGCAAGGGCTTGAGGCTGGTAAGAGAAGATCGCCTCACAATCCATCACATCCTCTATATTTTCCAGTTCGCAGAGTTTTGAGATCACCGCGATCAGCCCGTGGAATTGAAGGTCTTTGTTCATTGGATCCTTTGGTTTCGAATTTCTGCCATTAATAGGTAAGACATATCCACAACCGGAGAGAAATGCCTTTTCAATAGACAGTAATTCACTTGGGCTATAACCGTTGAAGCGTTTTCCAAAGGCTTCATTTACGTGGCCCACATAGGTAAGGGTTGTAGATCCGTGATATTTAGCAAAGTGCTTCCAATAATCCTTATTGTCCAGTAAATTACCAACAGCACATTGGTTACAACATTCGGGATTCAAGTTTCCTTGGTGAAAGGCCTGATAAAGTTTGGAAATGGCTGCTTCAAATCGTGAAGAATAGGTTTTCATAGCGAATCTTTAGGATACACTAATTTACCAAATATTCCCCAACTCAAAAAAGGGTAGAACTGCCTAATCATTTGAAGTAGAAACCTCTTCCACCCTGGTGGGAAAGAGTTCCTCAAAGTAAACCGCCTTGTCCGGAACAGGAAGACGATCGGTAAAATCGATGATATGGGGTTTAGAGTAGTCGTAGAGGTAGTAGTTAGTTATTACCTGATTGCTGAGATCAAATACATTGGAATAAACACTTTTTACCTTACCGTTCTGATGCGATACATCCAGGGTCTGTCTGATCTCTTCTAAACCGGGATTGTCACTGTTCTCCAGAATAGAACAAGCTTCTTCATATCCTGGAATCTCATAATCGGGATCTATTTCCTCGGCCGGGAAATTGCTTATCACCACATAAGATTCCTTGGCCAATTTTCTTCGTGTCACCCCATTGACATTGATCACGGCATAGTCTCCATTCCTATCTGCGATTACCATTTGGGCATGTTTAATAAATGGTATAAAGTACTGGTCCAGATACTCTAAAGCCTCATCTACCGTAGCGGCCTGATGCAACATCTTCTTAAAGACGTGGGTAGGGGAGGCCTTTTTACCTTTTCGGGTTTCTTTTTCGAGTTTGACCTTGTCGATGTAAAGGCCATCAAAGAATAGCCCAGCTTCGTTCATTCCTCCCTGGGCATATTTTCCCTCTCCCTTAAAACCGAAGAAAACTGCTCCGTAAGATTCTTTTTTGCCGGGGGCCTCATACCAATACTTGGCGTCCAGATCGTACCAGTCTTCGTTGTTGCCCACCCAAACACGATCTCCCTTCCAGGCTATCACCACTGTGCAAGCCATGGAAAAGGTGGGCAGCAGCAAGATAGTGCAGGTCAAAACGAAAACTCGTAAAAAGGTCTTGCTGGCAATCATGATACTTGATTTATACTAAAGACGTTTGAGGCGTCAATTTGGTTGTCCAGTGGTCGATTTTGGGAGTTATTCCGACACTCTCGCAACCACCCGCAGGGGTGCGCCACTGCCTCCTTCTATCTTCATGGGGAGGGCCATGATCTCAAAGCCCGATGCGGGCAGATCCTGGAGGTTGGTCAAATTCTCAAAGACAGGAATATTCTCGCCAAGCAGGATCACATGACTTTCAAAGAGGGAAGATTGCCCATAATCAATACTGGGAGTATCCAGCCCAATGGCGTTGATCTTCCTGTTATCCACTAACCACTGAGCGGCTTCCGGGGATAATCCGGGAAAATGCAAGAGAGCTATAGCATCATCTCCGCGCTGATCTGTACCCAGGTATTTCAAGGCATCCGGGTAATGACGGGAATGAGCGGTGTACAAAAGAACAATACTCCCTTCTGGTATTGGAGTGCCTTGATCGGACTCCCAGGATACCAGATCATCCACACTGACCAGGTAATCAGGATTGTCCCAAGCCTTCTTGGAAACGTCGATCTTGATGGCCGGACCGATCAATTTCTCCAGCGGGACTTCATCTACTGCCTGCTTGCCTTTGGCGAAATGAATAGGAGCGTCCAAATGGGTGCCTCCGTGTTCGGCCGTGGTGAAATCATAGGCTGAATAGTAATATCCCTTATCTGTATCCCCGGCAAAGACGGTATCTAGCTCAAATTGCCTGGCGGTTACCCAATAGACTGTTTCATCCGAATAGCTATGGGATAGATCGTAGAGAATAGACTCTTGAGCAATTTGTTCCGTCTCCGATCTTTGACTTTGGTTGCAAGCCAATAATAGACTTGTTAATGCCAATATGATAATGAATTTGTTCATCAGTGGTCGTCGTGATGGTAAGATACCCTATCTAGTGTCATGTATATTTCCTTGCCTTGGGTAGTCAAGGTGAGAATCTCATTAATGTCTTCGGTTTCTCCACTTGCCTCGATAACTCCAAAACCATGCGTCACTCCTGCATCTTCCTTTTCTTCCGGCCATTCCAAAACGATGGTCCAATCAGGATTACTTTGTGTAACATTTAAAAATATGTCTCCGTCTTTGTCTTCAAAATAAACACTGATATTATTATCCGCTACCTGAACATTTTCAAGGCTTGCGGAAGACCAACTATTTGGCATTTGTGGCCGTATTCTGATGGTCTTTTCAGCAGCCATAGGATCGATGCCAAAAAATTGATGGACTATAGGAACAGCAAAGCTGTAAATATTCCAAGCCTGCACAATCATGCCATAATCAGGACTCACTTCGTACATGCTACCCGGAAGGGCGTAGCTAAAAGAATTGGTCATGCGCATGAGGTAATCCAAAGCATGTTCTGGCCTGCCGTAATTATTCTCTGCAACTGCTTGTACGCCGGTTGGTAAGGTCATGACAGCACCAGTGTAAGAGAAAACCTTGCTGCCAGCGAAAGAACCATCATCACGAAGCGCCGATTTGTCTCGATCAATACCCGTTACAAAAACACCGAAAGGATTAATAAATTTTCGCGCTGTATTCAAGGCCAAGCGAGCCTTCTCCGGATCTGCAATCTTCATTTCCATGGGGGTGTTTACCACCCAATTGTGATGTAGAACGAAGGGTCTTGGTGTGGGTGATGGATTAGCCAAGATTAACTCCCTGGTCTGTTCAAGTTCTTCTACTGCCCATGGTTTATCCAGTGTATCCGCCCTCACAATGGCATCTTCGATCAGGCGCAATGCTTGTTCATCTGTTCCTATGAAATCGGCATAGGACTCAAATTCCTCAGACCAGAAGTCTTCGTTGATCTTCCTTGCCATGGCATCAGCCTGGTCCTGGTATTCGGATGCCAAATCCGTCTTCCCCAATTCCCTGGCCATGGACGCCGCATCCGCAAAGGCACGCTGGGTGTAGGCCGCGACATCGATCATCTCACTGTCCAGCCCATGAATCTCCATCATCCCAAAACCATCCGGAAATAGATTACCGTCCAGATCTTTTTCAGACATCAACCATTCCAGTCCAGCCTGCACGGTTGGGAAATACTTTTCCAAATAGGCCCGATCTCCTTTCCACTTGTAGACCTCCCAGACGATTGAGGCGAATTGGGGAGTTTCGTTAATATTTCCCGTGTTGAAAACTACGCCATTGGTGGAGACCTCATGAACGATGCGTCCATTCCCATTGGTCGCCATGGAAATGCTATCCAGGAAGTTCAATGATCGATCAACCACGTCTTCCATCCCGATGGCCATATATCCTCTCAGTGAATATTCACTATCTACGCCAAACCACCAAGGGTAATCCGGTATACCAGCACCAAATCCACTACCGATGCCCGGGATATCCCTAATCAGCCAATCCGCATTGTATTTGAGCCATTCAAAGGTTTGACTCAAGCGCTCGTCAGGGATACTCAGCTTGGTTTGTTCGGCTATCTCCTCATATCTATTTTTCTTAGCTTCAAGCATTTTGAAATACCCTTGTTGTAACTCCTGAAAAGTGTTTTTCGTTTGGGATTCTGAGGTATAGGATCCGGCAATGAAAAAGGTGATAAGCTCTCTTCCGCCTGCAGCTATTTGCAGGTCGTAATCCAAGGTGTTGGAAATTCCATTTCCCTTGTAGTCTGATTTCGCTTCTCCCTGCTGAGCTGAAACTCGATCAGATCCATACATGACCGACCACTCATTCCTGCTATCATTCACTATCCAGGCATCATAACCCGGATCGAAAGCAGACTCATCTTTTCCATCGGTGATGTTTTGACGCTCGGCCAGCCAGGTTGGCATCAGGTCGACGTCTCCGGTGAATTGGAATTTCAGGTCTCTAGCGCTTTCCTGTTGGTTCTGGATCACAAATTGGACCACCATTCCCTCTGTATTGTCCGGTACAAACTGAAATCGATCTACAGATAATCCCATCTCACCTAGTTCAAAATGATGGGAATTCGCCATGGGGTAGTTCCTAAATTCGAAAGCGGCATCTAGTTGAGCAGTATTCCCGTTTTCGGACAGTTGGGCGCGAAAGCCATCCATCAATTTGATTGGGTGATTCCAGATACCGCCCATCTCTCCAGTGATGTGCCATCCCAATTCTGGAAAACTGCCATCCTGATGTCCTACCATGTACAATCGGTTACCGGCGGTAACATAGGGTGATCCCAAGTATTCAGCCTTTCCTGCGATCCAGTTGTCATCCAGAGTATCTTCCAGGGATTTAGCGGGAGAAGCCGATTCTTGTTTACAGCTCGAATTGAAGAATAGAGCTAAGATCAACCCCAAAAAATAAAATCGTTTAAACATGGGTCAAATGATTGAAGTGATAGGTGATGGTTTAAGAAGTAGAATTTACCAAAAAATTGGAAGAATGGAGTTATAAAATTGCGATCGACTCTGTGGTATCTATCCGATCCACCAAAATAAAAGCAGAATGGCTCCAAAGAACAGCAACCCGCTTAACAGAAGGGCTTTTTTATCCTGCCGGTCTTCCAGCTGAGCTTTTTGCCTGATATCGCTCCTGATCTCACTCCATCAGTGTGGATCCAGCTGATCTTGGGTTATACCTGTATTGAGTTGGATGTTCAAGCGCTCTAACTCGATCCCATAGAAGGATTGGAGTTTTTGAAAAGGTGATTTGGCAGTCCGTGAAAATTGAATAAAACGCGCTCCCCGGTTGCTTTTACCAGGTCTGATCACAAATTTCGAACGGGTGGGACGGCTCATATGACATACAAGAACGGCAAATCGGACAGTACATAATATGAGAAATGTCAGGAAAGGTCTAATCGAAGAATTCCGACGTGCTTCTCTCACTTAGTAACTGACGTAGTTTGAAGTCTGTGTTGTCCAACCTCATGATCGGGTAATCAGCCTGATAAAATCTCACACTTTTATCACTTTGCACACTAGCCAATATGATCCGACCCGCCTGCAGGTTGAACAATCTGCCATTGACAAGCGCGTAGGCATTTCCATCTACAGTTTGGAAAGCTACCCAATCGATGCGGGTCTGAGTGTTGGCATTAAGACTGCCTTGAGCAATATAGTTCGGATGATTACGGGAGCTGGCAATGACCGGATGGTCGTCCAGATTGCGTCCACGGTTTAGGGTCAAGATCGTGAAATAGGTGATACGATCAGTATCCAAACCTTCAAATAAATATTCGTTGTGGGGTCCTTTTCCAAGACTGGCGGTATGACCAATGATAGAATCCGTGTCCAGCTGAAATTCTAGAATTTCATTGCCATTACCGGGACTCTTGTACTTTGGAGTGGGGAAGGGAGTCAGGTTTAATGGGGTGTCGTATTCCAGCAGCAGATCTACTAATTGAACTTCCATGTTCAATGCGGTGGTGTCCCAAAGACCAGGGTCCTGATAAGATGCTGAATGTTCCTTGACTTGCTCAGGGCCCCAATAGACTGCTTTTTCTTTTTTCTGTTCGGAATCTTGACAGCTCCAGGCCAGAACAGCCATTAATCCAATGGTCGATATAGTTGAAAGTGTTCTTCTCATGTCCAATAGACGGCCTGAGAAGATTGATGGTTGCCTGTGCGATGTAAATTCAGCTAAAAGCTACATCTGAGTATCATAAACCATAGGGAATTGATCGGGTATCTCCTCCTTGGTTTCTCCCAGGTTTTGACGCAGATCGATCTCTATTCCCCTGGAAATGGTCGAGATAGGCACATCATTGGCCGAACCTTCGAAGGGATTCTCACCTGTTCTTCCAATGCGCTCCATGGTATGAAACACCCAGGCAACAGCCAGATAAAAGGGGATGGACAACCACACGAAATGCGTCCCTACAAAAGGATGATTCTCCATCATATCTTGTCCAATCTCAGAGAATTGTGGTACAATCGCGAGGGGTAACAACAACAGGAAAACCCACATAAAATAGTGGTTGAGGGTGGCAAAATGCCTGGGATACGGGAAATTCTTGATACGCTCTGATTTACCTTGCAGGGTAAATAACTCTTCCAAAACACCTTCTAATTGAAGGAAGGAAAATTCCCAGATCAGACCACGTTCCTTTAATCTTCTTAGATGATGAGACTGTCTGTAGAGAATAGCGGTTTGCTTGTTTCCCTTACTCAATACATAATCCATATCCTCTTGGTCCATGTAGCAGATCAGATCGTCCTTGAGAGAAGTGATCTTTTCTGGCGGCGGCATATCCTTATGCCATTCCCTATTGGATTTTTCCCTGTGTAAGGTCTCCCATTTTCTTGGTTCACGCATGGCGTGCCTAAGAGCCGTCATCCAGGCAATATGCCGATAGGTCAGGGTTTTGATCTCTTCCTGGATCTCTTCATCACTTACCTCATCTTCACAGTATTCGTTAGTCACCATATCCTGAACGAACATGGCAAATGTGCGGGAAGTATTGACGACCCCGCCCCAGATCTTTCGGGCTTCCCAGATGCGTCCGTAAGCTGCATTGTTCTGAAAACCGATCACAAAAGCCACGGCCGTGCCGATCAGGGCCAGAGGTGTCCAGGGAATTTTTAGCCATTGTAAGTCGAAAAACTGGTGCAAAACAATAGGTACTACTATGATCAATAGGAAAAGAAAGGTGGAGAATCGGGTCCACTTCGCCATATCCAGTATTTTATAGACTCTACGTGTATACATCGTTATTTGCTTGGATTATATGGGTCCTTTTGCCCTGTTGGGATGGGAGGGTTTTGTTTTAGTGAGACCACATGTTCCTGTAATTGATTAAGCGCAGCTTTGGGAACCCAGGTATGTGGGAATAGTACATTATTTCTCTCCTGTGGGTCTTCCAATAAATTGTATAAGCGAGGCATGGTATAAGTGGTCTTTGGAGTATTCCAGGCTTCCTGTTCTTCAAAATGAAGTTTCCAGTTTCTCCACTTCACTCCAAAGATGTCATTTCCCATATAGACGATGAATCCTTCTCTTCCGGATTTATCTGTTTTCTGCATGAGGAATTCGCTTACATCTATACCATCGATAGATCTGTCATTGGGGATTGTGCCTCCGGCAATCTTGGCGATGGTAGGGAATAGATCCATGGCATGAACGATCTCATCACTTGTCGATCCTGCAGGGATCTTACCGGGCCATTTAGCTGCAAATGGGACTCGCAGGGCGCCTTCATACCCTGTAAAGAGTGTTCCCCTCCAAGGTCCGGCAGAACCCTGAATGGAGGTTTCTACAGTTAAATTGGTGCTATTGGGATTTAGTGCTTCCGGTCCGTTATCTGCCGTAAAAATGAAGAGGGTGTTTTCCGAGATGCCCAACTCATCGATCTTATCTATTAATTCGCCTAAGTAGGAATCAATTTGCAATAATAGATCTGCCCAAGGACCATTCCCAGTCTTTCCTTGAAAGTCGGGATGCGGCATAGTGGGAAAGTGTGTAGCTGTATACGGTAAATAGACAAAGAAGGGTTTGTTCTGCTGAACACTACTTTCCATAAAATTCAGTGCCCGGTCTGTGAGGTCTCTATCGATAAGTGGTCTGTAATCCAACCGATACGGGCGAACCTCCTTAGGAGTTTCCCCTTTTTTTCCATCCATTACATACGTCTCTGCTACCCCGCTTTTATCAAATCCCACCATAGAAGAATAAGTGGACTCATCTGTAGAATTTGGAATGCCATACCATTCGTCAAAGCCTTGATCCGTTGGAAAACGTCCAGGGGTTCTTCCTAAATGCCATTTTCCAAACATACCGGTCGCATAACCTGCATCAGACAACATCTCAGCCATGGTGACTTCCCACTGCACCAGTCCGTAAACTCCCTCTCCAACAGGAACGGTTGCGTTTCCACTTCTTACAGCATAACGTCCTGTCATGAGGGCAGAACGGGATGGAGTACATTGTACTTCCACATTGAAATTGGTCAGTCTGAGACCTTCCGCGGCCACTTGATCCATCCTGGGAGTGGGTGTTCCTCGAACAATTCCTCCACCATTAAAGCCGGGTTCTCCCCAGCCAAAATTATCCAGGAAAACGATGACCACATTGGGCTTGTCTTGATCTTGAGAATAACTAAGTTGGACACCGGTGCAGACCAAAATACAAAGCCAAATAGTTTTTGAAAGTCGTTTCATGAGTGTAGATTGAAAGTTAATTGGTTAGACTCTTAAAATAAGAAAAAAGGAAAAGACTATTCAACAAGTGAAATCCTTATGAGTACTAACCTTCCCGAATCATTCTTTTGATGATGTTGATCTGCCCCAAATGGTAGTAGGTGTGTTCTATCAGACCGTTGATATTCCTAAAATTGTTGCCGTACTTGCCAGTATCGAATGGGCCTTCCAACTGTTCGGCCGGCAAGGCATCTATTATATCGGCCAAAGTTTCAGCCTCTGCGAATACCTTCTGTTGTAATTGTTGCCAGTCTTCTTCAGAATTAACTGGTGGGCAATCGTAGCTGAATTTATCGTGGGCATCCAATTTGCCACCCTGGAAGACCTTTAAAACTGCCGAGACATAATAGTTCACATGAAAGGTGAGCATGGCAAGGGTGTTTAGTGAACCAACCCGGGTATTTGCTTCCCGGAAATCTACCCCTTCCAAAGCATCTTTCAGGTTTGAACCAACATAGCTGGGTCCAAAGTGAAGTCCTCTAAAGTGTCTGGCCAGATCGTTAGATAGCGACATAATGGTGGTTTTTGTCCAAATTAGGCAAAATCCAAAGATTAGCGGAAAATCCTATCTGTAGATATCGCCAAGCGTTTGTGGGAGCAAAACTTTCCAGATGCGTTCTTCATGTCCCCCTTTATAGACCTTGAGATCGACAAATGAATTACTTTCCATGTATTTGGATTCCAGTAATTCGGACTCTTCACGGAATGCATCGTCCTCTTCAGAGCCATATTGCAGGTATAGATTGGGATAGGTCACATCGGCATTCCAAGGATTATCATTGGCATTAGAGCCTACGGTGGAATACAGAATGTAATTCCCTATGATCTCTGGTTGTTTGTTGAGGAGATTAGCGCCAAATCCAGCACCGTTGGAGACTCCATAGAATATCCGATCCTTCATTTCAGGCTCTTGACTAAATTCCTTCTCGATAGTGGGGATGAACTCTTGGGTAAAGTAGTTCATATGCCTCTGGAAGATTTGATCCAAGGATGGGTCTACATCTCCCCAATCTTCAGATTCCACGTACTCGAAGAATCTGTACTGCATAGCAAAGGTGTTACCATTCTCATCTTGTCCCATTCCAATTTTCGATTCCTTAGAATTGGAGTGACTTCCTGCGTATATCATTGGAGGAATGACTTCAGCCAAAATAAGCGAGTCGAGGGTTCGCTTCAAATAATCGTCCGCTCCACCAAACTGACCGTCGGCAGCATATAGAATGGGATATTGCTTAGCAGGATCAAAGCCTGCCGGAAGAAAGATATCATGCTTGCGAAACTCGTTGAGTTGCTCGCTGTAGAGGGAGTCGGTATAATACCGTGACTCCGTGATTCGATCGTTGGACGGTATTTGCTGACAACTAAATGACAGACCAATGAAGGTAAGTAATAGGGTAAAATGAAAGAAGGGTTTCATAAGACGATGGTCGTTTTATACAGGGCTAAAATTACAAGACTAAAAGGGATCGAACGTCCTATTTGTGTGAAGGAGTGTTAACGAGTGCTAAGTTGTTTCTCTGATGCAAAACAGCCGAAGGAATTGCTCCTTCGGCTGCCACTTACAATTGCAATGTCGGACACTTCAGTCCTAAGCTTCACAGCTTGCACATTCTTTCTTCTGACGGAATTTCTGTGCCGCATTCATACTGTGTTGATAATAGAGTGACTTCACACCCAATTTCCAGGCTGTAACGTGGATCTTATTGATCTCCTTGGTAGGCATATCCGGATGCACAATGATATTCAAGGATTGTCCCTGATCGATGTGGTTCTGTCGGTTGGCTGCCTGATAGATGACGTGCATTTGATCGATCTCTGAATAGGTCTTAAAGACTTCTTTTTCGTGATCTGTCAGGAATTCCAGGTGTTGAACAGACCCATCCCGGTTTCTGATGTCCTTCCAAACTTCCGGAGTGTCCATGCCTTTCTCCTGCAGTAATTCCACAAGGAAAGGATTCTTAATGGTGGTTTTGATCTTGGCAATATCTTTTACATAAATATTGGACCAGATAGGTTCTATACCCTGGGAAACCTGACCCAGTATAAAGGCAGAAGAAGTTGTAGGCGCAACCGCATTCAGGGTAGCATTCCTTCTTCCATAACCCTCCAGAACCTTGGGCTCACCAAAACGCTGAGCCAATGACTCTGATGCTTTATTGGATCGCTCTTTGATCGCGGCAAAGATCTCACTGTTCAGATCGTAGGCTTCCTGGCTATCGAAGGGATATCGCTTGGACTGTAGCAGTGAATGCCAGCCCAGTACTCCCAGACCTAAGGCACGATTCTCCTTTGCGAAGTTATATGCCCGCTCCATAAAGAGGAAGGTCTGTTGGTCGTCCTTATTTGGAGAATCTCTATAGCTTTCCAGCTTTTCCAGGAACTCGGTGATGATGGCATCCAGGAAATGCACCATGGTCTCTACTGCATCGGTGTCCTTCCACTTGTCATAATGCAGCACGTTGATGCTGGACAAGACGCAGACAAATGACCAGTCGTCATTGGACGGTAGCATGATCTCCGTACACAGGTTACTTGCGTAGATGGGTAGATTCTTGTCCCGGTATACATCGGCAGCGCCATTGTTGGCATTGTCCGTAAAGAAAATGTAAGGATATCCCATTTCTCCTCTGCACTGCAGCACCTTGGCCCAAACCGTTCGTTTCTCTACATCACCATCTATCATGGATTGCATCCACTCATTCGAAACGGTTACACCGTGGGTCAGTTCCTGAATGGGATTCCCTTCTGTTCCTATCTCCAGGAATTCCATGATATCTTGGTGATCAATCGGTAAATAGGGTGAGAATCGGCCTCTTCTCACAGATCCCTGACTAACCACATCCACCATGGATTCGAACAGACGCATGATGTGAACTGCCCCTGAAGCCTCCCCATTGTTCTTGATAGGTGCTCCTCTGTGGCGGATCTTACCAAAGTAGCCTGATGTTCCCCCTCCGAGTTTGGACATCATTCCAACCTCAGATTGGGTGTAAAGAATGTTCCCAATGTCGTCATCGATGTGAGACCCAAAGCAACTAATGGGCAGCCCACGACGCTTTCCAAAATTAGACCATACCGGAGATGCCAGGGAATAAAATCCTTCTGACATATAACCGTAGAACTTATCACTGAATCCTGGTATACCCAAAATGGATTCTGCTCTGTCTGCTATTTCGCGAATCCGGCTCTCCGGGGTTGCACCTGGGGTAAGATATCCCGCAGCAAGGAAATGTCGGCTGTGTTCATTTAGCCAATCAAACCCTCCAACACTGGTATTTGCGTCAGCTTGGTTAAGTGCTTCTTTTCGGGCGTTAAGTAGATCTTGACTAGGGCTTGCCTTTTGGGCAATATTTTGGTCGGGGGATTTTTGTGTCTGCATAGATTAAAAAAGGTCGTCGGAGGTTATACTTTGTGTTCTTTTGCTGTAATTGATGGAGCGCTTCACGAAGAAGTCACCGTGTTTGGTGCCAATGATCTCGTCGTCAAACCACTCGGTTTGCGCTACCAATTCCTGGTCCACCTCGAAGATCTTCTCGATTCCGATGCTTTCCAGGGAATTGTTGAATCTGTTCTTCAGGAATTCAATGACCACGTCTTTTGGCAGGAATTCCAATTCACCTGCTTCGAAAATCCAGTCTACGATGTCGCTTTCAGCCTCGAAGGCTTGCTTGCACATCTCCTGAATGTTCGTCTGATAGCCATCAGCAAACCATTGGGGGTTCTCGTCTCGTAGAACTTTGATCAGATCGATTCCGAAATCGCCATGGATTTGTTCTTCCTTAGAGGTGGCTTCCACCACATTGGAGATCCCTTTCAGCATGTTCTTATGTTTATTGAAGGCCATGATGATGAGGAATTGAGAGAACAGGCTCACGTGCTCAATGAAGAGCGAGAATAGCAATATGCTTTCGGCAAACTGTCGGTTGTCTTCACTTTTGGAGTTTCTCAAGGACTTCTCCAGATACTGAACCCGTTTCATGATGACGGGAACTTTCTTAAGGGATTTGAACTCCTTGTTCAAGCCTAGAATCTCAAGCAAGTGCGAATAGGCATCGGCATGACGTACCTCACTCTCGGCAAAGGTGGCTCCAACAGCTCCAATTTCAGGTTTGGGCATGCGGGCATACAGATTTCCCCAAAACGATTTAACTGCAACTTCGATCTGGGAAATGGCCAACATAGTGTTCTTGATAGCATTTCGTTCGACCTCGGTCAAGCTGGATTTGAAATCCTGGATATCACTGGTGAAATTGAATTCAGTATGGATCCAGTAGGAATGACGAATAGCCGGAACATATTCGTACAGTTGCGGGTACTCATAGGGCTTTAAGCTCAGTCGTTTTTCAAAGATGTCGGACTTGCGCTCCTGTGCTCTTTTATTCCGATACAGGATGTAGGCCTTGGCCGCATCGGGGAAGGCACTCAACATCAATTTGGTCTCGACCATGTCTTGTACCTCTTCGACCATGGGAATGTAGTCGGCGTCCTTCTCTTTTCGCTCCAAAAGCCCCTGATAGACAGCTATTGCTACGTTTTGCGCGTCCTCGTAACTGCCGGTGTCAACGGCCTTCATGGCCTTTAAAATGGCTTGTGTAATTTTCTCAAGGTCAAAGCTAACCTCAGAGAAATCTCTCTTAATAATGTATTCTATACTCATAATGTGTCGCGTGGAATCAATCGAATCTGAGTATAAATTTTGCGATTTAATCAGTATGATTTTTACATCGGCTTAAGAGTTTCTTAACTAATTATAAACAATTCAAAATGGGCCGATGCACTCCCGAAAACGTTGGAGTGAATCAAAATTAGGATCAACGAATTGACAAAAAATGAGGAAGTTTTTCACATAGATTGGGCAAGATTTGCTCAACCGAAAACGCAAATGAGGGACAAACCACCTTACGGTTTGATCAGTTTCGTCCATGGCGGGAACGAGTTTTCTTGAAATTGGTCGATCATCTGATTTGAAGATTCGAAATTGTTCATGATTTTTGTGTAATGCTTAACTCTCGCATTTTGATTCGCTGTTGCTGCATTGCATTTAGTACACTCCTGTTCATTCTATCCAGTTGTTCCTCTCCGGTGCGGGTATTGGATTATTGGACGAGTGAGGATTTTCGGGATTATTCTAAGAAGAGTTTTGTGGTGGCCGTCAAAGCGGATGATCCGGCTAATCGTCAGCTCTTTGAAGATCGTATAGCGGATAAAATGGACAATGGCAGAATTGAAGCCATCACTTCCTATACGGTTTTACCGGATCAGGTCATTACCAATCTTGATGAATTTTTGAATTCGAATCAGTCTCTTTTAGACAGTTTGGGGATTAGGGGGGTAGTCTTTGCAGCCGTAAAAAATGTCATCATTAGTGATAAGCCGGGAGAGCAAGCTTCCGAAAAACAGAAGCAAGATCCGGAAAACTCGCCCTTGTCCCGGACTTATGTCTTAGAATCCAGGATAATCGATCTGAAGCGTTCTCCGGATAATCAACTGGTCGGAGTTAATCTTGTGTCCATAACTGATCCTACGTCGGCTGATAAGCTGGTCAGCCGATATAGTAAAGTTGTCAGTAAGCATTTTAAAAAGAGTCCTTCAAATGAGTAGTAGGGTTTCTATAAAATACGCTGCGCTAATGGCGGTCATATTCAGTTTGATGTTATGCTCGTGCAATACTCGCAATGCCGTTTCCCACATTCCTAAATTGGAAGAAGACAAGCCTAGGAAATTGCTTGTTTTTCTGGATGGGACGAGCAACAACGAAGAGAGCCACACCAATATTTCCAAGCTATACAACTTGGTGACCTTGCAGGACAAACCTGCCATGAATGCCATTTATTTAAGAGGTGTTGGCAACGGAGCAGATGTGGTCGGGATGGCATTCGGATCTGGTATTCGGAAAGAAGTGTGCAAGGCCTATTTGTTTCTAGCCGAGACTTATGACCAGGATAGGGGAGATGAGATCTATCTCTTTGGGTTTAGCCGAGGTGCATATGCTGCGAGAATGTTGGCCGGTTTTATTCACTCTGCCGGACTGGTAGATCTCAAGCAAATCGAAAAGTCCGATAGGCAAGACTTCGTGCGAAAAATGTTCGATGCCCATAAAGGACAAAAATCCTTGGATCAGAGGCGGGCCGATGTTCGGAAGGTGAGTGGTCAGGATGCAGCTCTGCAGGAAGTCAAGATCGAATTCATGGGCCTATGGGATACAGTTGCCTCTCTGGGTTTACCTGATTACGATGACAATTATTATGTGCCTGAGACCAAATTCCTGGACCAGCTTTGCAATGTGAAAAGAGCTTCCCAGGCCCTTTCCCTCAATGATAATAGAGGCTCGGTTTTTACACCGGCCTTACTTACCCATGGTATTCTTGTAGAGAACTGCAAAGAAGTAAACTTGGATGAGGTGGTCAATGAGGTCTGGTTCTTTGGAGCCCATTCTGATGTTGGAGGTGGCTACTTTAACTCCTATCTCAGCGGAGTTTCTCTCAATTGGATGATTCGGGAAATTGAAGAATTTGACCTGTTGCCTCCAAATACATCAGTATACGAAGATCGTTTTGGTGAGACCAACGATCCTCGAAAGGGCTTTTCTAAACTCATATATACCGATAAGAGCAGAAAGTTGGTCTATTTTGCTTCCAGAGATGGATTTCGGGATGAAAAGTTAAAGATCCATCGGTCCGTCCTGGAGCGCCTGGAGTATAGGGTAAAGACCAACGAGATCAACTTGCTGGCCTTCTTTGGGGATTGTTTCTTTCTTAATACCAAAGGAGGCTATACCTATAAACAGGATGCCGCTTGTTTTGAGGTAGTGGAGTGAATGGGGTGATTGGCGAATAGCGATTCGTGATTCGAACGATTATTTTTGACTACTGACTACTGACTACTGACTACTGACTACTGACTACTGACTACTGACTACTGACTACTGACTACTGACCCTTGCCTTTTCATGAATTCCGTCAACACTATTCATGAATCCTTATCAAGGTCCTATTAATTACTTGTGTTTTGTTTGTAACCGGAATAAATTGCTCTGGGTGGGGAATGGTGCCTCAAGGAAGAATGAGTGAAGTATTAGGAGTCAAGAAAGAAACGATCGACTGAATCCTTGTTGCCGAACCTACATGATAAAAATCATTGTCTAAGTTGAGGTTTCAGAGTTACCTTTCAGGTTATGAAAAAGGTATATCGGTTGTTGTTGCTGTGCTGCTTATTGACCGGTCTTAGTCTCAATGGGCAGATTGTTCCTGATAGGGAAAACTTATTTGTTCGGATCTATGATCAAAACGGAAACAAGTTCGACAAAGGGAAGGTTCTCTCTATGAGTGCAGATACGCTTTACTTATTTCGAAGAAAAGTAGTTAAAGCCACAGCAGTAGATCAAATTGGAATGATCAAGACTAAGCGATCTGTTGGACATAATGCAGCAATGGGTACGGTTGCGGGCGGAGTGATCCTTGGATTGGCGGGAGCAGCTAGTTCAGGCGACGAATTGTTTTTTGTCTGGTCCGAAGAAGAGGGAGGTCTTGGTGGATTAGTGCTTGGAGGTGCTGTGGGAGCAGGAATTGGCGCTTTTACCGGGGCGCTGAAGAATTCCAAGACTTTTATAATTAACGGTGACCCTCAAAATTGGCGAGTATTTGTTGATGCAGTATCTGAGGCAAGCGAGTGAGTATTCTTGAAATAGAGTAGGAGATTCTTGAATGATAATCAACAGATGTTGGCTGTGCCCGATATTATAACTGAGTTTGGGTAATTTGTTAATGGGAGGGGGTGCAATCCCCCTAGGTAAAAATGACCTGAACCATCAAGCTCACCTTCGCGATATGCAACAACACGGGCGGTTCATTAGTTTCATAAAAAGCGGATTTTATGGCCAACTATTTGGTTCTAAAATTTGCTTTTCCGTATTAAAATACTGAAATTCAGGGTTGTGAATATTGAAAAAGCACCTATATGAAAACTATTATTCCAACAATTGCATGCCTTTTGTTTCTTACGCAGGTTGAAGCTCAAACCACATTTGATCTAGATTGGCAGCAGGGTGTCAATGGCGCCAATGCCAGTTTTACCATTGAGATCGATGATACGGTGCGCTGGACCTGGGCAAATGGATCCCCACATTCCGTGACCAGTCTTGGAGGATCTACCGAGACTTTTGACAGTGGCATTATCTCGGGCCAGAATACCGAATTTTCATGGCAGTTTACACAGGAAGGTGAGAATCCTTATCAGTGCGATGTTCACGCTGGCAGTATGTTTGGAACTATTTCGGTCGTGCCGAAATTGTCCGTACAAGATAAGTTTCAGCAAAACGTAAAATTCTATCCCAATCCGGTTATAGAGGAACTCACAATTGCTTCCCTCTACCGTTTAGACTCCTACGAGATCTATGATATTTCCGGAAAGAAAGTTGGCTGGGGTACAGGAGAAGGTACTTACACCCAATTAAATGTGTCTTATTTGGATGCGGGTGTGTATTTCATGCGCGTCTATTCCGATGATTTAAAGGCGACGATACGTTTGATTAAGCGGTAGCTTAAACTTTTCGCAGGGGCCAGTTGGTGCGGTGACTTTATATGCTCCAGGATTCATTGGACTCCGTCCAATGTTCCTTTGGTTCCACTTTTGAAAATATACAACCCTACAATCGCTGTGCGATTGCGGTTTGCCGTTTTATTCCGACCGCCAGCAAGCAAGCTTGCGCGGTCGCTATAAAACAACAAACCCGCACTCTGATGAGTGCGGGTTGTGTGCTTTAAGTGGTACCTCCAGGAATCGAACCAGGGACACACGGATTTTCAGTCCGTTGCTCTACCAACTGAGCTAAGGTACCATGCTTATTCAGCGGGGGCAAATATAACCCTATTTTCACTTTTGCAAAGGATAAATTTAAAAAAAATAGGTGGGACGGGCAGCTTCAATTTAATAGAGCATTAACAAGAGGGGTGGAGGTCAAATTGTACATTTACGCCTTTAAGTCACTGTATGCAATTAATCCTCGATGTAGGAAATACCCGAATCAAGTGGGCACTGTTTCGGCAGAGGGAGTTGATAGAACAATGGGATTGCAGCCCTGAGCAATTCAGATCGATCCTTAGCGATACCCGAAAGAAATACCCGGAGGTCAATCGAATTCTGGTTGCTTCGACCGGGCAACTGGATTCTAAACAAGTCAAAGTACTCAACAGCTGGCATAAACCACATTGGTTATCACACCAGTCTGTTCTGCCCTTTGAGAACAACTATCTCACACCGGAAAGTTTAGGATTAGATCGTATAGGATTAATGGCTGCCGCTGCTTTACATCATTCGGACAAGAATGTCCTTGTAGTGGATGCCGGAACTTGTGTTACTTACGATCTTCTGTATGCGAACAATGTGTATACGGGAGGGGTGATATCACCGGGCTTGTCCATGCGCTATCGGTCCATGCACCGGTTCACCGCTAAACTCCCCTTGTTGGACCCTGAGCTTCCTGACTTGGACGGTGGAGGCAGTACAGCCCAATCCATGCATTTGGGTGCAGTGAAGGGGTTATTGCTGGAGATAGATGGCTTCATTGACCATTATCGGCGCGAAGTCCATGATTTAATGGTGATTTTAACAGGCGGAGATGCCGATTTTTTGCGAGACAACTTAAAAAATGACATCTTTGCGCACTCCAATTTTTTGTTGGAAGGTCTTAACTATTTACTCGAACTCAATTCCGATTAATGTCGAAGCGGATTTTTGCTGTTTTTTGTTTGTTGATTGCTGGAGTGGCCTTAGGGCAGACCGGTACGGTTTCACCCTACTCATTTTACGGTCTGGGTGAAGAAAAATTCAAGGGTACGGTAGAGAATCGTTCCATGGGAGGTATTGGGGTTTACAGTGATAGTATTCACCTGAACCTACAGAATCCTGCTCACCTGGCAAATCTGGGGCTGGTCAATTTTACCATGGCAGGTAGTTTTAGGTATAACCAGTTGAAAACTGCTGTAGACAGTGATAATGCCCAAACGACCTCCCTGGATTATATGGCATTGGGAATTCCCATGGGGAAAGTAGGTGCCTCCTTTGGACTGCTGCCATTGACAACTGTTGGCTACAGGATTCGTTCAGAGGCGGATAATTCAATTGTGCAACTAAACGGTACTGGAGGTATAAACCGGGTTTTCTTTGCTCTGGGCTATAATGTATTTAAAGGCTTTAATATCGGGGCCGAGTTGAACTATAACTTCGGAAATATCGAGAACGTTGATGTAGTAGACCGGGACGATCTGCAGTTTGGGACGCGCGAATTCAACAAATCCGATATTCTTGGGCTCAGCTACAGTTTTGGGGCTACCTACAAGACCATGGTCTCTGAACGCCTGGAATTATCCACAGCGATAGCTTATGCACCTGCGTCCAGATTCACCGCCGAAAACGAAAGAAGACGAGCAACTGTGGTTGTGACCAATTTTGGAGATGTAGTAGAGATAGATAGCCGTGAGATCCCTGTTGGGGATACGGATTTTGATTTTCCGAGCAAATTTGACATTGGAGTTGGGATTGGAAGGCCAAAACATTGGTATCTGGGAGCAGAATTCACTGCACAATCCAACAGTAACTTCACCAATAGATCCTTCGAATTGGAAGACACAACGTTTAAGGATGCTAAAAAATACCAGATCGGTGGTTTCATTATACCGAACTACAATGCCTTTGGAAACTACTTCAAAAGGGTTGTCTACAGAGGTGGATTCCGTTTCGAAGAGACGGGATTGAACATAAATGGCCAGGATATTAATGAGTTTGGCATATCTTTTGGATTAGGTCTGCCAGTGGGACGATTATTCTCCAATATCAACATTGGATTTGAATACGGAGTCCGCGGAACGAAAGATTTTGGCTTGATTCAGGAGAATTTTTTCAATACTTTCATAAGTTTGTCACTCAACGACAGATGGTTTGAAAAAAGATTTTATGATTAACGCGATAATTACGGAAAAGATGAAGAAGAAAGTTTTACTACTCGCAGCGTTATTGTTGGTTGGACTAGGCAAGACCTGGGCGCAGATGGACGATTGTGCTATCACGCTCTCCTTGTTTGTAGAACCTGCCAAGGCAAAGAATTACGATGCTGCCCTTCCGCATTACGACAAAGTCGTTGCTGAGTGTCCTAAGTACTCCTTAGCCACTTATCAATACGGTGAGAAGATGTTCAAACATTTCATCGAGAAAGGTGACAAGGCCAAAATCGATAACTATATCCAGAACTTCAACCTGCGCATGGAATACTATCCAAGCAGAACCAAACAGGGAAATGTAATGGCTAAGATCGCTCAGTTGAAGTTTGACAATAGTATGGGGTCCAAGATGGACCAGTTTAATGCCTTCGATGAAGCCTATAAAAAAGATGCGGCCAGCTTTAATAGTCCTAAGAGTCTATACACCTATTTTTCTCTGGCTGTAGATCTTTTCAATGAAGGCCAAAAAGATATTCAGGAAGTCTTTGATCTTTACGATGTAGTAATCAATAAGATCGAATCTGAAGAGAGCTCTCTAGCTAAGAATGTGACCACCCTCAGTGAGAAAGAGGATGGCGGAACGGCCCTGAGCTCTAAAGAAAAGAAAAGACTGAAGGCTTCAGAGACCAACCTGAAAGCTTACGGTAAGGTTAAGGGAAGTGTAAATGGTAAATTGGGTAATATCGCAGATTGTGAAAACCTGATCCCATTGTACGAAAAAGAATTCCCGAACAAGAAGGACAACATCAACTGGTTGCGCTCAGCGGCTGGTCGTCTGAACGCTAAAGATTGTGAAACTCCTCTGTTCTTCGAACTGGTCCAGCAACTGCACACCCTAGAGCCTTCTGCAAAGTCTGCTTTCTATCTGGGACGTCTGGCAGACCGAAATGGTGATGCCTCTACAGCTTTGGAATATTATAACCAAGCTGCAGAACTAGAGACCAATCCAAGCGACAAGGCGAAAGTTTACTATAGCATTGCCGAGAACATGCGTAAGAAGGGTTCTTATGGTAAGGCGAGGAGTTATTACAACAAAGCCTTGGCAGAAAAACCTTCCATGGGTGTATGTTACCTGAAGATCGCCCAGATGTACTCTAAGAGTGCCAACAATTGTGGTAGCAATGTATTTGAGAAGCGTGCCGTAAACTGGCTGGCGGCTCAGATGGCCGATAAAGCAGCTAGAGTAGATGCATCCATTGCTGGAAACGCCAGAGCGGCTGCTAGCAGCTACAGACAAAGAGCTCCTAGTAAGACGGACATCTTCAGTGAGAGTATGGCAGGACAAACTGTTACCTTCTCTTGCTGGATAGGATCTAGCGTTAAAGTTCCTAATCTATAAGGATGTTTTCCTTAAAATATATCGTAAAGAGCGTGATGGCGACTGTGGTGGTCATCGCGCTTTTTGCTTGTGAAGGGAATTACAGCAATATTCAGAAGCTCAATCTGAAGGACAACGAGCCGGTTGGTATTGGGAAAGGGGTCAATTTCAAGTATACAGATTCCGGGGCGGTTGTGACCAATATGCTTACCCCGGTTTTCTACGATTACAGGAACATGGAATTTCCCTACCAGGAATTCCCTGACGGGGTAACTGTTTATTTTTACGATGACGGAAAGAAGACCACAGTTACCTCAGACTACGCCATTAGCTATGAGTCTACCGGGATAGTGGATCTGCGTCAGAATGTGGTTATCCTGACCCACGATAGTATTGAGCTCAAAGCCCAGCAACTTTATTGGGACCAGAAATCCCAATGGGTCTTTACGGATCAACCCTATACCATTACCTTTGCGGACGGCTCTTTTAATAACGGAGGGCGTTTTGACAGTAGCCAGGATTTTACCAATTTCCTTTCCAGGGATAACGATGGGATCCAGTTAATCGATAATTCAACTACCGATGGGGACTAAACTCTATAAAATCTTCGAATACGCCTATATCCTGATGGCCATCTTCTCCATTTATCTGGTGATCACCAACTGGGAGACGGATCGCGATCGGGCCTATCTTTTTGTATTCTTTGCATTTGTGGCTATTTTTATGTTCTTCTTCAAGCGCCGGTTCAGGCGTAACCTGGAGAAGCGCAGACAAGACCACTGATGGAGATACAAATTCTGCTGATCGTTCTAATGCTGATCCTCTCTGCCTTTTTTTCGGGTATGGAGATCGCCTATGTGTCTTCCAATAAGATCCATATCGAGATCGAGAAGAAGCAGCAGAACTTTCTCGCACTTATCCTGAATCGGATAACCCGAAGACCGTCCAAATTCATTGCCACCATGCTGGTGGGTAACAATATTGCCCTGGTCATCTATGGGTTCTTTATGGGCGAGCTCATCATGCGTTATATCGACCTGGAAGGGGGATGGGCGCTATTGGTTCAAACCTTGATCTCCACCTTTGTTATTTTGATCACGGCGGAGTTCTTACCCAAGGTATTCTTCCAGATCTATTCGAACACCTTGGTGCGTATCTTTGCCTTACCAGCCTATATCTTTTACCTGCTGTTCTCGGTTATTTCCGAGTTGGTCATCTGGATTTCGGATATGGTACTAAAGGTCTTTTTTAAAACAGAAGGGGATATCCTTCCCCATAGCTTTAGCAAATTAGAGCTGGGCCATTATATCTCGGAGCAAATGGAGACCGTGGACACTCAGATCGAGGTCGATTCCGAGATTCAGATATTTCAGAATGCCTTAGAATTCTCTGAGGTTAGGTCCCGAGAGGTTATGGTTCCGAGAACGGAAGTAGTTGCGGTAGAATTACACAGCTCAACTCGCGATCTGACCAAGATGTTTATCGAGACCGGGCTGTCAAAGATTTTGGTCTACAAGGAGAACATAGACGATATCCTGGGTTATGTCCATGCCTTCGATATGTTCAAAAAGCCGGCAACCATCAAAAAGATATTGATGCCCGTGGTCTATGTGCCGGAATCCATGCTGGTCAAAGATGTACTCAATGTCTTAACGCGGAAAAGAAAAAGCATAGCCGTGGTCATAGACGAGTACGGAGGAACTTCCGGGATAGTTACCGTAGAGGATATAGTAGAAGAGTTATTCGGGGAGATTGAAGATGAGTTTGATCAGGGCGAAATGGTCGAAGAACAGATCGACGATCAGATCTATCACTTCTCTGCTCGACTGGAGGTAGATTACATTAACGAAACCTACAAGATCGACCTGCCGGAGAGCGAACATTACGAGACCCTCGGGGGGCTTATCGTCAGTTATACCGAGGAGATTCCGGAGAATAATGAGACCGTTACCATAGAGGGATTCGGTTTCAAGATCCTCGAGGTGACCAACACCAAGATCGAACTGGTCGAACTCCGTGTGCTTCAGGACCTTTAAGGCCTAATCTGAAAGGGTTTATTTTTTTGCCTTGTTCTTTTTAAAAATGGGTGGAAAATGGTATTTTCGCCCCCTATTAATTCGCATGATATGGCTGTTTTAAATAAAATCAGACAACGTTCTATCTTTCTTATCGTGATCATTGCCTTGGCCCTGTTCTCTTTCGTGCTGGCCGATGTGATCCGAAATGGAGGTTTTTCGAGCAACAAAGCGCAAACCACGATAGCAACGGTAAATGGAGAGGATATTCCGAGAGAGGATTTTGTCAAGCGGGTAGAGGCTTATCAGCGTTCGCTGGGGCCAAATGCCAGTACCACCCAAGCAGTAAACACCATTTGGGAGCAGGAACTTCGCAAGACCTTGATCCGTCAACAATATGAGAACTTAGGTCTTACTGCTGGTCAGGATCAGTTGGATGATGCCTATGCTACCTTCCTTGCTGGTAACCCAAGTTTCCAGGATGAGACCGGTCAGTTTAACCTGGCTTTGGTAGACCAATATGTCGCCTCCATCCAGGGTAATCCGCAGGCGATGGAAGCCTGGCAAGAGTTTGTAACCACTACACGAAGCAGCATACTGGAGAACACCTACATCAACATGGTGAGAGCTGGTATGATCGCAACCTTGGCTGATGGGGAATTGGCTTACAGACTGGAGAACGACAAGATCAATATCGAATTTGTACAGGTGCCTTATAC
Source organism: Aureitalea marina (assembly GCF_002943755.1). NCBI lineage: Bacteria > Pseudomonadati > Bacteroidota > Flavobacteriia > Flavobacteriales > Flavobacteriaceae > Aureitalea > Aureitalea marina. The sequence continues at coordinate 112,097 of NZ_MQUB01000001.1, forward strand.
CCAGATTGCCGACGAAGACGTACCGGTTTCTGAAAGTGAGATCGAAGCCTATATTCGCGAACATCGCGACGAGTTTGAAGTAGATCCAATGGTCGATCTTCAATACGTGTCATTTGTTGAGGAGCCATCAGATGAAGATGTGGAGGCTGCTCGTGTGGCAATCGCACAGTCATTAGAGGATGAGGTCATTTTCAACAATGTGACCAATGCTAACGATACTATTCCAGGGTTCCGCAATACCACCGATTACGCCGATTACCTGGCCAATAATTCTGAGACTCCTTTTGACAATCGCTGGTTGTTTGAACGTGATCTGCCTGCATCCGTAAAGGATTCCGTTTTCAACCTTGAGAAGGGAGAGATCTACGGACCTTACCAAGTAGCCAATACTTTCAAATACAGTAAAATGGCCGATGCTGCCCAAAAATTTGACTCTGTCAATTCTAAGCACATTCTTATCCGTTACCAAGGAAGTTTGAGAGCGGCCTCTGATGTAACTCGTTCTAAGGAGGAAGCTGAAGTGCTGGCGGATAGCTTACTGAGTGTGATCAAGAGGGATAAAAGTAAGTTCGAATCGCTGGTGGCCGACTTCTCAGATGATGCTACTACTAAAGAGAACGAAGGAGAGCTAGGATATTACGGACCAGGTTTCATGGTCCCTGCTTTTGATGAGTTCATCTATGGAAATCCAGTGGGTTCCATTGGGCTGGTGGAGACCGATTTCGGTTATCACGTAGTTAAAGTGGAAGATCAGAAGAATCTGCAAAGAGCTGTGAAGATCGCAACCCTGACCAAAGAGATCGAACCATCCGAAGGAACATTGAACCAGGTATTCTCTAATGCTACTGGTTTGGAAGTTGCCGCCCAGGATGGAGATTTCAGAACGGTTGCAGAAGAACAAGGTGTTGCTGTTAGACCAGTGAACAGAGTTGGAAAAATGGACTCCAACATCCCTGGATTAGGTAACAATCGATCAATGATCAATTGGGCCTTTGAAGAAGAGACCAAGGTAGGGGATGTTAAACGTTTTAATGTGCCTACCGGATATGTTATCGCGCAGCTAACGCGGAAGAGTTCAGAGAAGGCACTGATGAGTGTAGCTGAGGCATCTGCCCGTGTTACTCCGATCATCCGCAACGAAAAGAAAGCCCAAAAGATCCGTGAGGGTCTAAGTGGATCGACCTTGGAAGAGATCGCATCAAGTCAAGGGGTTACCGTAAAGAATGCAACTGCTGTAACCATGGCCAATCCAACACTAGCCGGTGCCGGAACTGAGCCAATGGTAGTTGGTACGTCCTTTGGGAAGGCTGCCGGGGAGCAAACAGCTCCTATCGATGGAAACACTGGTGTGTTTATCGTAAAGGTATTGGCGGTTAATGAGGCCCCGGTTCTTGATAGTTATGAGTCATACGCCAACCAACTCAATACATCTATATCGCCTCAGGTGGCGGGTAATCTGTATCAGGCGTTGCGCACCCAGGCTGATATCGAAGATAACCGATCTACTTTCTATTAATTGATAGAAGAAATTAGCAATATAAAAGCTCCCTTTTTAGGGGCTTTTTTTATGAGATCATTGAAGCCAATTACGGTGTTATAACCTTTGGACTGGAAATATGCTGGAGTTGTTAGATCCCCTGCGGCCAGAACGAAATCTCCGCCCCAACCACCGAGACTTTTTATTTGCCCGGGATAATCCGGAAACATACGTTTCTGAACCGGTTTCATTCCGATAGCTTGAGAGATCAACATCTCGTGCTGTGCCATAAGCGGCTGGAATGTTTCAATATCCGGACAGGCTACCATTGATTTGGTTAGCTGGCTAATTTCTTGGATGAAGCCATCTTTTTGGGTCATAGCCCGGTACTGGATAATTGCCTCCCGGCTGTCTTGTTTTCTGTTGAGGTGGACAAAGAATAGCCTGTCAGTAAACGACCAATCCAGGTTTATTGGCTGGACCTCGGGTAATTCTTGGGTCCGTCTATACAAAATAGGTTCATTCTGCAATGCGACGGCCACATCATATCCACTGCCGCCAAAGGTCATTTCGGACAATTCCTGGGCATCGATCTCTGCCCACTGGGCCAAGTTGGCTATTAGCGAGGAGCTACTGCCAAGACCCCAATCGCGCGGAAATTGTATTTGACTAGTGAACGAATAGCCTTGGGCTCCACTAAATAGTTCGGGTCGTTTTTTACGAATGTGTTGAAATAGCTGATCCAATCGATCTGATATCGGATCCGACCCTGTCTTAAAGGAATAATCAGCAGAGAAGTTAGAGAACCAGGTTTGACCATCGTTGTCCTTGCTGATCCAGGAAAATCCTTTATCCTTATGTTTGGTTACTTCCAGTGATTGCCCAAAGATCGTAGGTAAGGCCAAGGCCAAGGCACCATCCAGTACGGCGTATTCTCCACTGATCAGCAGCTTGCCGGAACTGTAATAGGTGCTCTGATTCATTATTCCCTGTTTCGGCTGATAAACTCTGAAGCAGCCTGAAAAGAGACTGCCTCCTTTTTGAAATGTTCTATGGCCAGTTCCTTTTCTTCCGGTGAGGCTCCTAATTGATTTAGGATGTTCATCAGGTGCATTTTCATATGTCCCTGTTGTATGCCGATGGTAACCAATGATCTTAAAGCAGCGAAGTTTTGGGCCAATCCGGCCACGGCAACGATCTCCATCAGTTCCTGGGCACTTGGTTTGCCCAATACATCCAGACTAAGTCTGACCAATGGATGAAGCGAGGTCAGTCCGCCTACTGTTCCAAGAGCCAGAGGTAGTTCGATCCAAAATTTAAATTGACCATCAACCACTTCAGCATGAGTCAGGCTGGTATATCGTCCAGATCTAGCCGCAAAGGCGTGTACTCCTGCTTCCACAGCCCGGAAATCGTTCCCGGTGGCCAATACCAAGGCATCCACTCCATTCATTATTCCTTTATTGTGGGTTACAGCCCGGCTCACTTCAACCTCGGCTATTTGGACTGCCTGCACCATTTTTCGTGCAAATTCGTCCCCGGACAAACCATTGTTGGCTAACTGTTCTAACGGACAACTCACGCTGGCCTTCACCAAACAATTGGGTACATAATTGGACAGTATGCTCATCACTACTTCGGGGCGTTGAACACCAAATCCATCCCAGTCTTTGGCCAAAACTCTGAGGGTGGAAGCGATCTGTTCTAGGCAGCTGTTGATAAAATTAGCTCCCATAGCGTCTTTAGTCTGAAAGGTTGCGTGCAACTGATAATAGCCCGCTAAAGCCGCTGTACTGTCTTTGAGTTCGAGGTCGATAAGTCCACCGCCTCTTTTTTTCATGTTCCGCTGAATCTCCCCAACAGAATCGATCAAGCTCATCTTGTGTTCCTGAAAGAACTGCTCCATTCTATCAGTCGGTCCCGGATAATTGATATGGATCTGTCCGGCTTTGACCGTCGATATGACCTCGGCCTTAAAACCGCCCTTGTCCAGCCAAAATTTAGCAGCATTACTGGCCGCTGCTACCACGGAGCTCTCTTCGATCACCATGGGGAGGGTCATTAAACGCTCATTGATCAGAAAGTTAGGAGCGATCCCATAAGGCAGGTAGTAATTGCTGATGGAATTCTCAATGAATTCATCGTGTAGTGTCTGCAGCTTATCATCACTATTCCAATACTGTTTCAGGGTCGATCGGGCCTCTGAGGAATCAGACAAATACTGACTGACCAGCCAATCGATCTTTTGTTCTTTGGACAGTTTGGAGAATCCGATTACTGCTTCGGGCATATACTTGAACTTAGGAGCTCAAAGATACTATTATTCCCGCACAGCTGATCTTTTCGAAACCTCCTGAAAGCCCGCCATTTAACAGAAAAATCGTGCTATTTCGGTATATTTTTATTAAACTTGGCCTAACTTAAACTTAACGGCTTGAACAAGACTCATCTCCGCTTGCTGCTGTTGTTGCTGGTTTCCGCACCCTTACTGACCACAGCTCAGCAAAATCAATTCACTTTAGAAGAAATTTGGGGAGGCGCTTTTAGAACAGAGCGGCTGGATGCCCTTCATCCCATGAATAACGGAACGCAGTATTCTGTGCTGAATTACGACAGGACAGCCAAGGCCTCCACCATCGATGTATATGATTATACTTCGGGCGAAAAAGTCGAAACCGTAGTAAACACCAAAGATCTGCTGGATCTCAATTATGTGATCTCTTATGAATTCAGTGATGATGAAAGCCGGATGTTGCTTGCGGCAGAACTTCAGCAGATCTATCGTCGTTCGTCCAGAGGAAAATACTTCGTCTTTGATCGGACCAATAAGTCAACCACCTTGCTGTCCAATAATCTGGTCAAAGAACCCACCTTCAGTCCGGATGCATCGAAGGTCGCTTATGGCTATCAAAACAATCTGTTCTTTAAAGATCTCAGTTCGGGAAGTGTAATTCAAGTCACCGAGGATGGTCAGAACAACAGCATTATCAATGGAATAACCGATTGGGTGTACGAAGAAGAATTCGGTTTTGTGCGCGCCTTCGATTGGAATTCCAAATCGGATAAGATCGCCTTTATCCGCTTTGACGAGTCCGATGTGCCGGAGTTCTCCATGGATGTCTACGGCAAGGATCTGTACCAGCACCAAGAGGTATTCAAATACCCTAAAGCAGGAGAGAGCAATGCCAAGGTATCCCTGCACATTTATGATCTAAAGACCAAAAAGACCACCAAGGTCGATCTGTCTGCCTACAATAACTACTACATCCCCAGGATCAAATGGAGTAATGACCCCAATATCCTGAGTGTACAGCTAATGAACAGGAACCAGAATGAATTGGATCTTGTTTTTGTGAATGCGGCTCAGAACACATCTAAAATGGTTCATCAGGAACGCGATGCCGCTTATGTGGACGTTACCGACGACCTGACCTTTTTGAATGACAATAGTTTTATATGGACCAGTGAAAAGAGTGGTTGGAACCATATCTATCACTACGACAGGGAAGGTCAATTGAGAAACCAGATCACCGATGGAGAGTGGGAGGTGACCCGTTATTACGGATTCGATCCCAAAACAGCCCGGATCTACTTTCAAAGCAGTGAGAATGGAAGCACGGTTCGGGATGTATTTTCAGTGACCAAGAATGGGGAGAACAAGATCCAATTGACCAATGAGGTGGGTACCAACTCGGCCTCCTTCAGTGCGGATTACACCTATTTCATCAATACCTTTTCCAATACGGAAACTCCTTATCGATTTAGCTTACACCAAGCGCTTACCGGAGAACAACTGCGAGAGATCAAGAATAACAATGCGTTAAAGGATAAGCTCAATACTTACGCCTTGTCGCCTAAGGAGTTCTCTACCATTGAGGTCAAAGGAGAGGAACTAAATATGTATATGATCAAACCGTTGGATTTTGATCCCAACAAGGAGTATCCCCTCTTTATGTATCAATACTCAGGCCCCGGATCGCAGAACGTGGCCGATCGCTGGGGCGGTTCCAATGATTACTGGCACCAGATGTTGGCTCAGCAAGGCTACATCATCGCTTGTGTTGACGGTCGCGGTACTGGATTAAAAGGACGGGACTTCAAGAAAATGACCCAAAAAGAATTGGGGAAGTATGAGGTAGAAGATCAGATCGCCGCCGCCAAAAAATTAGGAGAGCGATCCTACATTGATGCCGACCGTATCGGAATCTGGGGATGGAGTTATGGCGGGTTCATGTCGTCTAACTGCCTCTTCCAGGGTGCAGACGTCTTTTCCATGGCCATAGCAGTGGCTCCGGTGACCAGCTGGCGTTTTTACGATACCATTTACACCGAGCGTTATATGACCACTCCTCAGGAAAATCCTGGTGGCTACGATCGGAACTCTCCGATCTCCCATGTCGATAAGTTGGAAGGAGATTTCTTGCTGGTTCATGGAACGGCAGATGACAACGTGCATGCGCAGAATTCATATCGCTTGGTCGAAGCCCTTGTTCAAGCGAATAAGGACTTTGATTGGCTGATGTACCCGGATAAGAATCACGGGATCTATGGCGGAAATACGCGTCTGCATTTGTATCGGAAGATGACCCAGTTTATCCAACGCAGCCTGGGTGAGCCAAGATCGACTTTGATAGAGATTAAAAACTAAACGACTAATAACTAATAAACTATCCTATGGAATTTAAATTTGGTGGTTCGGAGATCAATCAGCGAACCGTGATCGGGCACCCTTCCGGTCTTTTCGTTCTCTTCTTTACAGAAATGTGGGAGCGCTTCTCCTACTATGGAATGCGAGCCCTGTTGGTTCTCTTTCTGACCGCAAGCCTTTTGGATGAGGGCTGGGGATGGGAAAGAGCCGATGCCCTGATTCTATATGGATGGTACACAGGATTGGTCTATTTGACACCGATCTTTGGTGGACTGATCGCCGATAAACTGTTAGGATATCGAAATGCCATTGTTTTAGGGGCCTTGATAATGACCATAGGACACGCATCTATGGCATTGGAGGTGTTCGCCGATTTCTTTTTCTTTATTGGACTACTCTGTCTGATCATCGGGAACGGATTGTTCAAACCGAATATTTCTTCTATAGTGGGCCAGTTGTATAAGACACAAGGGAAGGAGAAGGATGCCGGATATACCATTTTCTATATGGGGATCAATGCCGGTGCCTTTCTCGGGATTTTACTTTGTGGATATATCGGAGAGAAGATCGGATGGCACTGGGGCTTTGGTCTGGCGGGGATTTTTATGTTCCTCGGTATGCTACAGTTTCATTATGCCCAGAAGATCTTTGGTAATATCGGATTAAAACCCAAGCGAACAGAAGATGTGGAAGACACCTTGGAAGATGCCTTGGAAGAAACCAAAGAAGCCTTTGAAGATGTCAAAGAAGAGGCTGAAAGCTCAAAGGTTACTCGAGATAGGATACAGGTAATTGCTGTGTTTGCCTTGTTTACGGTATTCTTCTGGTGGGCGTTCGAACAGGCCGGAGGATCTATGACCATCTTTGCGGCAGATTATACAGATCGAGCGCTTGAAGGGAGTGCAGCCATGACCTTTAAGGTGATCAATGCAATTATCACTCTGGTTCCTATGGTGGTCATTACCATCGTTCTGGCCTTACTGTTCAAACAGACCTTTGGAGCTTATGCGATCTCCAACGTTTGGCTCGGTTTGAGTTTTGTGATCATTTGGGGCATCGTAATTTGGATGCTCAACCGCGAATTTGCAGCTGATGCAACTGAAGTTCCTGCTTCATGGTTCTCAGTATTGAACTCCCTTTATATCATCTTATTTGCTCCGGTCTTTTCGAAGATCTGGGAGAGTAAGTTCAACCCATCCGGACCCATTAAATTTGCGATCGGTCTGATTCTGGTAGGTGTAGGTTTCGCCATTCTTTCATACGGGGCGTCTACTATACCAGATGGAGCCCGCGTAGCTTCTGTCAGTATGGTATTCCTGATCCTCGCTTATTTGTTCCACACCCTGGGCGAACTCTGTGTTTCTCCAGTAGGTCTGTCCTATGTGAGTAAACTCGCTCCCCTGAAGTTGGTTGGAATGATGTTTGGAATTTGGTTTGTATCTAATTTTGTGGCCAACTTATTAGGAGGACTAACAGGTAGTTATATCGATACCATCTCGGAAAGTTATGGTCTGTCTACCTTCTTCCTGATCTTTACAGCCATTCCTGTATTGGCGGGTATCATTATGATCATTATCAATCCGATCCTGCTCAAGAAGATGCACGGAATCCGTTAAAATTGCATACCACATATCTTAAAACGTTCCAGAAATGGAACGTTTTTTGTTATATTGACCATCTAATCCCCCAAATATGAAGAAGATAGTCTTGCTGTTTTGTCTGTTGGTTTCACTGGCTTTAACCGCCCAGGAGGAGATCCAATGGATGAGCATGAACGAAGCCCTTGCTGCTCAGCAGGAGGAACCTAAGAAGATCATGATCGATGTCTACACCACCTGGTGTGGCCCATGCAAGCTCATGGATAAGAATACCTTTAGCAATTCCGATGTGGTGGCTTACATCAATGCCAATTATTACCCGGTAAAATTCAATGCCGAAGGAACAGAAGAGATCACTTACGATGGCTTTACTTATACTAATCCCAATTATCAGGAAGGACGTAAGGGAAGAAATGCGACCCATTTCTTTGCAGATGCCCTAAATCTGAGTGGATATCCATCTTTGGCCTTTTTCGATGATAAAGGGAAGTATATTCAGGCAATACCTGGGTATCGAACCCCACAGGAATTGGAGATCTACTTAAAGATGATCGCAACCAACGATTACAAGGATATCACCACCATGGAGAAGTGGGAAACCTATCAAAAGGATTTTGTAAGTACTTTTCAGGACTGATCAATCCAGATCAACGACATAAGCTCCGCTTTCGCCTGTATAGTGAAAGCGGATTTTGTTTTTTAGGCAGGTCTTGTTCCACCGCTCAACCAAGGCGGGCCAGTTAGAACCATCAGCAATAATCTGAGTTGGCCGAAGAGAATCGATCATGCGCTGCAAGTGGATCGGCGCGTTTTGTGTCAGCAAGATCCAATTTGATCGAATCCCAGCAGGGTATACGCCTAAGCTGTCCACAATAAGCAGTTTACCTCTTTTCCAACAGGTGAGATATTCATAGCTTTTATGCTTCGCTAGTTTGGTGTTGTTATGACGGATCAGGTCCCTAATGGCATAATTATCTTCTGCCGTGGTCAAAGAATCGGAATGCATCCAAATGAGCTGGTCTCCTTGCTGTTCGGCTACCAGGGTCTCGCCCCACTGATGCAAAACATAAAAGGTCTCCTTGGAATTCTTTAGGTCCTTCCAGGCAATCAAAGAAATTGTGCCCAATACCGATAGAAAGAACAGCTTTCTAAAGATTCCATTTTTACTATGGATCCAGAACACCAACGCACTAATAATACCTGCACTAGCCAGGCTATATTCTAAAGGGAAGTGAACATCCTCAAACCAGGGCCCCCATGTTCCGACGGCCTCCATAAGCCTGAGAAGCTCTCCCAAAAATGTATTATAGCCCTGTATCAACCAAGGGATATCATGCTGATAAAAAGCAAGCACTGTTATCACAATCCCGGCAACAAGAACAACTCCTATTGCGGGAATGACCAATAAACTACTGATCCAGAAGACAGATGAGAACTGGTGAAAATAATACAAGCTCAATGGCAATACACCTAGTTGTGCCGCAATACTGACTGCGACCATTCCCCGTATCCATTTTATCATTTTCCAAGGTGTCTTTACAGAGTTGATCAGAGGTGGTGCGAGCCACAGAATGGAAAGCACGGATAGAAAACTCAATTGAAACCCCAGGTCAAACAGATAAAGGGGCCTATAGATCAATAAGCCCAATAATATCATGCTCAATAGCTGGGTAGAATCCACCGGTCGGTTATAGAATTGGGTGAGCGTATAAACGATCATAAGTAGGGAGGCCCTGACCACCGACGGGCTCAAACCGCTTATGCAGGCAAAGCCGCAGATACCGGTCAGGATGAAAAGGATCTGGACGAATCGGGTACCACGTATACGTCCCAGCGGATGACTGATCCACTTAAGAATTAGAAAGATCAGGCCTACATGCAAACCGGAAATCGCCAGTAAATGCATAGCACCGGCTTTTTGGAAATTCTGGCGCAGTTCGGTATCCACACCGCTTCGGTCCCCCAGGAGCATGGCTATGGTTACCCCAAGTTGATCTTCCTCAAGTCCGGAACTCTTCAAGTCTGAAATTAGCTTTTTCCGAAACCGATAGATCCTACTATTCCAATTGGGCTCCCTGGGATATTTCGTGAGTATCTGTGAGGCATTTAATTTGATCTGATGAAATACCTGTTTGATGTTCCAGTATGATCTCATATCCCATTGCCCGGGATTGCTGGGAGCATCCAGTTGGTCCATGTTCGCGTATACGAGCATTTGATCACCTGGAATAAGTTGCAGACTATCTGTGAGTGCTGTTCTCAGCAATACACGACCATGGACATGGGATGAATCCATGCGTGTTACATTAGCAACATAGACCTGGTAGAATGAATTGGGTTTACGGACGGCGGTAATCTCTAATTTGATCAATTGGTCCTTATCCGAACATATGGCTGTGCTCAAGGGATAGTGTCCGTTCTCCAGTAATGAAGCCTGTAGGCTTAGCCCGCCCAGGATCAAAAAAATGAGGTTTGCTGCCCATTCGAAACCAGTTTTCCTGAGCCTAAAAAACCCAATGATCAGGACGATGACTGTTGGGAGTATTCCTGTTTCCAATACCTTGGTCGACGAAGGTACTAACCAGGCAAGTGCTATCCCTGTGGCAAAAGCCAGGGCTAAACGAAAGATCACATAACGGTTTGCGGGTTTCATGGTCAGACCGGGAAGTCTAACCGGGAAGCATGGTAAAGTTAATCAGTTCAGATCACTTTGCGGGCCTGCACAAATGCCTTTCGCCAGTAGTTTTCGTCCATGGAGGAAACAATTACTCCTCGGGATGTGGTCGAATGGATAAAACGGATCTGTCCTCCTTTGCGTTCAACCACCAGGCCAACATGGTTGATCCCACCTCCCTTTTTAGAAGTACTGAAGAATACCAGGTCTCCTTCACGAACATCTGCCAAGGCTATTTTTTTGCCTGTTTTTGCCATGTCACGAGAAACACGGGGCAATTGGATCTCGCCCTCTAGATAGGAAACATAGATCAGCCCGGAACAATCCATGCCTTTCTTGCTTGTGCCTCCAAATCGATATGGGGTTCCCTCAAAGGAAATGGCGTGATCGATGATGGGATCAACGGTCTTATTTTTGGAATGATTACTCGATTTACTGGAATGGTCTGCGACCTTCTTGGAAGATCCGCATGAAGATAGGACCAAAACCATCAACAGGGAGGTTGTTAGTAGTTTCATAGACATAGGGCTTGTCCGAAATTACTAAAAAAATCGAATCAACCCGCGGCGTCTACCATCAACTCGGCCGTTTTACGGCTGGCACCTTTGCCTCCCAGCTTGTTTTCCAGGTCGTAGTAGTCCATAAATAGAACTGCCCGGTTATAGTCATCCAGGATGTCTGAAAGTGCTTTATTCAAGGCCTTGGGATTGAAGTCAGACTGAATCAATTCCACCACCGCTGGTTTGTCCAATATCAGGTTGACCAAGGAAATATAGCTCAAGTTGATCACTCGCTTGGCGATCTGATAAGAGATCCAATTGCCTTTATAACAAACCACTTCCGGTACTTTGAAGAGGGCCGTTTCTAGAGTTGCGGTCCCTGAGGTGACCAAGGCAGCGCTGGCTACGCTAAGCAGATCGTATGTTTTGTTCATGATCAATGCTACAGATCGATCACCGATGATCTCCCGGTACATGGAATCCGGCTGGCTGGGAGCTCCGGCTATTACGAACTGGTGGTCCGGAAACTGATCCACTTGGGTGAGCATCACCTTCAGCATGGTTCGTATCTCCTGTTTCCGACTACCCGGGAGAACAGCAACGATGGGTCTATCGTCTAGCTTGTGCTCTCTCTGGAATTGTATCGGATCGATCAAAGGTCGATCCGCTATGGCATCGATTAGGGGATGGCCTACAAAGTGAACAGGGAACTGATGTTTCTTTTCGTAGAAGTCCTTCTCAAAGGGAAGGATCACATACATAGCGTCCACATCCCGTTTGATCTTTTTAATGCGCCCCTCTTTCCAAGCCCAGATCTGCGGAGAGATGTAGTAATGTGTCTTATATCCCTGCTCTTTGGCCCATTGGGCGATCCTCAGGTTAAAACCAGGATAATCGATAAAGATCAGCAGATCAGGGTCAAATTTTGCAATATCCTCCTTGCAGAAGGAAATATTTCTCAAGATGGTCCTGAGGTTAAACAGCACCTCCACAAAACCCATAAAGGCCAGGTCGCGGTAATGTTTGACCAAAGTGCCACCTACTTCCTCCATCAGATCACCACCCCAAAAACGGATCTCGGCCTCGGGATCCAGGTCCAAAAGCTGCTTCATCAGGTTGGACCCATGCAGGTCACCAGATGCCTCACCGGCTATGATGTAGTACTTCATCTACAGGAAATATATCAAATAGGATGAAATGGCCGCTACAAAGGTCGCCAATAAGACCCCACGAGCCCGATAATCCCGATTAATTTTCAAGAATCCGAAGAATGCAGCCAAGTTAGGCAATGCACCCAGGGTGATTAACATCCACAGGTTGTCGGATTCCCAGTAGAACCTCAAAGTCTGCTCCCAATCACTTCCCTTGACATAACCAATGATCAACGCGCAGACAAGCACTCCTAATCCATTGACAATAAGTCCAGTAATAAAGCCGATTCCAATTTCCTTCTTCATATAGTATCTGCGGTTATTGGCTAAAATTCCAGTTGTTCAACTGGTTCAAAGCCTGGTAAGCCGTCATGTCGAACTGAACCGGAACCACCGAAATATAATCGTTGGCCAGCGCCCACTCGTCTGTATCTTCTCCTTTGTCGTTATTCACAAAGTCTCCGCTGAGCCAGTAATACTCTCGCCCCAGAGGATTCACTCGTTTATCAAATCGTTCCACCCAGTGAGCATCAGCCTGCCTGCATACTTTGATTCCTTTGATACCCTCCTTGGATACCTTCGGGAAATTCACATTTAGTACCACTCCGGTCGGAAGCCCGTGCTCAAGGCATTGCTTAGCTAGGATCTCAACATGTTCCAGAACCGGTTCAAAGTCGGCTTCCAAGGAGTAATCCAACAAGGAGAAACCAATGGAAGGGATTCCTTGGGTTCCGGCCTCAACTGCCGCACTCATAGTCCCGCTGTACAGCACGTTGATGGACGAATTGCTCCCATGATTGATACCGCTGACACAGAGATCCGGTTTACGGCCAAGGATCTCGTTTACCGCTAGCTTGACACAATCTACGGGTGTCCCACTACAACGATATTCCTTTTGAGGGGCGTCTTTGTCCACTACGACCGCGTCGCAGTACAAGGTATCATTGACCGTAATAGCATGTCCCATTCCACTTTGTGGTGAATCCGGGGCCACAACACATACGGTTCCCAGTTTATTCATCACCTTGATCAGGGCACGGATCCCGGGAGCGGTGATCCCGTCATCGTTGGTCACTAAGATCAGTGGTTTTTCCATGGCTTGTTTACGGCTTGATTCTATTCGCTAAAATACGAGCTTTAAATGGCTTGTTAACCCCCTGAAATTCAATTTTCCGTTTAACAAAAAATTAGTACCGGGTGTCAGGCATGGCACGGTTTTTTCTCTATTTTAGGGGTTTAAAAGATGCTGAGTATGCGATTAATGAAAAAGAATCTCAAAGTATTGTTCCTTGCCGTGCTTGTTGCTGCAGCCTCCTGCAGTTTTACAACCCGTGAATTTGAGGACAATGATAAAGATAAATTACTGATCGATCTGATCACCTATGTGTTGGAACGCGGACATTATTCTCCCAAGGATATGGACGATGAATTCTCCGCAGGTGTATACGACGATTTCCTCACCACCATGGATCCCCTCAAGCGATACTTCCTGGAATCTGACATGGAAGAGTTTGCCCAATATCGCCTGCAGATCGACGATCAATTACAGCAAAAGGATCTAACCTTCTTTAATCTGGTTTATACACGTTTTGCACAACGTCAAAGTGAAGCTCAAGGCTATTACAAGGAAATATTAGATCAACCTTTCGATTACTCCAAGCAGGAGCAGATCGATGTGGATTACGAGAATATGACTTATGCTAAGTCTAAAAAAGACCTGAAGGAACGTTGGAGGAAGCAACTGAAATTCACAGCCATTGGGAATTTCTATGATCTGATGGAGGAGGAGAAGGAAAAGGTAGAGAATGAAGAGGGCTATACCGCCACTCCCGAAAGCGAGCTGGAAGAAAAGGCCCGTACTACCTCCAGAACTTCGATGGATGAATATTTCGATTTTACCAACGACCTGGAGCGCAAGGATTACTTCGCCAATTTCCTGAATAGTGTGGTCATGGAATTCGATCCGCATACCAATTATTTCGCACCGCCGGATCGGGACCGTTTTGACTTGCGGATGAGTGGAAAGTTAGAGGGAATTGGTGCCCGATTACAAAAAAGAAACGATTATATCCGGATAGTGGAAGTAATCAGTGGTGGTCCGGCCTGGCGTGGAGAGCACATCGAGGTTGGCGACCAGATCATGAAGGTGAAACAAGAAGATGAGGACGAAGCGGTCAGCGTGGTGGGCATGCGTCTGGACGATGCCGTGAAGCTGATCAAAGGCCCAAAGGTACCAAGGTGACCCTTACCATCAAGCGAGTAGATGGAACCGTAGAGGATGAGGTCATCACCCGAGATGTCGTCGAATTGGAAGAGACCTATGCTAAGTCCACCGTGATCCAAAAGGATGAGCGCAAATTTGGACTGGTCAATCTACCGGCATTTTACTTCGATATGGACAATTACAAGGACCGAAATGCAGCCACCGATGTTCGTAAGGAGATCGAGCAGCTCAAGTCTGAAGGCATGGAAGGTCTGGTACTGGATCTGCGCGATAATGGTGGAGGTTCGCTACGCACTGCCGTAGACATTGCCGGTCTGTTTATCGAAGCAGGCCCGGTGGTCCAGGTAGCTTCCAGCGGAGAAAAGAAAGAGGTACTTAAGGATCGTAGTGGAGATGTCCTATGGGATGGTCCCTTGGTGATCCTGGTCAATGAGCTTTCAGCCTCTGCCAGTGAGATCCTTGCGGCTGCCATGCAAGATTACAAACGCGGTATCATCATTGGGAGTAAGCAGTCCTATGGAAAGGGAACGGTACAGAACATGATCGATCTGAACCAGTGGTTGCGCAAGAATGATCTGGGAGACATGGGGGCCCTTAAACTGACCACCCAAAAGTTCTATCGCGTCAACGGAGGTTCAACTCAATTGGAGGGTGTGAAGAGTGACGTGATTATGCCAGATCGATATTCGTATATCGATATTGGAGAGCGCGATTATGACAATCCATTGCCCTATGATAAAATTACCCCAGCCGATTATGACGTCTGGGATGGGTACATAGACTATGAGGCGACCATTGCGAAGAGTAAATCTCGTATGGATCAAAGCCCACAAGTACAACTGATCGAAGAAAATGCCCGATACATCAAAGATCGAAATGAAGAGACTATGATCGATCTGAGTTACGAGGCCTATGTAGCCGATATCGATAAGCGCAGGGAGGAGTCCAAGCGATTCGACGCCATACGCGAATACGACAATAAGTTGTCTTATACTTCACTTCCTTATGAAGTAGAATTGATGCGTCAGGATACCACCTTGCGTGAGAAGCGGAAACGTTGGCATAAAAACTTGGCTGGGGACATTTATGTTGAAGAAGCCGTAAACGTATTACAAGACCTTAAAATGAGTAATATCCGTCAGGGAAAGGTTGCCGAGATCAAGAATTAGCAGCTTTGAAATCGTGGCGTGATTACCTCGGATTGCCTACCTTTAGTGCGTGGCAGAACGGTCAAACTCATTAACCAGAATAGCGCTCCGAAAGTTTCTCAGGAACTTTTGGGGCGTTGTTAGTTTAAGCTTTCTTGGGGTTTGTGTCCTGGTAGCCATTTTTGCCTATGCTTTGGCGCCAGATAATTCTCGGAATGCCAACGAGATGCACCTTTCACTTCAGAGCCGATCCCCTGGCTTCCAGGTGCGCATGCTGACCATTCCTGGTGATGAGATCGAACAAAGTCCCGTGTCCGTATTTTTCTTGGGGCGAAAGACCACTTCTACTGAGATCCCTATAAGTCTTGTCAAAATTACCGATTCAGGTATCCAGGTGACTGAATACACTGGAGATGAGAGTAAAGGCCTGACAAAGAATTTGCCATTGGAACGTTTTCCTTTGGCTCGATCTCCTGAACAAATTTCCAGGTACTATATCGAGGATAGGACCTTCCACTTGGGGACGGACAAATACGGCAGGGATTTGCTTTCCCGCATGTTGATAGGGATCCGTATATCACTTTCTATCGGTTTTGTGGCTGTATTTATTTCACTACTCATTGGGATAACGCTCGGGGCTGTGGCTGGTTATTATGGAGGCAGGGTGGACAATGCCATTATGTGGCTCATCAATGTGACTTGGTCCATTCCGACGCTGCTCTTGGTCATCGCCATCACTTTGGCCCTGGGTAAAGGATTCTGGCAGGTTTTCATCGCGGTCGGACTGACCATGTGGGTGGAAGTGGCCCGGGTGGTACGCGGCCAGGTGATGAGTGTCAAGCAAATGCAGTATGTGACTGCAGCCAAGGCCTTGGGATATACCAACTGGCGTATCATTACCCGTCATGTCTTGCCCAATAGCCTGGCACCGGTGATCATTATTTCGGCGGCCAACTTTGCCTCTGCTATCCTTATCGAAAGCGGTTTGAGCTTCCTAGGAATAGGCGCCCAGCCACCCATGCCCAGTTGGGGCGGGATCATCAAGGATCACTACGCCTATATCATCTTGGGTAAACCCTATTTAGCCATCATTCCCGGTTTGGCCATCATGAGTTTGGTCATGGCCTTTATGCTAATGGGCAATGCCCTGAGGGATGCGTTGGATGTGCGATCGAGTTAGCTGTTAAAAATTCCACGCAATTGGTAGAAAAACCGCTCTAAAAGCCTGAGGTCCTCTGTGATGATCTCTGCCGTTCCACTTAACTCGCTTCTAAACGGTATCTCGATTTCATAGGAGGTCAATAAGCGGTCGGGAAGGCTAGCTTTTATCATATAGAAACCGTCCTCATTAGGGATGGCAGACATTGAGCTAACTGTGGCGTTTAGTTTACCATATTCTTCTTCAGGATAGTTGTGGAGTTTTATATTTACCCGTTGTCCCGGTGCAATTTTACCGGAGTTGTGAATAGGTGCTTTAATATGAGCAATGAAAGCCCTCGATTCTTCGGGTACAATGGTAAAGAGAAGATCTCCTTGTGAGATATACTGATCCTCATTCCAAATGTTGACCAATGAAACTCGACCGGAACGATTTGCCCGAAGCACATACTTTAGATCCCAGGTTCTCAATGCTTCTTTCAGTTGTATGAGTGACTGCACTACTTTCTTGGCCAGCCTAACATCATTTATCTCACCATTAATCTGTAATTGTGTGGCATTTCCTGAGGTTTCCGA
The DNA here is from genome assembly GCF_002943755.1 of Aureitalea marina. Classification (NCBI taxonomy): domain Bacteria; kingdom Pseudomonadati; phylum Bacteroidota; class Flavobacteriia; order Flavobacteriales; family Flavobacteriaceae; genus Aureitalea; species Aureitalea marina. Next base: position 129,251 of record NZ_MQUB01000001.1, read on the forward strand.
CAAATTCTGACGGATCTGGGAGATACTCAAATCCAGATTGCGCATGTTCTTTTCCTGATCCAGAAATTCTAGTTTTTTCCGTTCAATTTCGTTCAGAGAGATCACCCCTTTTTTATAGAGGTACTCGTTGCGCTCATACTCGTTTTTGGATAGCTCCATTTTACGGGCGTCGATTGACTTTTGTGCTTCCAGATTGGCCAGTCTCAGCCTTAATTGTGATTGAGCAAGTTCATTGGAACTGAGCTCATTTGAAAGGGGATCTAAAGTTCTGGATAGACGGTATTCAATGTAATCATTTTGGAAAACCACAAAAGCCGATGAGATCTCCCCCAAAGACAATCCGGGCAATTGCTCTAAAGGAAATTCCAAGGGACTATTCATGATGTTTATGGTATCCAGTATTGCCTTAAGGAAGAGTACATCTTCCAACTGAGCCGTATTATCCAACATGGCCAGGACAGTTCCCTTAGAAACTTGTTGATTGTCGCTCACCAACAAGGTCTTTAGCTTTCCTGAGCTTTGGGCATACTCCTTTTGTGGGGGATTCGGGGATGTTACAATTGCTTCAGTTTCAATAATATCAGGGTACTGAATAAACCAGGTGAACAGGAAGAAAAAGACAAAAAGTAGCAGCAGAATCCCATTTCCCCAGATTAGCATCCAGTTAGGGGGTTTGTTCAGGATGTCCTGAACTTCTGTACTTCTTTCCTGCTGATTATTCAATGGCATAATACTCCCTTTATTTATGAGCGTTAATTGTGCTATGCTCCAAGTTCTAATTGATTTTTAACCAGTTCATAATAATTCTTACGTTGAGCTACCAATTCGTTATGGGTCCCTTTTTCAATGATCATCCCTTTGTCGAGCACCACAATTTGATCTGCGTTTTTGACGGTGCTTAAACGGTGCGCAATGACGACCACTGTTTTGTTCTCGAAGAATTTGTTGAGGTTCTCCATAATGGTCTTTTCGTTGTTGGAGTCCAGGGCAGAGGTGGCCTCATCAAAAAACAGCAGATCCGGGTTCTTGTAAACCGCTCTGGCAATCAATAGCCGTTGTTTCTGTCCTGTGCTTAGTCCAACTCCTTCCATCCCTATCTGCGTTTCAAACTTCCTTGGCAATCCCAAGATGAATTGGCTGATATTGGCTACTGATACGGCATGATGGAGTTTTTTCTGATCAATGATCTCTTCGCCTATAGCAATATTGTTGGCAATGGTGTCATTGAAAATATACCCTTCTTGCATGACAACCCCGCAATGAGAGCGCCAGGTTTTGTTGGTGATATAATCCAAACTGTGTTCCCCTAAGTGTATCTGTCCATTTTGAGGGGCATAGAACTTGAGCAATAGCTTCATTAAGGTGGTCTTACCACTACCGCTTGTGCCAACTATGGCCGTGATTTTATTGGCAGGAATGACCAAAGAAAGGTCACGAAGTACATTGTCAAAACTTCCTTGATAGCGAAAGTCAACATTTTCCAAGACAATGTCTTCTTGGAGATTTAGTTTTGTGATCCCTTGAAAATTGTCCTCATCCTCAGATTTTTTATTGTGTATTTCGCCCAAGCGTTCCAAAGAGATCTTGGCATCTTGTAATTCACGAATAAAGACAATGAACTGTTCTATTGGACCATTAAGTTGTCCCACAATGTACGAGATGGCCAGCATCATACCGAGTGTGATATTACCCTGAACCACTAGAGTAGCAGCAATCATAGTGACTACTATATTCTTTAGTTCATTGATGAGCGAGGATCCCACGCTCTGATATTGTTCCAAGGCCAGATTTTTCATCGAGATATTGAACAAGCGGGCTTGGACGTGTTCCCAGTTCCAGCGTTTTTGTCGCTCAGAATTGTGCAATTTGATCTCCTGCATCCCGTTGATGATCTCAATGACCTTACTTTGTTCCGAGCTCACTGCCGCAAATCGCTTATAGTCTAGTTCGCGACGCTTTTTAAGAAAAATAAGAACCCAGGAGAAATAGCATATACTACCGGTGATAAAGATGCCGAAAATCAAACCGCTATAATAAGCTAGAACAAAACTAAATATCACAAAGGTCATCATGGAGAAGATAACCCGCAGGGATGAAGTAGTCAGAATTTGTTCTATCCTCCGATGGTCCTGAATGCGTTGTAGGATATCACCGGTCATTTTACTGTCGAAGAAGGCAATGGGGAGGTTCATGAGTTTTAAAAAGAAATCCGAGATCAACGAGATATTGATCCGGGTACTTAGGTGCAACAATATCCAACTACGAATTACTTCTATGGTGCTGCGTCCCAGGAAAAGCGCCACCTGAGCGAATAAGATCAGGTAAACAAAACCAATGTCCTGGTTTTTGATTCCAACATCTACCACACTTTGAGTTAGAAAGGGAACCACCAACTGTAGTAAGCATCCGGCGCCCAGTCCAATGATTAGTTGCCACAAGAATTTTCGATAACGGGCTACATAGGTGAACAGGTTTCTAAAGCCAAAGAATTGCTCACCATTCTCCGGGTCGAAATCCTTGAAACGAGCGGTTGGTTCGATCAAAAGAGCTATCCCCTTGACTTCATTGACCGAACTGTTCCTTCCCATCCAACAGTCAAGGAATTCTCGCTCGCTAAATTTGATCAATCCGTATGCAGGATCGGAGAGGTAGTAATTGCCCTTTTTAATTTTGTATAATACGACAAAGTGATCGTTGTTCCAATGGACAATACAGGGTAAATCTGCCTTTTGAAGGGTCTTTAGGTCCAACTTCACGCCTAGCGTACGCAGTCCAATTTTTTCTGCAGTCTCACTTAATGCCAATAACGAACTTCCTTCACGTGTAGTCTCACTGAGTCTGCGGAGTTCCGATAGAGAAATCGATTTCCCATGAAATTTGGCAATGATCCTCAGGCAAGTGGGGCCACAATCTTTGGCATCAGGTTGTCGATATGTGGGGAAGTTCTTTGTCAAGATGAATGATCAAAAATGGGATTCTACTGAACAATAAGTATCCCCCGGGTAAAACCCGGGGATAATTTTACTTAGCATCACAAGTTAGTTGTGGGCTGCAAGTACCACTGTAAGGGTTCTGCAAGGGACGGTAGCCATATGGCAACGATCGCCAGGTTGCTTACCTGCACAACCAGCAAAACACAGCGCGTCTCCACCTTGGATGGCCTTTTGTTGATCTGAGTTCAATGTCTCAGCTCCTCTTAGGTTTTTGATATTCTTTAACATGATAATAGATTTACATTTTAATGATTCCCCGAACAATTAAGGACACTCGGGTCTATGTCCGCTCTTTTCGAAAAGTGTATTATGACGCCAGACGATCTTTATTGGCGATCGGTTGTTCCTGACGGGTTTCTTCTGCGATATCGTCCAGGAAATACAGAATGTCCTGACGTAGATATTCTTTGGGATAAGGCCGGTCGCTCAAATAAAGCGCCGGGGTAAAATGGCTACTGTTTTCCAGACACCAGTTCTTTTGGGCTTGAATGGCAGTGTCGTAAGCGGTGGTCTGCAAAGTCTTCCGGCGAGCAAGCCAGGCCGCTGGGTCTGCATGCTCTGCATACAGTTCATGTAAAGCGAGCAGGCAGGCGGCCTGACCTTGGGTGTGATACAGATCAAAAAGTTGAACAACGAGATGGTAGAAATCGGAGTCTTTATCATCTGTACCTGCCATAAAGCGAATACTTACCTTCACTTTATCCTTTCCACCGGATAGAATAGATTCGATGTCCTTATGTGCTTCTTTGCAGTGGATACAATACGGGCTGGTAACTAGGATCAAATGAGTCTGTGCATGGTGGTTACCCAATATGATCTCCCCCGGAATATCCTGGTTGAAGGCCAAAGGCTTCGAAGCCTGGTAGATCCCCTTAAATACAGGGTAGTTTCGTTTGAATTTTAAATGATCAAATTTGAATTGTGACAGTTCTTTCTGGGCAAAGATCAAGGGCTGGATACGTGTCCAAACCAAGCTTACCAATAGCGTACTCAAGATTAAGACTCCAAAGCTATTAACCGATAGAACAATAGGCGATAGCCTAAAGCTACCGCCTATGAACAAGGATCCAAATTGTAAAAGCAGCACACATACTACGCCGAGACAAAGTGGACACCATTGTTTGACAACGCGCAATTGATAGTATAGGGAGTAAGCCACGACAGGCAGTGAAGCAATCGCACAAACTATCAAAGACGAATAATTGGTAATACCACCCCAGACTAAAAGGAGCCAGGTAAGGGTGATGGATAAAAAGCTGACGAGACTAAGATCACTTAGTTTTACCCGGCCAAAAAGTTTGGCACCCTTGGAATCCAGAACGGCGTCGCAGCTCATTTTATCCGATGAGTTGCAGATCTGTTGGGTCAGTTTGTCAGAGATTCCCAACTCGTGCTTCACAATAAAATAGCTGATGACCATTCCAAGTAGACTCAATACAAAGTGAATCCTGGGAAACCATGAATCCATAATTATTGTAAAATAGGTGGCCAAAGTAATCAGCAATGCACCCCATCCGATGGATCCGATCCGGCTATTGGGTGTAGTTTGGGTGATGGCCTCATCTTGCTCGATAGCGATCAGTATTCCGGTCCAACTTTCTAGGAAAGCCTCTTCTGTTAACAGGGTCTGATGTTTGTAGTCGTGTGTGAGAACAAGAGATTTTCCTTTTTTGTTCACCAAGGCCAATTCTTCATCTACCTCCCCTTTGGTTTGTGCCAGGAAACAGGGGGGTAAATGTTGCAGTATGTCTAAGGTACGTGGTAATCGTAGGGCCGCGTTAGGGATGTTGAAATGTTCCAGTACACCTGTTATAGCATGCAGGCTTGGATAGGACGGATGACTCTGTAATTGCATGCGCAGTTCCTCCTCGTTAATTCGAATCTGGTTCTTGCGAATTAGTTTCTTTACCAGATTGTATAGATGTGCTTTCATGGTCCTGTAGATATTTGTGTGCTACCTTCTTCTACGAATATCTTTCAGGATCGATGTCTTTACAATAGACAATGCACAGCTGTTTGGTATGAATTCATATTCGTATGGATTGAGTGAGAATTTGTTTTGATTGCAAAAAAAAACCGCCTGATATTCAGGCGGTCTCAACAATTGGGGTTGGTTATACTAGTTATTCAAGAACTGAGTAAAGTCAATGTGACTGTAATCTGTATAGGCGCAACTGGCCGGTGAAGTCGTTGTGAATGGTCGGGCAATAATCATATTGTTATTATGATTGACGTACAACTGATTGACCACATTTACTTGTTTTGAGATCAATCCTTCAATGGCGATATCATATCGCTCATAACCTTTGTTCCATGTAGAGGTGGTCATGGGATGGGCAACAGAGGTTATCTGTCCAAGGCTATAATTAAGAGGGTTTGGAACAAATAGTTCAACACAGTTGTCTTCGGTTACGTAATCGATGAAGTTGGCAACCAGAACCTCTGTTAATTGGGCAAATCGACCATTTCCCGTCAGTGGCGGTTCTTCTTCTTCACCACCAGGGCAACTCTCACATGGACCGGTTCCGTCAAAGTAGCTGGTCAGGTGTTGGACAAAGGAGGTCTTAAAGGCCGTGCCATCGGCACTCTTTCCAATGAGGTCAGAAACATTGACCACATTTCCACTGCCAAGGGCTGTCGTAAATTGATTTTGCGCTGCACTCTGATCGCCGTCATACATTAAAGTCTTGGCCGTAATGTAGGCCGTTACCTGCATATAAGACTCTAGCGGAGGGGCTTGTAACCCAAAGCGATTGGAAGAGTTTTCATCTATTGAATTGCTTAATTCACTGGCCGGAATCTCAAGTTGGAAGTTTTGATCTTGTTCTGCTTCGATAAATTCGGAATCCTTGCTACAACTTATTATCAAGAATGTGAGGGTAAATAAAAATAGAATGTGTGCTGTTTTCATGATATAATTTTTGAATTTCGGTGTAATGGTAGAATTAATTCAGCTGTTTTCAATGGCCTACCTTATATATGGAGTGGTATGTTTCAAATTCGCTGGGATTTTTTTCAAATTCGGTTTTAGTCAAAGATCTTCTTTAGTGCGTAGTCTTTCCTCCGGCTGGAAACCGGAACCTTAAAATCCAAGTGAACCACCAATACACCCTGTTTGTTGTATTTCAAAACGTGCTTCTTGTTCACAATATAGGACTGGTGGCAGCGAATAAAGGTGTCCTCGGTTAGAATTTCTTCTATTTTCTTGATGGGTTTTGAAACCAGGATCTTCTCCATTTGCTGGGTATAGAAAGTGGTGTAATTACCATCTGAGCGACAGTAAATGATATCGTCCTCATAAATGGCATAAACGGTATCGGCAGTCTTTAGAATCACCCGTTTCCTTTGCGCGCCCTTAAAGTATTCACTGGATACTTCGAGCAGTTTTTCAAGATGACTTTCCTTGTCCTTATTGGCTAGAGCCTTTGAGACGGCACCTGTGAACTCACCTTCATCAACGGGTTTTAAAATATAGTCCAAGGCACCTACCTTGATCGCTTTGATTGCGTGATTGTCAAAACCCGTTACAAAGATCACTTCAAAATCTTTGTGTGTAGTTTTTTCCAGGAGATCAAATCCAGTACCATCTGGCATATTCACATCCAGAAATAGCAGGTCCGGTTCGTATTTAGTAATTGTTTCCATCCCGGAATTGACGTCCGCAGCTTCGGCGACAACGACAACCTCTCGAGCAAAATTTTCTTCGATCATCTCGCGTATATCCTGCCGGATTAACGGCTCGTCGTCTACAATAATGGCTTTAATCATGATCTGATTCTTTAAATGGAATAGCAAAAGTAACCCGTGTTCCTTCATTTGTCGAAGTTGTCTCTACCTTACGGCCGGTGGACTTTTTTAGGAAATTTGAGATCAACTTAGTGGATGCCGATCGCTTTGTGTTGGACTCGTTTAGCTTCATTCCAAGCCCATTGTCCATTATCTCACAATCAATAATGTTTTTGTCAAGCTTCATGGAAATTCTAATCTCCCCGCCGGTCAATCGATCTTTGAAGCCGTGTTCAATGCAATTTTCTACAAAGGGCTGTATAAGCATGGGTGGGACAAATATGGGGTCTTCCTCTTCCAAGTTGTGCAATTTGATGGTATAGGTGAATTTATCAGGAAATCGAATAAGTTGTAATTCGAGGTACTCTCTTAAGGCATCCAATTCTTTCTCTAAACGGACATAATTTTCCATGGAATTTTCCAGTACGAGTCTCAATTGCCTGGAGAATCGTAATAAATAGGACGCTGCCAAATTCGGATCTTTTTTGACTAGTTGTTTGATAGCGTGAAGGGAATTGGACGTGTAATGTGGGTTCATCTGGGTGCGCAGAAGGCGCTGTTGCATCTGCAGTTTCTGCTTTTCGAATCGTAGCTTTCTCCTTCGATATGCCAACCAGATTGCCACCAGTGACAATGTACCAACTATTAATGACCACAGGAAACGGGTCTCTAGTTTGAGGTTTTTGATCTCAATCGCTTGTTTTTCCTGAAGGAGTGCCTGTTCGTATTCTTTGGCAGTTGTCAAAGCAGCCAATTCCCGTTGTGTACGGTCCAGGTATAGTTGTTCCTGGTAATCGTAAATGTTGGTCAGATCGGTTAGCAGTTCGTCAAAATCTTTGCCCGATTCGTAAGTGAGTCGGGATTTATAATTCAAATAGTCTTTTTGAAGACGTTTATCAATCTTATCAAATCCAATGCCACGAACAGAATCCAGAAAAAGCTGTGCGCTAGGATAGTCCTTTAGCTCAATAGAAACCTCAGCCAGATTATTATATGCATTAGCCAATTTGTCAAATCTGTCCTGAGATTCCGTCATCTTTTTGATCTCTGCAACACCTAATTCATAATAAATTTTGGATTGGTCAAATGCGTCTTCATAAAATAGGAAGATTCCGTAAGTCCCAAATATCTGCCTCATATACCGAGGAGACAAATTCGCTTTTTTGTCAATTAGTGCATCTAGAATTTGGAAGGCCTTTGGTCGATCCTTGAGGTAATAGAAATACAATTCGGCATTGGAGACCATAACGGTTGCGATATTGGATGTGTCCTGCAATTGCCGAAGTGATTCTATCCGTTTTTCATTGTAGTATAGTGTACTGTCATATTCCTTAATGCTCTTGTACGTTACGGCGCTGAAATAATTGGAGAGCGCCTTAAGGAGAGGAGGTGAAGAGTCTGGAAGTAGCTCTGTGTAATTTCTGATCACAGCAAAACAGTCACCATAGCGCCCCATGCGGCGATATGTATCCCAGGCACGCTCAAAATATACCGCTTCTCGTTCTCCGATGATTGAATCCGAAACCGTCTCAATACTCTTCTGATAGTAGATCGCGGCACTGTCCAAGTTACCATTAGTACGAAAGTGACGCCCTATCAGATAGTGATATTCTGCCAATATGGAATCCGGGAATCTACCTTTCCATTGCTTATGTAATTCGCGTAGTTCATTGTAGTATACAAGGCTCGAATCGGCACCTGCTTCACGTATTATTCTTTGTAGCTCAATGACTCTATCTACTGGGGCCTGATCTTTACTACCATATTGGCAAGATGTAGCAAAAAGAACAAATAAAAAGCAGCAGGCGATTGTTAAACGAGCCATGATTAAAACTTAGAAAAATAATGACAATAAAGGGAAAAGCTTATAATATATTACGAGTTTCAAGGGTGTGATGAGTATTTTGTATTTATGATTTGCTTGCTTACTGATAATGCGTATTGGACGCATCCAACTTCACAAAGATGAAAAGCAGTATGGTAAAGCCCCAAAGTCCGGAACCTCCATAACTAAAGAAGGGTAGGGGGATACCGATGGTGGGAAGCAGGCCGGTCACCATACCAATATTTACCAGAAAGTGGACAAATAGAATGGAGGCTACAGAATAACCATACACCCTTCCAAATTGCGATTTCTGTCGCTCGGCCAGTTGTAGGATACGGATCAGTAAGACTACAAAGAGAACAATCACCAGGGTACTGCCCAAAAAGCCCCATTCTTCCCCAACCGTTGTAAAGATGTAATCCGTTTGTTGTTCGGGGACAAAGTTCCCTTTGGTTTGCGTCCCTTGGGTCCAGCCTTTTCCAGTCCAACCTCCACTACCGATCGCTATCTCACTTTGATTGGTGTTATACCCTATCCCTTGCAGGTCCGTTTCCTTTCCCAACACAATGTTGAATCGATCTCGGTGTCTTTGCTCGAATACATTGTTAAAGATGTAATCCACCGAATAAGAGAATCCAATGCATAGCAATATGGCGAGCAAATACCGGGACGGGCGTGGTTTTTTCTTTTTATTTCGAATAAAGATCAATACCGCCAAGGCCGAAATGATCACGGCCATCCAGGGTACTCCAAGAAGTAAGGTCAACACAAACAAAGCAGCCGCCGCAAATCCCAATAGGATGTAAACCCCGCTTATTCCTTCTCGGTATAAAGGAAAGAGGAAGGCGGCATAGACCAAGGCACTACCCGGGTCAGGCTGTGGTACTATCAGTAATGCCGGCAGGGCTACGATTAGGAAGGCTCGCGCCTGGTGCTGGAATTCTGACATATTGGTTTGCAGATCACCGACGTATTTAGCCAAAGCTAGTGCGGTTGCTGCCTTGGCAAATTCACTAGGTTGAATGCTGATCCCTCCCAAATTGTACCAGGAGGTTGCTCCGTTAATGGTTGTACCAAACAGATACAAACAGGCCAATGAGAGTAGGGATACCAGGTAGATCAGGCCTGCAAATCGTTCGTAGAATTTGGTGTCCACGGCCAGGATTACGATAATCAATATCACACTTAGGCCGATCCAAACCAATTGTTTGGTGTATTCGAGGTCAAAGTTTATAAATGGAGCAGAGGTGTCAGCTACCGAGGCAGAATAAATGTTGATCCAACCAATAAACACGAGGCTCAGAAACAGGAAGACCGTCAACCAATCTATTTTGAGATAACCGCTACTACCCATAATTACTGATTGATGGAAAATGGTTCTCCCGAATATGGTTTGGCGTATTCTTCTTCCAGACTGCCATTCAGTACAAAAGCTTCCATGTCGGTGCGACTGATCTCTCCTTTGATATATTTTTCGATCATCAATCCGGCTATCCTCCCGGCCCATCTGGAGCCCCAATAGCCGTTTTCCACGAATACGGCTATGGCTATCTTAGGGTTGTCCTTTGGTGCAAAAGCGACAAAGACGGAATGATCTGTAAGCTGTACCCTTTGACCATCTATCTTGGTATAATTTTCTGCCGTTCCGGTCTTCCCGCAGATCTCGATACCCGGGATCTGAATATGAGAGGCTGTTCCCTTGTTGTACACGTCGAACATACCCTCAATGACCGGTTCGAAATGGGCGGCATCAATAGTCGTTTGATACCGTTGAGTATAGATCGCGGGGATAGTATCCTGCCCTTTAATTTCCTTGATGATATGGGGTTTATAGTACCAGCCCCTGTTCGCAATTGCGGCGGTAAAGTTGACCATCTGCATCGGGGTCATCAGCACCTCTCCCTGTCCGATGGAGTTGGAAATGGTTGCTGTACTATACCAGCGATAGGTGGGATATTGATAATAGCGGTTATAGAATTCAGAATCCGGTATAAGCCCGGGCCGGCCGGAGGGCAGATCGTAACCCATGAAGTCTCCCAAGCCAAAACTGCGCAAGTGATATCTCCAATTATCGATACCTTCTTGTGGAGTGTCATATTTATCGATGGTCCGTCTGTAGGCCGTGGCAAAATAACTGTTGCAGGAGTTAGCTATTCCTCCAACCAAATTGAGCGGACTGGGATGATGATGACAACCTAAGGGTTTTCTTCCACCATAGTTGTATGAGCCGTAGCAGGAGATCCGTTCTGTGGTACTGATTACACCCTCTTGAAGTCCGATCAAGGCAGTAAGGGACTTAAACGGGGATCCTGGTGGATATTCCCCTTGTAGCACCCTATCAAATAATGGGCGGGAGATGGTGTCGTAATACAATCTGGTGAAATTGCGAGACCGCTCTCGTCCAACCAGGAGGGCCGGATCGTAATTTGGTGCGGCCACTAGCGCCAGTATCTCCCCGGTAGCTGGTTCCAAAGCAACAATACCTCCCCGTTTGTTGACCATTAATTGTTCTCCGTATTCCTGCAACTTGGAATCTACGGTGAGTACGATGTCATTACCTCGAATAGGTAGGGTGTCATAAATACCTTCTTTAAATGGCCCAATCTCCTTATTAAAACGGTCCTTTTGGATATACTTAACCCCTTTTTCTCCTCTCAGAAAATCTTCGTATTGCTTCTCAACCCCTTGCATCCCGATCAGCTCTCCCATCTGGTAGTAGGGATTCTCGTTGATAATGCGTTCATTCACCTCAGCAATATAGCCCAGAACGCTGGCCGAGTGCTGTACCTGGTATTCCCTTAGTGACCTTTTCTGGATGTAAAACCCTTTGTACTTCCGCATCTTTTCAGACAGATAGGCGTATTCTCCTTTCGTAAGTTGAGGTATGAAAGGGGAGGGGATCCTTGGAGAGTAGACCCATGCCTTTTCCATGATACGATCAAAGTCTGCCCGCTCTATCTTCAAGAGACCACAGAACTCTAAAGTGTCCAGATCTTTGACTTCCCGCGGAATAACCATCACATCATACGATGGCTGATTAGAGACCAGTAATTCACCATTCCGATCGAAGATGTATCCCCTCTGCGGATAGTCGTATTCTACTTTGACCGCATTACTATCGGACAAAGCCTGAAAGGAGGTGTCATATACCTGTAAATAAAACAGCCGGACCGTAAAGACGATCCCACAGATCAAAACCAGACCAGGCAGCAATAAATTCCTCATCAAATATTCCGGTTGAACAGCAGGATTAGGCTGTGAATGATAATTAAACTAAATATACTGGAGAACAAGGTCGATTTAAGAATCAGGACGATATGCTCCACGGTGAATATCTCCAGGCTGAACAGCATCAAATGATGGGCCACAACCATGGTCAGAATGTAAGTAACTTGCTGAGAGATATTGGCCTTTCCAAAATTCACGGTATTGTATTCGTAGCTCACACCAAATGAGAACTTGAGTATCACCGGACGTATCCATGCAATAAATACCGATGCAGCCGCGTGTATCCCCCGGTATCACTGAATACGTCAATGATCAGTCCCTGTAAAAAGGCCAGGAATATCAAGAGACTTTTATTACCCGAGAGGGGGAAGAACAAAATGAAAAAGATGTAGGCGTATGGGTTGACATATCCCAAGAAGTTGATGTGATCCAATACCAACACCTGCAGCAAGATCAGCAGGACAAATCGCAAGACGTTATTTAGGATCTCATTATTCTTCATTGTCCACAGACTCTTCCAAGTTCTCTATCTCTTCAGCATCTCGATTTTGGATCACATAAGCCACAGATAGACTAGTCATGTCACTAAACAGCCGGACCTGCAGATCGTAAAAGTCTTCGCGTTCTTCGCGTTGAAGCCCTTCTACCACACCGATCATGATCCCCTCCGGAAAGATGGTAGAACGCCCTCCTGTTACAATGGTGTCTCCAACGGAGACAGGAGCCAGCCTGGGTATTTCGATCAATTGGACCAAGTTGGGATCTCGGGTGTCCCAGACCAGGGTGCCAAAGTGCCCGGATTTCTGGAGTTTGGCGTTGATCTGACTGCTGATGTTCAACACACTCTGAACCGATGAATAGCCATTCGAGGTCGCACTGATGATTCCGACAACACCTTTTGGGGAGATCACTCCCATATCGATCTTCACGCTATCCCGGTCTCCCACATTCAGGGTCACATAATTCCTGGATCGGTTATAGTGGTTGTTGATCACACGGGCGGGGATGTAGCTGTAGGTAGTGTCCAGTCCAACAGCCACGGGAAGTGAGTCCAGGTCTTCTTCCTGATTGAGCATGAGGCGCAACCGTGTATTTTCTTCTTGAAGTGCCTGGTTTTCCTTGGATAATTGGAAATAGCTCCTAACTGTGCTACTGATAGAGAAAAGACCACCGCTGAAGGCATTGGCAGAGCTACCTATTCTATTCCCCTGGTAGGAACGGCTATTGGCGGTGAGCAACAAGGAAAGACCAAAGAGCAATAAGAATAGCAGGAAATTCTTATTCCGGATTAAAAAGAAAATGATCCGTTGCATGCTATTGGTTTAAGCCCTTATTTGATCAATACGCTCTTATATTTACTGAGGTTTTTTAGACAGATACCGGTTCCCCTAACCACAGCCCGAAGTGGGTCTTCTGCGATGTAAACAGGAAGATCGGTCTTCTGGGAAAGTCGTTTATCCAGTCCGCGGAGCATGGATCCACCACCGGCCAGATAGATTCCGGTATTGTAAATATCAGCAGCCAATTCTGGCGGTGTTTGGGACAGGGTTTCCATGACGGAATCCTCTATGCGCAAAATTGACTTGTCCAGGGCCTTGGCAATCTCTCGGTAAGACGTCTGGACCTGTTTTGGTTTTCCCGTCAACAGATCACGGCCTTGAACATCCATTTCGTCTGGTGGAAGTTCCAGGTCCTCGGTTGCTGCACCAATCTGAATCTTAATTTTTTCCGCAGTCCGCTCACCTACATAGAGGTTGTGCTGAGTGCGCATGTAGTAAATGATATCGTTGGTAAAAACGTCTCCCGCGATCTTGATGGATTTGTCACAAACAATACCGCCCAGGGCGATCACAGCGATCTCGGTAGTACCACCTCCAATATCGACGACCATATTCCCCTTGGGTTGCATGATGTCTACACCAATACCAATGGCTGCGGCCATAGGCTCGTGTATCAGGTAAACTTCTTTACCATTCACACGCTCGGCACTTTCCTTAACCGCCCGCATTTCCACCTCGGTGATCCCAGATGGTATACAAATGACCATTCTCAGAGAGGGGGTCAGCCATTTCTTCTTCAAGGCTGGAATGTCCTTGATGAACATGCTGATCATCTTCTCACTAGCATCGAAGTCGGCAATAACACCGTCTTTCAATGGTCTGATCGTTTTAATGTTTTCGTGTGTTTTTCCCTGCATCAGGGAAGCTTCCTGTCCTACAGCAATGATCTTTCCGGTGGTGCGGTCTCGAGCGACGATGGATGGGGCATCGACCACGACTTTGTCATTGTGTATGATCAGGGTATTTGCTGTTCCGAGGTCTATTGCTATTTGTTCGGTCAGGAAATCAAAGAATCCCATTTAAGTCCAGTAGGTTAAAATTATAAGTAAGTGCGCGCTATTCTTACAAATGTAATAAAATTAGTGCTTGAAGTGACGGGTGCCAGTAAATACCATGGCCAGGTCGTTTTCGTTGCAATAATCAATGCTCAGCTGGTCCTTGATGGACCCACCGGGTTGGATCACGGTGGTGATCCCGGCTTGGTCTGCAATCTCTACACAGTCTGGGAAAGGGAAGAAGGCATCGCTGGCCATTGCGGCCCCTTTCAGGTCAAAATTGAAGGACTTAGCCTTTTCAATAGCCTGTCTTAAGGCGTCTACACGCGAGGTCTGTCCTGTTCCACTGGCGCAGAGCTGTTTGTTCTTTGCCAGGACAATGGTGTTGGATTTGGTGTGCTTACAGATCTTTGACGCAAACAGCAGATCATCGATCTGTTCTTGACTGGGGCTGGAGTTAGTCACTACTTTTAAGCCTTCGGCTGAGTCTGTGACATGATCCCTTTCTTGGACAAGGGCTCCGTTCAAGCAAGTCCTGGTCAGGGTATGAGGTAAATCGCTGTGTTTTTGAACCAAGAGAATACGGTTCTTTTTACCCTGGAGGATCTCAATGGCTTCCGAACTAAACGATGGGGCGATGACCACTTCGCAGAATAATTTATGGATCTCTTCGGCAGTTGCCGAGTCGATCTCCGTATTGGCGATCAGAATTCCACCAAAGGCAGAGACCGGATCGCCCGCCAGGGCGTCAACATAGGCCTGGTGAATGGTGTCGCGTTGGGCAATTCCACAAGCATTGTTGTGCTTTAAGATGGCGAAGGTCGGGGCATCACCTTGAAATTCAGCCATCAGATTTACGGCGGCGTCAACGTCTAAGAGGTTATTATAACTTAATTCTTTGCCGTGTAATTTATCGAACATGGCGTCAAAATCGCCGAAGAAGTATCCTTTTTGATGTGGGTTTTCTCCATATCTGAGCACTTTCCCTGCTGTTTCGCTGATCTTCAAGCTGGCGATCTCATGATCACTGTTGAAGTAGTTGAAAATGGCTGTGTCGTAGTGGGAAGAGACATTAAAGGCCTTGGCAGCAAACCTTTTTCTGTCTTCCTGGGATATGGAACCATTTCCTTCATTCAACAGATCCAGAACTTCCTGGTAGTCTTCCATAGAAGAAATACAAAGGGTGTCTTTGAAATTCTTGGCCGCCGCACGGATCAATGAGATCCCACCTATGTCGATTTTCTCAATGATGTCTTGTTCTGGAGCTCCAGAGGCCACTGTTTTTTCAAACGGATACAGATCCACGATGACCAGATCCAGCTGGGGGATACTGTATTGTTCCATTTCAGCCACATCGCCTTGGTGATCCTGACGGTTAAGGATGCCTCCGAATACTTTGGGGTGTAAAGTCTTAACCCTCCCACCTAGAATAGAAGGATAATCGGTCACGGATTCTACTGCGATCACCTCAATTCCAAGATCGTTGATAAAAGAGGCTGTACCCCCGGTAGAATAGATGGTGACTCCTTCTTGGTTTAGTTTTCTGACCAGCGGTTCCAAGCCGTCTTTGTGGAACACGGAAATCAGTGCCGATTGTATCTTTTTCGAATTGCTCATAGGGGGGGATTTTTAAAGACGCAAAAGTACTAATTTCAGGGCTAAATTGTAACAATTAACTGCTTTAAAAGACATATCTTTAATCTGGTGCAAAACCAAAAAAAGTTGTCATGCTGATCTATCTACGTGTTCTAAAGGAAAGCTTCAATTTTGCGATCAATGCCCTAAAGAACAACAAGCTTAGAACCTTTCTCTCCCTGGTCGGGGTGACCATTGGGATCTTTTCTATTATTGCGGTACTAGCGGCTGTAGATTCCCTGAAAAAAGAGATTGAAGGCAGTATCAGTTCATTAGACAATAGTACCATTTATTTAGGACGTTTTTCTTTTGGGCCAACAGAAATTCCACGTTGGAAAAGTGAGCAATTTCCGGATGTGACCTATGAAGAATACCAGATGGTCAAACGGTCCGTACCCAACCTGTACACTGCTGCATATACATTGAATGTCGCTAGTGAGACCATAAAATTCGAGGATAAATCTGTGTCCAATGTCGAGATTGGAGCTGTGTCCTTTGAGTATTACGATATCGAGTCCTTGCAGATAGCATATGGCCGTTTTTTCAACGAGTCCGAATCAAACAGCGGGTCCAATGTGCTGGTGTTGGGAGACGAGATCGCTAATTCACTTTTTAGCTCACCGGAGCAATCATTGGGGAAGAAAGTCAGGCTTTACGGAAGGAAATTCACGGTTATTGGAGTCCTGAAGAAAGAAGGATCAGGACTCTTCGGGAACTCCAAGGATACCGCCGTATTTCTTCCAGTTAATGCTGCTAGAAAGGTCTTTGGACAGAATAACAAGAGTTTATTTCCCTTCATTATCATCAAACCGGAGAAGGGGATCGATAACAATGAATTCATTGCCTTGCTCAAGCAGCGGATGCGGCAACACCGTGGCCTAAAACCAGGTGAGATTGACGATTTCTTTGTGAATCAACTACAGGGATTTGCCGATTTCATTGACAATATTACCGGACAAATGAATGTCATTGGCTTGCTGATTAGCGGATTCTCGCTCTTAGTTGGAGGATTTGGAATTGCTAATATCATGTTTGTGAGTGTTAAGGAACGAACCAATCTGATCGGAATCCAAAAATCTTTAGGGGCCAAGAACAAGTTCATTCTTTTCCAATTTCTTTTCGAAGCTGTTATCCTGGCCATCATCGGTGGTTTGATAGGACTAGGGCTGGTGTTTATTGCTTCAGTAATTGCGTCTCAGTTCACCGGAGACTTCCAGTTCATCTTATCCATAGAGAATATCTTCCTAGGAACTTTTATCTCGGCGATCATTGGACTGATCTCTGGTATACTGCCGGCCATATCCGCTTCCAGGCTGGATCCGGTTGAGGCGATCCGGACGGGAATGTAGGATTAGTGAATGGTGAATCGTGAATCGTGAATCGTGATTCGCAATTTGAATCTTTATTTTAGACTACAGACTACAGACTACAGACTACAGACTACAGACTACAGACTACAGACTACAGACTACAGACTGCAGTGAATTCGTAAATTTCGGGTATCACTTATGTGAAACACGATAACCCTTGGATAATTCAATAGGGACTTGAAGAGGTGGGTCGTATATTGATCCCGGACGGGGCATGGGGGCCCCCAAGGTAAAAATCGTGAATCGTGAATCGTGACTCGATATTTTGAACTTGGACTAACGACTAACGACTAAAGTATCTCCGCAACTTTAGCATTCACCCATTCCAAAAGTCTTTCGTCTTCCGGGGTAAAGGGATCGATCATGTGGGAGTCTATGTCTATTTGTCCAATGTTCACCCCGTCTTTGAACAGCGGTACTACGATCTCAGATTTCACGGTAATACTGCAGGCAATGTAGTTATCCTGGGCTTTGACATCAGGGACAACAAAATTGGCATTACTTTCGGCTACCTGACCACAGATACCTTTTCCAAACGGAATGGTCGTATGATCGGTCGGTTCCCCTGCAAACGGACCTAAGTGTAATAGGCGCTTGTCGTGGTCCGCAAAGTAGAATCCTACCCAATCGTAGTGCTCAAACTCTTGTTGAAGTATCTCACATACCTTTTGGAGTTTATTGTCGGAACTGGCATTCCCCTGAAGTGCTTGTTCTATCCGCGTGTGTACATGTTTCATAACCCAATTGTCGTAAGGCGGGTAAAGTTATTTCAAATGCCCTCCCTGTTCGCGTTGCAATTTCTATATTTTTGTTAAAATTTCGGCGATTGAAAGCACTCTTTCAGGAATACCGACCGGTCCTCCGATTTATCCTTCTCTTTCTTGGGAGTTATCTGCTATTGACATTGCTGTATCAAGGCTATTTGAATTGGTCTGTCGGTGGTAGTTATCCGCCAGATTATGTAACCAATCTGGTTGCCAGACAAACTACCCAGTTGCTCACCGATTTTGGTTATGACGCCAAGGTTATTCCGTATCCGGGAATTGCTAGTATGGTATTGGAGGTGAATGGTAAACCAATTGCCCAGATCGTTGAAGGCTGCAACTCCATTAGTGTGATCATCCTTTTCGTCTCCTTTATCATTGCATTTGCCCAAGGGTTTAAAAAGACCTTTTTCTTTTTATTGGCAGGTGCTGCCATGATCTATGTGGTCAATTTATTTCGCATAGCTTTCTTGACCCTTGCCCTGAACAAGTATCCTGAACAAGAGGAGTTGTTGCACAATATTGTCTTTCCAGGAATTATTTACGGCATGGTCTTCCTCCTTTGGGTGGTCTGGGTCAGGATGATAAATAACAAAAAAGAAGAATCCCATGACTAGATGGGTTAGTATAGCGCTCGTCGGATTGCTTCTGCTGGCCTTGGCGGCAATTCGGCTTTTCCAGGAGGAGTTGTTTTATGATCCGCTGGTTCAATTCTTCTATTCCGATTATAAAACTGCTGATCTTCCAGAATTGCAAAATGGAAAACTCATAGTAAACCTGGGCTATCGCTTTCTTTTGAATACTATATTGTCCCTGGTTATCTTAGGTCTGGCCTTTAATTCCAGATCTGTTGTACAGTTTTCCGCTCTGATCTATTTAGTTGCCTTTGTACTGTTAATGAGCGTGTTCTACTATCAATTACTACACTATAAGCCAGGGCATTACATGATGCTGTTCTACACTCGCCGATTCCTGATTCAACCAATATTAGTTTTAGTCTTATTACCGGCCTTTTATTTTCAGAAGAACGGGTAGGGCTTTATCTTTGTAAACCAATCCCGATACAGTAGTATGAAATTCAATTTACCCTTAAGCTTAGTTGCCGTATGCTTTCTTTTGATCAGTTGTAAAAATGACGGAAAGAAAGAGGAGGCCGAGCTTGCTCAGGAAGCCACCAAGATGGAAATGATCGTCGAGGTTCATGACGAGCTTATGCCAAAGATGTCGGAAATCAGTTTGATGATCACCCAACTGGAAGGATCCATGGATGGAACCGAGGCAGATTCTCTTAAAACAAAGGCTGTTGAGGATCTTAAAGATGCCAATCAGGCCATGATGACCTGGATGATGGAATTCAGTGACGATTATGACAGTGAGGAAGTGATGGAAGGCAAGGAGCTAACACCGGAAAAAGAAGCACTTTTGGATACTTACGAAGCCAGCGTCATGGAGCTTAAGACTACCATGGAAGGTGCAATGGATCGAGGGCAGGCCTTGCTGGATGCCCAAGAATAGGCGTTAAAGTTTTCTTACTGTCTACCCTTTAACTAAAGCCAATTCGACGGTTTTTGTAATTTTGCTCTTATGAGAGCGTTGATCTCAATTTTATTATCTACTCTTATACTGCTCAGCAGTAGTGGTCTGACCTATGCCGCCCATTACTGCGGGAGCTTCAGAGTGCACACCACTTTAAGTCTTGGAAAGGCGGATTTGAGCTGTGGGATGAAAATGGCGATGCCGGTCTGTGAGGATGGAGAAGAGGATCACGACTGTTGTGATAACGAGTACCTGGATCTTGTAACTGACGATCACTTCAATAAATCCCAATGGGACCTGAGCCTGGATGTTCTTGATTATGTGATATTACCTTCACAAGCTTTTGGTCAACTTGCCATTCAAGCTGAGCCTTCTCAGGAGGCCATTCCTCATTACCGACCTCCACCGCCGCGTTTAAGGCAATACATCATCTACGAGACTTTCCTGATCTGATACCTGTTCGTTTTTCAGTTGAATACCCTAGTGGGGTAATCTTAAGAATCGAATAAACAGGTATTAAATGAAACACACATATTCCATAAGCGGTATGACCTGCGAAGGCTGCAGGGACTCCGTCACCAAAAAAATTCAATCGGTCGAGGGAGTAAGCTCGGTCGAGGTTAGCCTGGAGGATCACCAGGCGACCATTCAATCCACAGAATTCATCCCACTGGAGAAGTTCCAGTCTGTACTCAAGCCGGCTTACGTCATTTTCGACCCTGCCGTTGCCCGTTTTACTGATTCAATTCAGGTAGAGGAGAGGTCAAAAATGGCCCAGTTGAAACCCTTATTCCTTATACTGGCCGGGATTTGGATCATTTCCTTATTGCTCAATGTGAAAACCTTGAATGCAGGCTCCATCATGTTTGATTATATGGGTTTGTTCTTCCTGGTATTTGCGGGTTTTAAATTAGCGGATTATAAAGGCTTTCCCCCTGTATTCGGTATGTATGACCCCCTTGCAAAAGCAATCCCTACTTACGGATGGATCTATCCTTTTATTGAGATCGCATTGGGTTTGATGTTCTTAGCTCGCTATCAAACACAGATCGCTCTTTGGGTAACAGTGGTCGTACTGGGTATAACAACTGTTGGAGTGGTCAGGTCACTACTGAGTAAGAAACAGATCAAATGTGCCTGTCTGGGTACTGCCCTTAATCTACCCATGACGGAGGCCACTTTTGTAGAGAATGCCATTATGTTAGCGATGGCTACCCTAATGCTCACTCAAACCTTTACCTGATGAGACTGCTGCTATTTTTATTGTTGCCTTTTGGGCTGTTTGCACAGGAGCAACTTAGCGGGAGAATTTACGAGGTGGATGCCTCCGGTAAGGAAATTGGACTGGGTGGAGCAAATCTGGTCTGGTTGAGTACAGATCAAGGAACCATGACCGATCTGGATGGGAATTTCAGTTTAGATTATCGCCCTGAATACAAGCAATTAGTCATTTCCTACATAGGGTACAAGACCGATACGCTGAACATCAGTTCCAGCAATTATCTCAGTCATCAGATGACAGCGGATGATGCTTCTTTGAACGAAGTGACGGTTTCGGCCCGTAAAAAGGCTTCGGCAAGATCCAGCATAGAGGCCATGAATGTGATCCGAATCAGTGAGGATGAATTGCTAAAGGCCGCTTGTTGCAACTTGTCCGAGAGCTTTGAGACCAACCCGTCCATCGACGTCAATTTTGCTGATGCGGTCACTGGGACCAAACAGATAAAAATGTTGGGGTTGACCAGTCCGTATATACTGATCACTAACGAGAACATACCCACTATTCGCGGTGCTGCCCAGACCTATGGGCTCAGTTTTATCCCCGGGACTTGGGTAGAAAGTCTTCAGGTGACCAAGGGTGCCGGTAGTGTGGTTAACGGCTTCGAAAGTATCACGGGGCAGATCAATGCGGAACTCAGAAAACCCAAAACGGACAAACCTGTCTTTGTTAACTTGTACGCAGGAGCCAACGGTCGATTGGAGCTCAATACACATCTTAATACGGCTGTAAGCGAGAAATGGAGCACAGGTCTTTACCTGCACGGAAATTATCGTGGCCAGGAGTTCGACCGCAATGGTGATGGGTTCCTGGATGTACCTATTGCTCAGCAGATCAATGTGATGAATCGGTGGCAATATACAGACGCTGAGAACGGTCTGGTGAGCTTTATCAATGTCCGTTATCTAAACGATGAAAAGCAGACCGGTCAAGAGGGTTTCGATCCGGATATTCACAGAGGTGGGACCGATGTTTGGGGTAGCGAGATCGATACCCGGCGGATCGATGTATCGGCTAAGCTTGGCTATGTTGACCCAGATCTGCCTTATCATACAGCAGGAGTACAATTGGCCTTCAGCGATCACAAGCAGGAGTCTTATTTTGGACTGAATACCTACGATATCAGCCATCAGAGTTGGTATGCCAATGCGGTGTACAACTCCATCATCAGCGATTCCCGCCATAAGATCAAAACGGGTCTGACCTTTACCCTGGATCGTTACGATGAGCGGGTCATAACAACTGCTTTCAACAGGATTGAAAATTCCTTGGGAGGTTATTTTGAATATGCCTTTGACAACCTGGACAGGCTAACACTAACCGCTGGAATTCGGGCAGATGTGCACAATCGTCTCGGGTTTTTCCTTACACCACGGGTCCATGCCCGTTACAGTGTTTGGGAAGGAGCAAATTTCCGGGTCAGCGCTGGTAGGGGTAAACGAAGCGCCAACATCTTTACCGAAAATCAGCAGTTCTTTTCCTCTAGCAGGATGATCAATATAACTAATGCCGGAGGTCCTATTTACGGCTTAGATCCAGAGATCGCCTGGAATTATGGCCTGTCATTCTCTCAGAGCTTTAATCTATTTGGCAGGCGTGCAGATATCATCCTGGACTATTACCGTACCGATTTTCAAAATCAGGTGGTGGTAGATTGGGAGGATCCTCGTCAGATTCGATTCTATAACCTGGAAGGGGATAGTTTTGCAGATAGTTTTCAAGCCGAGTTCAACTATGAGCCCTTCGAGCGGACCGAGCTGCGTTTTGCCTATAAATTCTACGATCTCCAGACGGATTACCGCAGTGGTACTTTGCAACGACCCCTAACTCCACCCAATAGGTTCTTTGCCAATGCGGGTTATCAAACTCAACGGAAAGAGAATGGTGGCCAGTGGAAGTTTGATGTGACGTACAACTGGTTGGACAACCAGCGTTATCCTTCCACCGTTGGAAACCCTCCAGAGGACAGTCGTCCCGAATTCTCCCCTCAGGTGAATACTGTGAACGCCCAGGTGACCAAGGTTTTTACTGAACGGTTCGAAGTATATTTGGGAGGAGAGAATATTACCAATTTTAGACAAACAGATCCGATCATCAGTGCAGACGATCCCTTTGGACCAACTTTTGATACCACCTTGGTATACGGGCCGGTCTTTGGAAGTATGTACTATGCCGGATTGCGATTTAATATGAATTAATTATGAGAAAACTAGTTGTAATTATGACGTTCCTGGGACTAAGTCTATCAGGATTTGCCCAGGACAAGAATGCCAAGGCTTCTATCGAAGTAGACGGCGTTTGTATGATGTGTAAATTCCGTATTGAGAAAGCTGCAGTGAAGTCAAAAGGAGTAAAATCCGCCAATTGGAATATGGAGACTCACATCTTGGATTTGATCTTTGATGAGCGTAAGACAGATCTAACCACTATTAAGACTAATATTGCCGCAGTTGGCCACGATACAAAAGACATCAAGGCTACGATCGAAGCTTATGAAAGCGTAGATGACTGCTGCCGCTATCGGGACGAACAAATAGTTAAAGACCACCAGAACGGAAAGAAGAAGGGAGGTCATTAATTGAGGTCTGTTTTGACCTATATATGGGTAGTATCTGCCTTGGCCTTATGTTTGGGCTGTCAATCTGATAAGGCCAAGGGTGAGGATCTGGTCCAAATGTCGGTTGAGGTTCATGGAGGAATTGATGCCTATAGGAATCTGGACAGCCTGAGTTGGGACAAAACCACCAGGCTATTCGGTCAAGATGGTGGCTTGGAATCAGAAAAACTACAGAGACAAACCTATCTTGGAGGAACAACTCCGACAGTGGTTCTCCAATGGATACAGGATGGTACATTCTACCAGATCGAGTCTCAAGAGGCCATTACACGCTATCACATGGGTGATGTAGTGCTTTCCACAGGAGATGAGGTTGAACAGGCCAAAAAACAAGCCGAGTCTGCTGCCTATGTTTTTTTTCAGCCCTTTAAATTATTGGATCCAGGGACCGAACTTATCCATGAAGGCAAACGAGAATTGGGGGATACCCTTGAGGTAGATGTTGTACGCGTTCGTTATGAGTATGACGATGAGGCCTCAGATGTTTGGAGATATTATTTCGATAAGGATCACCAATTGGTAGCCAATTCGGTCTTGCACCAGGGGAGGATCAGTTTGATCGTCAATTTGGAGTACCAGAAGGACCCCCGCTCCGGGTTGTTGTTCAACAAACGGCGGAGGAGTTATTTTGTGGATTCCACCTTGCAGATCAAATACCTGAGGGCAGATTACCTCTACGAAATCCAATAAAAAAAGCCTCTTAATTATGAAGAGGCTTTTTAATATCTAAGGGAAGGATTACATCATCCCGGGCATTCCGCCTCCACCACCCATTGGTGGCATAGCAGGAGTGTCCTCCTTAATATCGGTCAAAGCACATTCCGTGGTCAGTATCATGCCGGCAACTGAGGCGGCGTTCTCCAGGGCTACCCGGGTCACTTTCTTAGGATCGATGATCCCGGCCTTCAGCATATCCACATACTCATCTCGTTTGGCATCGTAACCAAAGTTCTTCTTGCCTTCCAGAACCTTGTTGATCACAACGGATCCTTCTCCGCCTGCATTCTCTACAATGGTTCTAAGTGGAGCTTCAATAGCTCGGGCCACGATCTGTACCCCTGTGGTTTCGTCCAAGGTATCGGTGGTTAGCTTTTCCAGTACGCTTTTGGCGCGAACCAGGGCAACTCCACCTCCGGCAACAATACCTTCTTCTACAGCAGCACGCGTAGCGTGAAGGGCATCGTCTACCCGGTCTTTCTTTTCTTTCATTTCAACTTCAGATGCAGCACCTACGTACAATACAGCAACCCCGCCTGCTAATTTGGCCAATCGTTCCTGTAGTTTTTCTTTGTCGTAGTCGCTGGTTGTGGTCTCGATCTGAGATTTGATCTGTCCCACGCGCGCTTTGATGTCGGCTTTTTTACCGGCACCGTTCACTACAGTGGTGTTATCTTTGTCTATGGTCACGGTCTCGGCTGTACCCAGCATATCGACAGTGGCATTTTCTAGTGTAAATCCACGTTCTTCAGAGATCACGGTTCCACCAGTCAGGATCGCGATGTCTTCCAGCATGGCCTTGCGACGGTCTCCAAAACCAGGCGCCTTAACAGCGGCGATCTTCAATGCACCGCGAAGCTTGTTTACTACCAGGGTAGCAAGAGCTTCTCCTTCTACATCCTCGGCAATGATCAGCAATGATTTTCCCTGTTGAGCCACTGGCTCCAAAACAGGAAGCAGATCTTTCATATTGGAGATCTTCTTGTCAAACAACAAGATCATTGGATTCTCCAATTCGGTCTGCATCTTTTCACTGTCGGTCACGAAATAAGGAGACAAGTAGCCACGATCAAATTGCATTCCTTCTACTACATCTACGTAGGTTTCGGTTCCCTTGGCTTCTTCTACTGTGATCACCCCTTCCTTGCCAACTTTTTCAAAGGCCTCTGCGATCAGTGCACCGATGGTTTCGTCATTATTGGAAGAAATGGCCGCTACCTGCTGGATCTTCTCACTGGAGTTCCCCACTTTGGCAGATTGCTTTTCCAGGTTAGCGGTAATGGCCTCAACGGCTGCATCGATCCCGCGCTTCAGATCCATAGGGTTAGCTCCTGCCGCAACGTTCTTTAGCCCTTCTTTTACAATGGCTTGGGCCAGTACGGTGGCAGTGGTGGTTCCGTCACCAGCCAGATCGTTGGTCTTGGAAGCTACTTCCTTTACCATTTGGGCACCCATGTTCTCCAGGGCGTCTTCCAGTTCGATCTCCTTGGCTACAGTTACACCATCTTTGGTCACCTGAGGGGCACCAAAGGATTTGCTAATGATTACGTTTCTTCCTTTTGGCCCAAGGGTCACTTTAACCGCATTGGCCAATGCATCTACCCCGCGTTTGATTCCGTCCCGGGCTTCTACATCAAATTGAATATCTTTTGCCATAGTTGTATGCTTTATAGAATAACTTATGTGTTGGATTAGATGATGGCCAGGATGTCATCCTCTCTCATGATCAGATAATCCTTGCCTTCGTATTTTAATTCACTTCCAGAGTACTTTCCATATAGAACAGTATCTCCGACCTTAACGGTCATCTCGTGATCTTTTTTCCCTTTTCCTACCGCAACAACGGTTCCTTGTTGTGGTTTTTCCTTGGCCGAATCTGGAATGTAGATTCCTGATGAGGTTTTGGTTTCGGCTTCTTGAGGCTCGACCAGCACACGGTCAGAAAGTGGTTGGATCTTTAATGCCATTTTTTGAAAGTATTTTAAGTGATTAATGTAATTTTTACTCTTCTCCATAAGTCAGAAATTATGCCATGGGCATAAACCTGACAGATTGAAATAAAAAAAGCCAGCTTATGACAAGCTGGCATATCTTTTTAACCGATCAGACAGGGATTAGTTGTTGTCTCCGGTATTGTCTTCTGTAGTGGTTCCGGAATTATCCGTAGCCGGAATGGTGTTCTCCAGTTCGGTTTGAGGCAGTGCCTCTTCCACGGGAGCAGTTCCTCCCATGATGGAGATATTGGACAGCAGGATCAGCGCTAAAAGCACTGTGGCCAATGTCCATGTGCTCTTGTCCAGGAAATCGGTAGTTTTCTTAACTCCACCCAACTGCTGTGTACCGCCACCTCCGAAAGAGCTGGAAAGTCCTCCACCTTTTGGGTTCTGCACCATGATCACCATCACCAACAAGAAGGCGACGAAGATGATCAATATCATAAATATGGTAAACGTACTCATACTATCCTTTTTTCAGTTTTTCTATGGCCCGAATTTGGTCCGCAAAGTAACCACTTTTTTCGGGATTTTTCAAAATTAAAATTTTGTACGCCTGAATGGCTTTATCGAAGTTTTTTTGCTGCAAATAAACCTTGGCCAATGTCTCCGTCATCAAGGAATCAGGCTGCTTGGTAAAAGGGGTCGAAAGGTCTTCCTGAGGGCCGGAATCCTTGCGAGGCTCCAGCTTGGGCTTTTGTTGAATGAATCGATCGATCAAGGCAAATTTACGAGCCTTTCCGCCCGATTGCTTTTTGCCATTGTCCTGCTTACTTTTTCTACTGATCGGCTTTG
This sequence comes from Aureitalea marina, assembly GCF_002943755.1. Classification (NCBI taxonomy): domain Bacteria; kingdom Pseudomonadati; phylum Bacteroidota; class Flavobacteriia; order Flavobacteriales; family Flavobacteriaceae; genus Aureitalea; species Aureitalea marina. The sequence continues at coordinate 156,125 of NZ_MQUB01000001.1, forward strand.
CTCGGGTCAGTTTCAGCCATTCAGCAAAGGAGTGGGTATCCTTTCGTTCAAATGGTATTGGGGCATCAGGTTCGATCTGTGTTTCCTCTTCTTGTGGGATCGCAGCTGGCATACCTGGCTTTCTTTCAAAAAGTTCAGGATCCAGAATAGCCTCGGCCTTTCGCATCTCGGATTGTATCTGTTGAGCAACTTCCAGTGATATCTGTTGAGACAGATCTTCTGCTTCCACTTGTATCTCGGCAACGGACGGATCATTCTGCTGGATCAATTCCGCGATCTTATTCTGTATGAATTCCTTAGAGGTTATATACTCGAAAAGGATGTCCCGATCCGCTGTGTGGGCTGCAGCCAATTTCAGGCTGTCATTGTATCGATAACTGTTCTGATTCTTCAGGCCTTTCAATTGTATGGCCCTTGCACTCTGAAAGAATGGATATTGGTCTATAATACCATCCAGCTCTTCCACTTGAGCCAGGGAAACTTCCTGCGGATTTGCAAGCAGATATGTATAGGTTTCGGTATTCATTACCAATTGGCTAATGAGGTGTTGAAGATATCCTGGGTGATCCGCTCAAATATCTCGTTCAAGGCATCGTCCAACACAGAGCCTGTCAGCTGGGCATTGCCTTCATAATCGAAGTAGAATGAAAACCGCCTTTCAAAGTCTTTCTCGGCATCGGTGGTGTTAAAGAAACGTACATTAACACCTACTGTCAATCTGTTTTGGGCTGCAGTACTCTGCGCTGTTGCCGTGATCGGTGAAACATAATATTCGGTCAATTCTCCTTCGTAGATCAGATCGCCATTGGTGGTCACCAGATCAAGGCTGGTCTGGTTCAGGATAAGATCCTGTAACTGGATGGTAAAATCCCGAGCGATCCCTGGTTCTACAATAGGTGCGTTGTTGATGAAGTTATTCACCTGGAAGGTCTTGATCCTGGAGTAATCGATATCCGCTCCGGTAAAAGAGTAATTCTTACATCCACCAAGGGTAAGCAGGGTGGTGGTCAAGGCAACTAGGGCAACTATTCTTCTTACGTACATTCTTGGGCAATCTACAAATTATATTGCTTGATCTTTCTATATAAGGTCCTTTCACTGATACCCAGTTCCTGAGCCGCCGCTTTCCTGCGCCCACCGTACTTCTCCAGGGACTTTCTGATCAGTTCCAATTCCTTTTCCTGCAAGGATAGATTCTCCTCTTCCTGGATATCCTCTGCGAAGTGATACTTATCGTCCGAGCTTGCCGGACTTACCTCAGGATAATTGATCACCTCCACCTCATGACTATGACTGACAGGGCTTTCAGGGACTATGGTCGGCAGGTCTGTTCGGCCTTCCTGGTTCTCTGTGTAGATCTTATCGATTAATGAACCGTGTTCTTCCCTGACTTGGGCGGCATTTCCAGAATTCATCAACTCCATGGTCAGCTTTTTCAGATCGTTGATGTCCCGTTGCATGTCAAACAATACCTTATAGAGTATCTCGCGTTCACTGCCAAAATCACTCTGGGTACCTTTCGGTTTGATCACTGCTGGTAGATTGCTACCCACATCTGGCAGATAGGATTTCAAGGTGTTATAAGAAATGTTCCTGTTCTGCTCCAAAACGGAGATCTGTTCTGTCACATTGCGCAATTGGCGAATATTACCACCCCAATTGTATTTGAGTAGTAAACCTACGGCTTGCTCTTCCAGCCGAATGGTGGGCATCTTGTACTTCTGGGCAAAATCAGAAGCGAATTTTCTAAACAGCAGGTGAATGTCTTCTCCCCGGCTTCTGAGAGGTGGCAGGTTGATCTCTACCGTACTCAAACGATAGTACAGATCTTCCCGGAACTTGCCTTTTTCTATGGCCTCTGCCATGTTCACATTCGTTGCAGCCACTATGCGGACATCCGTTTTTTGGGTCTTGGAGGATCCTACTTTCAGGAATTCCCCATTTTCCAGGATCCGAAGTAGCCGGACCTGGGTTGGAAGCGGTAGTTCCCCAACTTCATCCAGGAAGATCGTCCCTCCGTCGGCTACCTCAAAATAACCGCTTCTGGTGGCTGTTGCACCTGTAAAGGCACCTTTCTCATGTCCGAACAGTTCACTGTCGATGGTACCTTCTGGGATTGCTCCACAGTTAACGGCAATGTATTTTCCGTGTTTTCTATGAGAGAGGGAGTGAATGATCTTTGGGATGCTCTCCTTACCAACTCCACTTTCCCCGGTTACCAGGACAGAAATATCGGTAGGGGCCACTTGTACCGCCTTTTCTATCGCGCGGTTCAGTTGGGCGTTGTTCCCAATGATCCCAAATCGTTGTTTAACTGCCTGTATGGATTCCATGCTAGTCCTGTTTTGAATAACCTACAGCTTCTCCGATCAAGGTGGTACTGGTGCAATCGTTTATCTTCACCATGACCAGATCGCCCGGTTTATAATTCTCCTTTGGAAAGACTGCCACTGTATTTTGCGGATTTCGGCCACTCCAGTGTGCGTCACTTTTCTTAGATTCCTTTTCGATCAGTATCTCTACGGTCTGACCAACAAACTGCGCAGTCCGGTAGGCACTGTGCTTTTGTTGCATATTGATGATCTCCGTCAGTCTTCGCTTCTTGATTTCTGTCGGGATATCGTCCTCCAACTTCCTGGCTGCCATAGTGCCCGGACGTTCAGAGTACATAAACATGAAGCCGAAATCATACTTGACATATTCCATCAGACTAAGGGTGTCCTGGTGATCTTCTTCTGTCTCCCCCGGAAATCCGGCGATCATATCCTGGGAAATACCGCAGTCCGGAAGAATTTCCCTGACCTTGTCGATCAGTTCAAAATACTCTTCTCGTGTATGCTGTCTGTTCATTGCCTTCAGTACCTGAGTACTACCACTTTGAACAGGGAGGTGGATATAATTACAGATATTTTTGTGCCGGGACATAGCATGTAGCACGTCCTCTGTCATGTCTTGCGGATTAGAGGTAGAAAAACGGATTCTCATGCCAGGTTGAGCTTGCGCAACCAATTCCAGCAAGGCTGAAAAGTTTGTCGCGGTTGCCTTTTGCATCTCTGTGGCATTCTTGAAATCTTTTTTCAAACCACCACCGTACCACAAATAACTATCTACGTTCTGTCCTAAGAGGGTTACTTCTTTATAGCCCTTTTCAGCCAGATCATTGACTTCCGCCACTATGCTTTGAGGATCTCTGCTGCGCTCGCGACCTCTGGTGAAAGGAACAACACAGAAGGTACACATATTGTCACAACCCCGAGTAATACTGACAAAGGCAGTAACACCATTGCCACCCAATCGGACAGGAGCAATATCTCCATAAGTCTCCTCTTTGGAGAGGATCACATTGACCGCATCGCGGCCATCTTCAACCTCTTTAAGCAGGTTTGGTAAGTCCTTATACGCATCCGGACCTACCACCATATCGACTATTTTTTCTTCTTCCAGGAACTTACTCTTCAATCGTTCTGCCATACATCCCAGAACGCCTACTTTCATTCCAGGGTTGATCCGTTTCACTGCGTTGTAGTGTTCCAGTCGCTTACGAACCGTCTGCTCTGCCTTGTCACGTATAGAGCAGGTGTTCACGAGCACCAGGTCCGCCTCTTCCAAATTTTGAGTGGTATTGTACCCTTGATCCTTGAGAATGGAAGCAACGATCTCGCTATCGCTGAAATTCATCTGACAGCCATAGCTTTCGATAAAAAGTTTGCGTTTATTCTCTGAAATACCGGCGACGACAAGGGATTCTCCTTGCCGCTCCTCGTTGATGATCTTCTCTTCCATAAATAATTTGACGGGCTATTAAATGATCCGTTTCAATAATAAAGCCAGACCGATAAACGGTGAGCAAAGTTAAGGATTTAATCCCCTTTATGACAATTTGGCAGTCATCTTTTTGTTATCTTCGGCTCTCAACTGAACCCAATGGAATTAGTCAATGCGTCCTTGTCGGATCGAATCGAGCAGGCCAAATCGGTAGATTTTGGAGCCATACTCGGCGGAAGTTTTGAATTTTTTGGTAAAGTCTGGATTCAAGGCTTTTATCACGCCCTGATCTCTGCAGCCCTGGTCATCCTGATTGCACCATTGATTTACATTCCCTTGATCCCGTTTTTTGTCGAGGCCTTTGATGGTTATGAATATGCAGTCGGTGACGACCTCGGCTCAACTTTCTTCCAAGGGTTCACCCTGATCTACTGGATTGGCTACGGGTTTTTGGTATTTGTCCTGTCTATCTTTATGCAGGCCATCAATTTTGCCGTGATCTCCCATTATTATCGGGTGATGCGAAAAATAGATGATGAGCAAGCTGAAGATGCGGGAGGGTATTTGGATGATATTAAGGTAAACTTCAGAAAGTTGATGTTACTGTCACTGACGACTACGGCGATCGCATTGTTGGCCGGCTTGCTATGTTACCTGCCACTGCTTTATGTGATTGTCCCAATACAGCTACTCATTCCACTGTATGCCTTTAACCGGGATGCCTCTGCTTCCGAACTGATCAATTCATCCTTTAAACTGGGCAATAAGTATTGGTTAACTGTCTTTGGGTTGATCATCATCAGTCAGTTTCTAGCTCAACTTGGAGTCATACTTTGTGTGATCGGACTTTTCTTTACAGTCAATTTTGTGCACGTTCCCATTTATCTGTTCTACAGGGATAGTGTTGGATTCGATCAGGAATAGGTGCCGAAAACCTATCCCATCCTGGCCTAATTGACCCTTGACCGGTCAATGATCTCGATGGCCTGCTTCTGGTCACCCCAGCCTTGAGAACGAGTTTCATCCTGGTCGTAGTTCAGGAACCAACTCTCTATGATTTCCAATAGTTGTGGGTATTTGGCTCTAAGTTCTTCCAAAGTCTCAGACTGAATAGTCCTGTCACTGACCTTAGCAGGGATAGCGAGTATTTTGTAATCCTGTTCGCCTTCGTCAATTAGCTTAAGTACACCAATCGGTATGGTTTCTATAACAGTTCCCGTAGACAGGCTGGTACAAAGTACCAAAACGTCCAAAGCGTCACCATCGCCGCCTTGTGCTATAGCGCTTTTAGTAGAGGCGATAAATCCGTAATTGGCCGGATAGGGGAGATAATCAATGACCCGGTCCTCGCCATTTCGCTGGTCGGGGATAAAGCGCTTACTGGTCTTGTCGTATTCGATCTTGAGGTTAGTGCCGGCCGGAATTTCAATAATGCTATTGTAGTTACCGTTCTCAGTTTGAACGGGGATTTGTTCCGGGTCGATCTGTTCAGAACAACTCAGGTTGACCAATAAAAAGGCCATGACCAGCCAAAGTACTAAGTTCGAATTTGTATTAAGCCGAAAACAAAAAAAGGTCAATGCCCTGTACATATTTGGAGTTCTTCGAGAGCCTGGTTCCGATTTCTTGTGACAGTTGGCGTGCCGCATGATCATCTTCCCGGGAGTATTTTAATTCTAAGACGATATTATCAATAGCCTTTACAGCGCCCAGGAAGTCGTTCAAATCTGGATTGAAGAATCGCATATTGTAGTCGATGGTAATCCTGAACCGCCCACAAAAGGAGAGAAAATAGCGTCTTTCGTAAGTATTGATCAGGCGGGGTGTCAACTTCTGCATCTCCATAAGGCAATCTAAATCCCCCTGGTCAAAGAGTGCTTGTTCGATCAAGGACTGCACCTGGAAGGCGTCAGTATCGCCCAAACTTGTATTCAGGTTCTTAAGTTTGACAGATTCCTTATCTCCGACCTCTCCAAACTTCTTCTTAACCTCAAGTACAGGCTTTTCGATCCTGGTCATATCATCACCGTACCAGCGAATCCGGTATTTCTTGCGATTTCCATCACCTTCTACATTCTGATGATAGAAAATCATGTCCGGTCGGTCAAAATAAATATTGTTTACAGCTCGCCGGTGATAAATCTCACTAAAACAAAAGCTGTTGGTAAGAACTTCTTTCTCGATCAAATCCGCTACATCAGTAGCTGGAAAAACAAACTTTCGTTCAAAACGAAGTTTCTCCTCTTTGGCTTCGAAGTAAATTCTACTTACTGCTTTTTCCATACTCCTTACCATACATTTGCTCAATGACTCGGTTTGAGACGGTAGACATTCTTACATCATCGATGGTCAATTCAGATCCGGATTCGACCAGGTGATCCGATTCGGTATCGGACATAAAGAGATCATTAATGGTGATCTTCCCGATGCCAAACTCTGGTTTTTTCTGAAAGGCAGAGAAACCCAGACGGGTCTCAGAGATATAGACGTCTGAAAATTCAATGGTCGAAAGATCTTTACTTACAATTCCGATCTCTCCACCTTTGACCCGGATATTTGTGCCTTTCATGTTGCTGGCCTCTCCGGCACTGACCCCTTTATCAGATGGATTATTTATAGTGATGTTTTCCAGGTAAATGGACGAGCCCGAAACATCAATACCGTCGTTGCCAGCTGAATTGAATTCCGAATTCGTTATGGTTCCCTCAACAAAGTCTCCGTCAAAAGCGTCAGACCAAGTATTTTCAAAAAGCGAGCCGTCCATGCTGAAATTGGATCTGATTATGTTCAGGGCGTCTTCGCAGCGATTATCCTTAAAAACGGACTGACTGATGGATACATCAGACTCGTGAAAATTAACAGCCCCAGAAACTTCCCAATGCGCATCGGAGGGATTGGATAAGTTGCTAAAGGTGGTGTGTTCGACAAGAGATCTTTTGTGGGCTTTATTAATAAAGACCCCACCCCCGGTTCCATCGCTGGAGTAAAAGGTTATGGGTGAATCTCCTGTCCCCAAACTAAAAATTGGAGAGTGGGACAAAAACGAGGCATGGTTGATCAGGTCGATATTAGCTCCCTTCTCGATTTGAACCTCAAAATTTTCAGGGATGATCACAGTATGATCGACTCGGTGATCTCCGGGCCCTATACGGACGATACCGGTGCTACTATCCACCAGGAGAAAGTCGAACTCCTCCATATTCGAACTTCGGGCCTCCTTAATATCAGAAACACTGGCATCAAGGTCCTTATTCCAGCCATAGGGACGTACCTCTGATTTCCGCTCCAGATCGATTCCATTGATCAGGTAGGTCACCCTTAATTTGGCTACATCCTTTGGATATCGGAATTCAGACTTTTTATTTTTCTTAGAAACAAAAGCATTGACAAATGCATCTTTGAGCTCAAAATTCAGCAACTTGGTCTCTCCAGGGCTGATATACAGATCCTCCTTGAGAACGTCCAGTAATTTACCGTCCTGATGTTGGAGCCCCGTGATCGTAATGTCAAAATCCGTCTTATTGAAAACTTTCAACGCCATCGATTTTCCATCGAAGCTCTCAAAATCATTGAGCAATGAGGTCGAGGGATTGATATAACGTTTGATCATATTGCTGTTGAATTCCAGTATGGAGGTGTCTAGTCCAGTATTGAATTCGGTATTCAGGTTGATCAGTATTTCCTGCAACTCCTCACTGTGGTCATCAATGAGCGAATTTATATAGTCAGTACTGCTGAAATACCTTAGCTTTTCTGCCAATTTTTCCCGGTAGAGGTCATCTGACCCTGAAAGGTGAAAATTGACGACGTCAGAGATCTTATTACCGGAATTAGAATCGAAGGCGATCGGCTCCAATTTACCGGTAATGGGGTTGTAATAAAATTTGAGGTTAATAAAACCAAGGCCGTGCAGTCCTCCAAACAAGTTCAGCAGCGCCACATAGGAGGTTAGTCTGTCTATATCGAAGGCCTCGGATACCTTTAATTTTTTCTGTCTGAATCCATCCAAAAGGTTTTTAGCAGTTTCAAACTGCCGCATCAGATTTGGGTCCTGCAGCACCTTGTTTTCATTGTACAAGCGGATGGGTGATGAATCGATCAGGAATTCTCCGTTCTGATTCTTGATTTCCTCCAATCCCAGGTCGATCTTTTGTTCGATGTCCTTCCAGTAATAGGATTCGTCGAAGGCCAGGATGACTCCCTCTCTCCTCCGATTGTTCTCCAAAAGTATCTTGTCAAAAGCTTCTTCGGCCGCCATGATCCCAATCGGGATCTCCCTGGATTGATCCTTAGCGCCAACCTTTAATGTCAGGTCCACAAAATCGTAACGAATACCAATCAATCCTTCCCGTTTTACAGCTTTTTGAAACAACCATTCCCAAGCATAGTTTCGGACCTTGGGATGCTGAAAGGAGAATTTTCTCATTCCCTTGATGGTTTTTTCTTCGTCCATAACGACACGCAGGGACCATTTTTTCTCATCGACCACATGATCGGTCCAATCTCCTTTAAGGCGTATATCCACTTTGATCTCTTGTCCCGTAGCAGGATCAGTTATACGGGCGGGAAGCAATTGCTTTTGTTCAGAGCCAATAACGCCATTCTTGACTGCCTCTTCACGGTACTCCTTAAGTTGAGAGAAATTCTTATCCGAGATCCGTATGACCTGCCGCTGAAAATTGTTCTTGATCTCGATAGTGGCTTCATCCGGAATCTTCAACTTGCTTCTCTGAAAGGACCGTCCCAGGTCTTGCTGAAACCGCCCTGTATTGATGTAGTCTACATTATCCAACTCAAGGACTCTGCCCAGGTAGTTGTCATGGACAAGTTTTCGTTTGAATACAATGTATTTTCTTCCATCAACCTCAATCTCTTCAAACGGGCGCCGGGGTACGAATCCAAAATTTAGGAATTTGGTCGTCTGATCCTGAACAATCTTGGAGTTATCCTTTAGGTATACGTGAACAAAGAACCGGTCGGCTGCTTGTCGTTCATTAAGTGAATCCGGATAGATATAAACCAGGTGTGGTACAGCATACTGCTTAACTATATAAATAGAAAGCGTCGAGTCTTCGTAAATCCCCTTATACACACTGTCGAGTATGCTTTTATAACTCCTAACCTGCCTGATTTTGGTTTCTGAGAACAGATCGGTCAATTCTGTAGGGTCGGGGGAAGCCAGGGAGACTTCATCTTTCTCCTTTAAAAGTGCCATCACGGAGATCAACAGGATGGCAATTATCGCAATGAAGATTAAGGGAGAACCACCTTGGCCTTTATGTTTTTTGATTTTCATCGGATCATCCTGGCATTAAATGGACTAGTTATCCTGATCGATAAAAGTAAGTTGCAGGTCTTCAAATTGAGCTAGCAGGGTGTTATTCAACTCACTGATCTTGTCGATGGAAGATAGGTTCACCAAGAAATTCATATTCAGGTTTCCATCGGCCATTTTTATGCGTTTTACATCCACCTGGTCGGCATGCTGCATCACTATAGAACTTACCTCCTCGATAGCCTTTGACTCTGATTCTTTCTTACAAGGCATGGCTAACAACAAGTTCTGGGTCATGGAACTGGCCGAATTGCTTTTGCTGGTTGCAATAATGATCAAACACAAAAAAACGAAGCCGATCAAGGTGGGCAGAAGTTGGTTGGCTCCCAATCCCAATCCCAGCGCAATGGCCATAAAGAAATAGGCCAATTCCTCAGGTTCTTTAATGGCTGTTCTAAACCTCACAATAGACAATGCCCCAACCAGTCCGAGAGAAAGGGCAAGGGAAGACTTAACTATGGAGATGATGATAAAGGTCGTGACACCTACCAGGATTAAAACACGGCCCAATTGATGTCGGTTGGAAAGCGACTTTCCGTAACGAACATATACGAGAGACAATATGAACAGTAGAACACCACAACTGATCATGTTGATTATGTAATTGACCACCGAAAAGGACTCGTCAAAATTGAAGTTCAATTCGCTTAAAAATTCGTTCATAGGGCAATTTGCTATAGGTCTGTGAAAACTTCCCGGTTGGCTCTTGATCACGCCATTAAAAGGGAGAATTGAGTCACGATGTTATTTAATTTTTTTATTCGGTAATCCTATCTGTTAAGGACGGCTCAAATATAATTGGAATATTCAATTTCTGTTGTGAATATAAGGAGCACTCTCAGCGGTTTAGAGTGATTGATTGACGATACTTGGAGGTCGATTGGGAATAATGCGGAATGGATATCGGAACATTTTGCTGTTTGTGGCAAATTTAAATAATTGAAAATCAATGATATAAAACTATAATTTATGAACCCTGTTCGATGTGTAAAAATCCAAGTATAATTTTTTCCCATACTTTTGTACTCCAAATTGAACGGACAATGGCGAAGAATTTAGTGATCGTTGAGTCACCTGCTAAGGCTAAAACCATCGAAAAATTCCTTGGAAAGGATTACAAGGTTACCTCTAGTTTTGGTCATATTGTTGATCTGCCGGCAAAGGAGTTGGGAGTAAACGTAGATGACGATTTTCAACCTGATTATATAGTACCGAAAGAGAAGAAAGAACTGGTAAAGGACCTAAAGAAAATGGCAGCAAATGCCGACTTGGTCTGGCTAGCCAGTGATGAGGACCGGGAAGGAGAGGCAATTGCCTGGCACCTGGCCAACACCTTGAAATTGGAAGAAGAAAAGATCAGGCGCATCGTGTTCCACGAGATCACCAAGTCTGCCATCGTTAAGGCGATTGAGAATCCCCGCAAGATCGATTACAACCTGGTATGGGCCCAACAGGCCAGAAGGGTATTAGACCGATTGGTTGGCTACCAACTGTCACCGGTACTTTGGAAAAAGGTGAAAGGTGGACTCTCCGCCGGAAGGGTTCAGTCTGTGGCTGTTCGCTTGATCGTAGAGCGGGAACGGGATATAGAATCGTTCAACCCGACCTCTTCTTTTAGGGTGGACGCCGAATTCCTGACCGAATCTGGAGCGAGATTCAAGGCTAAACTGCCTAAGAACCTAGAAGGACAAACTGCAGCCCAGCAATTTTTGCAGTCTAACATTGGTGCGGGCTATCAGGTAGCTGACTTAGTTAAAAAGCCAGCCAAAAAGAAACCGGCTGCACCCTTTACCACTTCAACCTTACAGCAGGAAGCCTCGCGGAAACTGTATTTCTCGGTAAGTAAGACCATGACTCTGGCTCAGCGTTTGTACGAAGCCGGTTTGATTACTTATATGAGAACCGATAGTGTAAACCTTTCTCAAGAGGCATTGAATGCAGCCAAGGAAGAGATCATAGAAAGTTACGGAGACCAATACAGTCATCCGAGACAATATAAAGGTAAGGCCAAAGGTGCCCAGGAGGCACACGAGGCCATTCGTCCAACCGATATGAGCAGGCAACGTGTCCAGGTAGATCCGGATCAGGCCCGCTTGTATGAGTTGATCTGGAAAAGAACCATCGCTTCCCAAATGGCAGAGGCTCAAATGGAGAGAACTCAGCTTCGGATCGATATTCTCAATCCGGGAAAAAATGCGCTTCAGTTCCAGGCTAACGGAGAAATGATCAAGTTTGACGGTTTCCTGAAAGTCTATATGGAAGGAACCGACATCGAAGAAGAGGAGAAGGACGGCATGCTACCTAATTTACAAGTTGGAGACAGTCTGGCTGCCAACAGTATCTCGGCCACCCAGCGATTTACGCGGGCTCCTTATCGGTATACCGAGGCCTCCCTGGTAAAGCAATTGGAGGAACTGGGCATTGGAAGACCATCTACTTATGCGCCGACCATCACTACAATCATGAACCGCAATTATGTAGAGAAGGGGACTGTAGACGGTGTAGAACGAAGCTATGTGCAAATGGTTCTTGTTGATGATGCTGTCCGTCAAAAGGAGTTGACGGAAATGGTGGGTAGCGATAAAGGCAAATTAGTGCCCACCGATATTGGGATGATCGTAAACGACTTCCTGGTGGAGCATTTCGATAATATCGTAGACTATAACTTCACTGCCAAGGCCGAAGAGGACTTTGACCACATAGCGGACGGAAAGGAGAACTGGACCGGAATGATGCGGGAGTTCTATGACAAGTTCCACCCGCAAGTTGAGGATGTCCAGGAAAATGCTGAGCGGGAAAGTGGCGAGCGTGTTCTAGGTGAAGATCCGGTGAGTGGTAAACCAGTATTGGTCCGTCTAGGGAAATTTGGGCCCATTGCCCAGATCGGTGCCCCGGAAGACGAAGAAAAGCAGTTTACCAGCTTGTTACCCGATCAGCAATTGCATTTGGTCACCTTCGAGCAGGTCATGGACTTGTTTAAGTTGCCCAAAGATCTTGGTACTTACGAAGGGGAAGAGGTGCAAGTCAGCAATGGTCGATTTGGTCCTTATGTGCGGTTTGGAAAGACATTTATTTCTCTGCCTGCCGATCTGGATCCACTGGCGGTAGATAGAGAAAAGGCCATCGAATTGATTCTGGCCAAGAAAAAGGCGGATGCACCTATATATATGTATGAAGATAAACCGGTGCAGAAGGGTAAAGGTAGATTTGGTCCCTATATCAAGTGGAACAACATTTTCATCAACGTAAACAAGAAATACGATTTCGATAATCTGAGCGAAGCCGATATCATCGAGCTGATCGAGAATAAGAAGCAGAAGGAGATCGAAAAACTGATCCAGGAATGGCCGGAAGAAGGGATCCGTCTGGAAAAGGCACGTTGGGGTAGGTTCAACCTGATCAAGGGAAAGACCAAGGTCGAGTTACCAAAGACCACCAAGGCCAATGAAATGACTCTGGACCAAGCCCAGGCTATAATTCAGAAGAAAACACCGAAAAAGAAAACACGTAAAAAAGCAGCTGCCAAGAAGAAATGATCGAATTTCTGACTCCCGTCCCCAAATCGGTGCTAGCCCACCGGGAGATTTTACCCAAGGGCGTATTGGGTAAAAAGATAAACGTCCACGCCGAAGCCGGTGTCCTGCCTGAACTCTCTGGAGTGGGACTGGCCATTATTGGAATACGCGAAAACAGGAATCACGTTGACCACCTGGGAGAAGAGGTGGATCTGACCCCTGTCCGAAAGGCCTTATATTCCCTGTATCCCGGAAACTGGGATCGATCCATAGTGGATCTGGGTGATATCTTGGCCGGAGAGCAGGTAAGCGATACCTATTTCGCGGTCAGAACCGTTCTCAATGCCCTGTTGAAGTCTAAAGTGATACCGATCATCCTAGGAGGTAGCCAGGATCTAACTTATGCGCAATACCGGGCCTACGACAAAGTGAGCCATATGGTCAATTTGGTCAATGTAGATCGCTGTTTTGATCTAGGCGATGCAGAACAACCCATTTCCAATCGGTCCTATGTGGGGAAGGTCATAGTAGAAGAGCCCTACAACCTGTTTAACTACAGTGCCCTGGGCTATCAGTCCTTTCACAATCCTCCGGCAGAGATCGCCCTAATGGAAAAACTCTTCTTTGATGCCTATCGTTTGGGAGAGTTAACGGCCGATGTCACCGTCATCGAACCGATACTGCGGGATGCAGATCTGGTCAGTATGGACGTGGAGGCTATAAAGGCTGGTGAACTCGAAGGCATGCACGATAGTCCAAACGGCTTCGATTCCCGCGAAATATGTGTGATTTCCCGCTATGCGGGTATCAGTAATCGGGTCAGTTCTTTTGGATTATACGAGATCGGGAAGATTGGAAGATCCCAGGCTGGGGCCCATTTGCTGGCTCAAGTACTCTGGTATTTCATGGAAGGGGTCAACTTCAGGGTTGCCGATGAGGACTTTGGAGACGAAAAGGCCTACACTACTTTTCGAGTCCCCGTTCACGATGAGATCCTGGTCTTTAAGAAGAGTAATAAAACCGGGCGTTGGTGGATCGAATTACCATTTATTAGCTCTGTTAATAATAAATTAAAAAGACGCACGTTATTACCTTGCACCTATGCGGAATATGTGAGTGCCACCAATCAGGAAATTCCCGAAAGATGGTATAAAGCAAGGAGAAAAAACGAGGTGTAATTGTTTGTGATAACCAGCTAAGAATAAGGGGTTTTTTACCTATTTTGTTGTTTTTTTGGATAATTATAAATAGGTTTACGTCCTGAATCTTACTAAATTTAACCTAATTACCTATGAAGAAGTTACTTGCATTTATTGCAGTAGTAGCCCTCTTGTTCAGTTGTAATTCCGGCGATCGCGGCGAATTAGTCGGGACAAAAGGGAAGAAATGGCACCCTGAAAAGCCATACGGTATGACCCTTATCCCAGGTGGATCTTTCATCATGGGTAAAGCCGACGACGACTTTGTAGCTGTAAATGACGCCCCCACAAAAACGGTTACTGTTCGCTCCTTCTACATGGACGAAACAGAGATTACGAATGCCGAGTATCGGCAGTTCGTTGAATGGGTTCGTGATTCTACAGTAAGACTACGATTAGCAATTCTGGCCGACGAGGTCGGGGCAACCCCTGGTGACGAAGGCGGTATTGGCGATTTTGCATTTGTCGATCAGGAGGATGAGGACATGACGGCGTACGAACAATACATGTACGACAACTACTACGGCCTCGGAGACGATTTTTACGAAGGACGTAAGATCAACAGGGACATTGACCTGATCTGGGATACATCCGAGTATCCTGATGAATACTATACCGAAGTGATGGATAGTATGTACATTCCTTATGAGGAAGCTTACAACGGTCAGCGGACTTTAGATGTTAATAAACTGAAATTCCAATATACCTATATGGATATTCAGGCAGCTGCTCGGGCAACCGGGAAAAGCCGCAAGGATTTCATTATCAAAGAAGAATTGGAAATTTATCCGGACACTACTGTTTGGATCAAAGATTTCAACTACTCCTACAACGAGCCCATGCACAATGACTATTTCTGGCACGAGGCCTACGGGGATTACCCGGTGGTTGGTGTGAACTGGAAGCAAGCGAAGGCTTTCTGTGCGTGGAGAACACTCTATAAGAATGCCTATCAGAAGGAACGCAAGCGTCAGCACGTGAATCAGTTCCGTTTACCTGGTGAGGCGGAATGGGAGTACGCAGCTCGTGGCGGTCTGGAATCGGCTACCTTCCCATGGGGAGGACCTTATGCCAAGAACGACCGAGGATGCTTTATGGCGAACTTCAAGCCTCTGCGCGGTGATTATGCTGCGGATCAGGCTCTTTATACAGTCGAGGCCGATGCCTACGAGCCTAACGACTACAATTTGTACAATATGGCTGGAAATGTCAGTGAGTGGGTAGCCTCTTCCTATGATGCTAACGCCTATGAGTACACCTCTACAATGAATCCTAATGTCAACGACAAGGATAACATGCGGAAGGTGGTACGAGGTGGATCATGGAAGGATGTGGCCTACTTCCTACAGGTGAGCACGCGTGATTTTGAGTACGCCGACTCCGCAAGAAGCTATATCGGATTCCGCACAGTACAAGATTACATGGGTACTGATGTGGTGTTGAACGACAAATTAGGGGACGCACGTTAAGTCTAAGCCGTCCCCCGCAAAAATCTAAATCTTAACCACTTATACTTAACTAAATCTTTTATTATGGCACAGTCTAAATCTTCCAAGAAACTGTTTAACATGGCCTACGGGCTGGGTGCCTCCATTGTAATTATGGGTGCACTGTTCAAGATTCTTCACTGGGAATTAGGTCCACTTAACGGTGGGTTACTCCTGGCGATCGGTCTGATCACTGAAGCTATCATTTTTGCTATCTCTGCTTTCGAGCCGGTAGACGACGACCTGGATTGGTCTTTGGTTTATCCGGAACTGGCGGGAGGACAAGGCAAGAAGAAAGAGGAAAAACTGGATTCTCAAGGTATGCTTTCGCAAAAATTAGATGAAATGCTCAAAGATGCTCGTATCGATTCAGAATTGATGAGTAGTCTTGGAGATAGTATCCGTTCGTTCGAAGGAGCTGCTAAGAATATGGCCCCAACCGCAGATGCAATGAATTCGACGAAGAAATACAGCGAAGAAATGGCTCTTGCTGCTGCGCAGATGGAGTCCCTGAATAGCTTGTACAAAGTACAGGTAGAGTCTACCAGTCGTCAGGCAGAGGTCAACGAGCGTGTTGTCGAGAATGCCGAGCAACTGAAGCAACAAATGGAGAACCTGACAACAAACCTTTCTTCCTTGAATGGAGTTTATGGAGGTATGTTGACTGCGATGAATCGCAACTAAGACGAACCTTTTATTAATCTTAAATAAGAAGTAAGATGGCAAAAGGAAGTCTATCTCCGCGGCAAAAGATGATCAACCTGATGTATCTGGTGTTCATCGCAATGCTTGCGCTTAACATGTCCAAAGAGGTTTTGTCGGCCTTTGGTCTGCTCAATGAGCGTCTGACCGAGTCCAACACAGCCACCACGGCTCGTAACAAGGCGTTTATTGGAAATCTCGAAGTAAAGGCGTCGGACAACCCCGACCGATATGCTGACACCAACGAGAAAGCCAAGCAGATCAATCAACTCTCTTCCCAGTTCAATTCTTATCTGGAAGGGATCAAGACCGAAATGATGAAAACGGTTCCGGCCGACGACCAGGACAATTATGAAGTTCAGGACAAGGCGGACTATCTGGATCAGAATTTCTTCCAGGGTGATAAATTATCGCCAAAAGGACAGCAATTCGTTCAGAACATCAATGACTATAAAACCGGTATGTTAGCCATAATCAATGGAAACTATACGGATATCTCTACCGATATCGAGAAGAAATTCTCTACGGCAGAGGTTACACGAAATCAGGATGGAAAGAAGGTAGATTGGCTGAAGTACCACTTTGAGGGCTTCCCACTGATCGCCTCTCGTACCAAGATCACCCAAATGCAGGCAGATGTGAACAATATCGAGAACGATATTCTATCTGCAATGCTGGAAGGTGAACAGGCCTCTGCCCTGAAAATGACCAACTACAACACCTTTATGAATGTTTCCAAAACAGCTTTCTATTCTGGAGAGACCTTTGACGGAAGCATTATGCTGGGTCGTACGGATTCTGAAACCAAGCCTAAGCGTGCAGAGTTAACTCTGGACGGCCGTGCATTGGTTGAAGGAAAAGACTATACCTTCGAAGGTGGTCAGGTTAAACTGAGCGTGAACGCCGGAAGTCCTGGCGACCACGAGATCAAAGGTACCCTGTTTTACGGGGAAGATGGAGATGAGACACCTGTAGAGGTGAGCTCAGGTTTTGCAACGATCAATAAGCCGAATTCGGCAACTATTTCTGCCGACAAGATGAACGTAGTTTATCGAGGTGTTGTGAACCCAATGACCATTGCCTTTGACGGTGCTCGTAACGTTACTGCTAATGCACCTGGTTTGTCCAAGGTTTCCGGAAGTTCATATAACATGAGCCCAGGTACTGGACGTGAAGTGACTATTAGCGTTACGGCTACTTTGCCCGACGGTGAGACCACAAGAGACCAAAAGGTGTTTAGAATCAAAGATATTCCTCGTCCTACCGGAACGATCCGCGGGGAGGATGGAGACGGTGGTGCCGTCCGTATGCAACGTGAAGGTCTGGAGATCTCTACTGTTGGAGCGGCTCTGCTGGACTTTGATTTTGATCTGAAACTAAATGTAACCGGATTTAGCTTTAAGGTATCCGGCCAGCCAACCGTGCGGGTAACTGGAAAATCCTTGAACGACCAAGCCAAGGCAGCGCTTAGAAGAGCACGTCGAGGGGAGACCGTTCAGATTTTCGATATCAATGCCAGTATCTCCGGAAATTCCGGGTACAAGCTGAAAAAGATATCGCCTGTATTTATCGAGTTGACTAATTAAGATAATTAAGGATTGTATGTATTTTAAAAATGTTGTGATATGTGGCTTGGCTATGTTGATGAGTGTCTGCGCCTTTGCTCAGCTGAACATCCTCAATGCTAAGACACCGGAGGAGATCGGTGTAAAGACCGAAGATCGGATCGAATACGATAACGATCGGCCCTTACCCTACGGTTATGTAGACGACCGTGATGTGTTATGGTCCCGGACCACCTGGGAGATCATCGACCTAGATCAGCGGGTTAATTTTCCGTTGTATTATCCTATCGACACCAACAACATTGGAGCCGACAGGCGATCGCTCTATGACGTCATTGTAAAGAACGTCAAGAACGGTCGTATAGAAAGCGTCTATTCGGATTCTTACTTTACGGAAAAGCGAACCCTCAAGGATATTGAAGCTTCATTGGTGTACAGTGATACTACAGACTTGGGTATTGAGCAATTCAATGCCGAAGGAAAAGTAGATAAGCAGTATATCCGTCGATTTACCCTGGATGCAGGGGACATCGAAGAGTGGAGAGTTCGTGGCTTCTGGTATGTGGACAAGCGCCAAGGAGAGCTGAAATATCGTTTACTGGGTATTTGCCCTGTAGCCAACGAAGCTCGATCCAAGGCCTTCCCTGATGCAGGAGACGCGAAGGTTGAATTATTTTGGGTTTGGTTCCCCGGAGCACGAGATGTGTTGCATGAGTCCAAAGCCTTTAACAACAAGAATACATCACAGCCCATATCGTACGACCATTTATTGAATTCCAGACGATTTGCCGGTATGATCTATAAAGAAGATAATGTACAGGGAGATCGCAGTGTTCAGGATTACATCAATGATAATGCACTAATGCAATTGATGGAGTCTGATCGTATCCGGGATAAGATCCGGAACATCGAGATGGACCTCTGGAATTACTAGGATAAAAATAGAATCATTTGATTCCAACCCTCTAAATTGATAGTTTAGAGGGTTTTTTTATGGATAACAGGGACTTCATAATCGTAGGAGCCGGAATAGCCGGTACAAGCCTTGCAGAGCAGCTAAGAAGACGGGGTAAAAGCTTCGTTATAATTGATTCTGGTCAAGCTACTGCGACCGCGGTAGCCGGAGGTGTGGTTAACCCGGTCGTGGTCAAGCGCCTGAATCCGGTTTGGCGGGCAGCGGAATTCCTGAAATATGCTCGGAGCTTTTACTGGGAAATGTCTCAGTCCTTAGCGATCAATTTCCTTCAGGAGCTACAACTTCATCGTCCATTTGAGCACGTTGGAGAGCAGAATAACTGGATGGCCGTTTCGGATCGACCAGATCTGGTTGAATTCCTGGACACTCAAATCCAAACCAATCGGAACTCCGGCTTGAAGGCGGATCATGGTATGGGTGTGGTTAAGGGGACCTTTAGGTTAGATACTACAACCTTATTGAATGGCTACAAGGCCTGGCTAGTAAGTCAGGACTTATTGATCCAAGAGCGTTTTGAACATGAATTACTGCGATTCGAGAGATCGAAGTGGGTTTATAAGCAATTCGAAGCCGGACGAATCATCTTTGCAGAAGGCTATCAAGTACTGAACAATCCGTATTGGCAGCTTGACGCCCTTATTCCAAAGAAAGGAGAATATCTTATTGTTCATTCCCCGCAGCTCAAACTACAGAACATGCTTAAGGGACGTTTTTTTATCATACCCTTGGGAGACGATCACTATCAGGTTGGGGCCACCTTTGCTCATGGAGACTCGACCTTGGATGCGACTGACCAAGGTACTGAGCAAATGCTCGATTATCTCAACCAAGCCCTGAAGGTGGATTTTGAGATAGTGGATCAATTGGTCGGGATGCGACCAACAGTCAGTGATAGAAGACCGCTGATCGGCAAACACCCGCAATATGAAAATATGGCCTTTCTCAATGGCATGGGCACACGGGGTTTGCTTATGGCGCCACTGGCATCCAAATGGCTATTGGATCATTTGGAATACGGGAAAGATCTGCCTGAAGAGGTGACATTAGAACGATTCCAGAATTAATACGGAATTTACGAAACCGGCGTTTTGGCCTTTTCAGGATCGTATTTAAAGAAGAAATTGATCCAGATGTTACGGGATAGTCTTAGGATCAGGGGTAACAAAACCACGAGTGTCCCTGTGATAAAGAAAAATGTATTTAGTCTGGAAAGACCCAGCATAAAAAAGGCAATTACAAAAGCCGCTACAGCGAAAGCGACCCCAACACCGTAGCTGACGTACATCGCACCATAGAAAAATGAAGGTTCGATCTTGTATTTTGTATTGCAGTGACTGCATCGCTCATGCATGTCCAGGGTTCTGTTCAGTATATAGGGATTGGATTTCTGATACATTTCACCCTCGTGACAAACAGGGCATCGCCCCTTGAAAATACTGTACAGTTTGGTCCCTTTCATCCGATTTTATTAGCTCCACAAAATTAATCATCTTTGCAGAATTCCAGCGTAACAAAAGTTACTTAATGCTCAATATTCACAAGCTCTCCATTGCCTTTCAGGGCAGTTATCTCTTTGAGGATATTACCTTTAGATTAGGTATTGGGGACCGGGTTGGCCTGGTGGGAAAAAATGGGGCCGGTAAATCGACCATGCTACGTATCATAGCAGGTGAGCAAGAATTTGACGAAGGCCAACTGGCAACCGATAAGGAGATAAGAATAGGCTTTTTAAAGCAGGACATCGACTTTGAGAAGGGCCGCAATGTTCTTCAGGAAGCCTATCTGGCGTTTGATGAAATTCTCAAGCTAGAGGAGCAACTAGCAAACATTAATACCCAACTGGCAGAACGAACAGATTACGAGAGTGAATCCTATCAGCAATTATTGGTCGATCTAAATGATGTTCAACACCAATACGAGGTGTTGGGGGGTTATACTTATCAGGGTGAAACCGAACGCATATTACAGGGGCTAGGATTCAAACGATCCGAGTTCGAAAAGCAAACAGATACCTTTTCAGGAGGTTGGCGCATGCGGATCGAACTGGCCAAGATCCTGCTACAGAACAACGATATCCTCTTGTTGGATGAGCCAACCAACCACCTGGATATAGAATCAATTCTATGGTTGGAAGAGTTTCTGAGGGGATATCCTGGTGCAGTCATGTTGGTTTCCCACGACCGAATGTTCCTGGACCAGGTAACCAACAGGACCATAGAGATCTCGTTAGGCCGTATATATGATTTCCCTAAGCCATACTCCAAGTATATGGTCCAGCGCCAGGAATTGCGGGAACAACAGTTAGCAGCTCAGAAGAATCAACAAAAGCAGATAGAACAGACCGAAAAACTGATCGAAAAGTTCAGGGCCAAAGCCTCTAAGGCCTCTATGGCTCAATCCCTGATCAAGAAACTGGATAAGATCGATCGGATCGAAGTGGATGAAGACGACAACGCGGTGATGAGTGTACAGTTTCCCGTTTCGATAAATCCGGGAAAAGTCATTTTTACAGCAGAACAGATATCTAAGTCTTACGGAGAGCTAGACGTACTATCCAATATTGATTTCCAGGTTGAACGAGGAGCCAAAATTGCCTTTGTTGGCCAAAATGGCCAGGGTAAATCCACCTTAGCCAAGATCCTTGTGGGAGAGCTGGATCACCAGGGAGACCTGAAAGTAGGACATAATGTGCAGATCGGCTATTTTGCCCAGAACCAGGCAGAGTACCTGGATGGAGACAAGACGGTAGAGGAGACCATGATAGACGCTGCCGACGAAAAGACACGTCCAAGGGTTCGTGATATACTTGGAGCATTCCTGTTCCGTGGAGAAGAGGTAGACAAATATGTACGCGTATTGTCGGGAGGGGAGCGAAATCGATTAGCATTAGCCAAGTTGTTGCTACAGCCGCTTAACGTGCTGATTATGGATGAACCTACCAATCACCTGGATATGAAGTCCAAGAACGTCCTAAAGGAGGCCTTGAGACGTTTTGAAGGGACACTGATACTGGTTTCCCACGACAGGGACTTCCTCCAGGGACTCAGCACCCGGGTCTATGAGTTCAAAGATCGCCGGATCAAGGAATACCTGGGCGATATTGATTTCTTCCTGGAACAGCGGAAAGTGGACTCGTTAAGGGAGGTAGAGAAAAGGGCGCAGCAAAAGGCTGCCAAACCTAAACAAAATGGCGGTGGAAGGGCTACTTACGAGGCACAGAAGCGTCAAAAATCCATTCAGAACAAGCTATCCAAGATAGAATCCCAGATCGACAAATTAGAAAAGGAGATAGCTGAGATCGATGTGGAATTGGCCATTAACTACGATGAAACCATAGCTCAGCCCAATTTCTTTGACAACTACCAAGCCAAAAAGCTCAAGTTGGAGGAGCTGATGAATCAGTGGGAAGAGCTCTCTGCCAGCTTGGAGTAGTTGTTTAATTTATGAGTTCTTTAACTGCCCTCCCCTGGAGCAGGTGTTAAATTTGCCCTTCACAACATTTTACCATGCGCAAAATAATACTATCCATCCTGGGTGTGGTCATTTTGATCGGGGCCATTTTTGCTGCTCAAGCCATCGTGAGCAGTAATAAAAGGGTCAGACCCAAACCACAAAAGGTTATCAAGACCGTTTTTGTGGATACCGTTAAAAATCGGGAGGTCCCAGTTGTTATTCAGGCTAATGGAAACCTGACAGCCAAGCGACGACTGGAATTGTATTCTGAGGTGCAAGGAATCTTGCAAACGGGTCGAAAACTCTTCAAACCCGGACAGAACTTTAACCAGGGAGAGATCATGATCCGAGTAGATGCATCCGAGTTTTATGCTACGGTTCAGTCTCAGAAGAGCAATCTGTACAATCAGTTGGCCGCCATCATGCCCGATCTGAGGTTGGATTACCCGGAGATTTATCCCAAATGGCAGGCCTATCTGGATAGGTTCAATATCGATAAGCCTGTTCCGGAATTACCAGAAATGGATTCGGATACGGAACGGTATTTTATCGGTGGTCGAAATATTGTTACTTCCTATTACAACATTAAAAACCTCGAACAACTACAATATTGGAGCTTCGCTTAGATGGAACATCTTTGATGGGGACGATCGGTTACAGCGGTTAAGAATGCACGGATCTTTTACGATAATCAGCAACTGATCAAAGAGCAGATCAAGCAGGAGATCAATCGGGACATCGCCAATGCAAAGGGGAACTACTTCAATGCCCTAGAGGTGTTCGAACTACAGGAGCAGAATGTGGTGACGGCTCAAGATAATTTCGACCGTTCTGCAGAGCAACTGAAGATCGGCCAGATCACCAATGTTGAGTTTCGTCAGGCCCAGGTCAATCTATTAACGGCACAGACTACCAAAAATGCCGCTATGTTTGCCGCCAAGGTGGCCGAACTCAACTATCTTCAGCTTGTCGGTCAATTACTGAATATCGATTTCTAATCATGTTAGAGCATTTCTTCTCTTGCCCTCATTGCTGGGAAACCATCTCCATGTTACTGGACCCATCCGTTTCTACCTCTTATATAGAAGACTGTGAGGTTTGTTGCAATCCCATACAGATCTCTACTCAATTCGAGGCCAATGAGTTGGTCAGTTTCCAGGCCGAAAGCATTGAACAATAATCGGCTTAGCCTTTGCTACAATTTAGATTAGTTGTATATTTGCCGTCCACATCGCGGGGTAGAGCAGTAGGTAGCTCGTCGGGCTCATAACCCGAAGGTCGCTGGTTCGAGTCCAGTCCCCGCTACAACGAAAACCTCCTCAGTGAAGCTGAGGAGGTTTTTTAGTTTACGGATGCCAAGCTCGCTTGAGCATCCGTAAACTAAAAAAGATCCAATGCGCGCTAGCGCATGGAGGTTTTGTTGTGAGCTTCCCCTATTCTGGACCAATACGAACGAAGTGAGGATTGAATCCAGTCCATTTATGTCAAGCTTGCTTGAACTCGAGGCAAAAACAAAAAACACACTTAGCGCGTAGCGCTAGGAGGTTTTGTTGTGAGCTTGCCCTATTCTGGACCAATACGAACGAAGTGAGGATTGAATCCAGTCCATTTATGCCAAGCTTTCTTGAACTCGAGGTCAAAACAAAAAACACACTAAGCGCGTAGCGCTAGGGGGTTTTTGTTGTGAGCTTCCCCTGTAAGGATGAGTCAGAGTGTAATGAGGGCTCAATCCACGTCCCCGCGGCAGCCGTAGGTTTTCGTTATAAGTAATGTCAATTCTTGACGACTTCCTAAAGCAGTCTCCTCCAAACTCGTATATTCGAATTATGCCAAGAGAAAAATCCTGGAAACAACTAATCCTCGAATTGATAGAGGCCATTTTTAAAAGTGCCGGAGGCCGGTCCACCAAAAGAACCTGGCATCAGCATGTTGTGCCTTATGAGGGTGACTGGGCTGTCCGACGCGAGGGAAATAAGCGGATTACCTCCAAACATCGCAAACAAAGCACAGCCATAAGAAAGGCAAAAAGTTTGGCCAGGAAGTACAAGGCCGATGTGATCATCCACCGGCAGGATGGAACTATCAGGGATCGGATTAGTTTTGATGATTAGCACTTGTCGAACTCAGCACTTTGATGGACTCAGTTACTGTACTTGTCCAGAAAGACACGAAGGCGAAGATTTTCTAAGCTAGTCTCTTATCTTTGCCTCAATTAACTCCCACCGCATGGACTATTTTGTCATCTCCGCCATACTGGTCACCCTGGCTGCTGTATTTGGCTATATCAACACACGCTTCCTTAAAATGCCCACCACCATCGGGCTTATGGTGATCACCATTGTATTTACGCTTTTTGTGTTCTTACTGAGTTACTACGATGACACCTTGCTCGATGCAGAGCGCTATATTATCACTCACATTGACTTCAAGACTGTTTTGTTGGATGTCATGCTTAGCTTTTTGCTTTTTGCGGGGGCACTTCACACCAATTTTGAGGAATTACGAAAACATCGATGGCCCATATTGATGTTTTCCACCTTTGGAGTGATTACATCTACTTTCTTAGTGGGGACAGCCTTGTTCTACATCTTACCATTACTGGGTATGGATGTGGCCTACATCTATTGTTTGCTCTTTGGGGCTTTGATATCGCCAACCGATCCCATTGCTGTTTTAGGGATTTTGAAGAAAGCAGGGGTACCAGAGAAGTTAGAGTCCAAAATCGTCGGAGAGTCCTTGTTTAATGATGGGGTTGGAGTAGTGGTGTTTCTCACCTTGTTCCAAATAGCTACCTCGCCTTCTGGTAGTTTTGAATGGTCGGAGATCGGCTTGCTGTTCGTCGAAGAAGTTTTGGGTGGGATTGGACTTGGATTATTATTAGGTTGGATTGCTTATCGACTCATGCGATCGATAGACGATTACGACATCGAGGTTATTATTACCCTGGCAGTGGTAATGATGGGTACTGTCATTGCCCATAAGTTTCACTTTTCGGCTCCATTGGCCATGGTAACTGCCGGTCTGGTCATTGGTAACGACAGGGTCAGGAACGAGGTGATGAGCGAACAGGTAGAAGTATATGTAGACAAATTCTGGGAGCTGATCGATATATTACTCAATACGATACTGTTTGTCCTTATCGGGATGGAGATCCTGGTATTGGAATTCGAGACTACGTATATCGAAGCAGGACTAATCGCTATACCGTTGGTTCTATTGTGTCGTTTTGTCTCGCTGTTGTTTCCTATTCAACTGTTTGCCAAGCGCCTCGATTTTGTCCCGCGTACCAATTTGATCATGACTTGGGGGGTCTTAGGGGTGGAATTTCAATCGCTCTCGCACTCGGACTGAGTAGCGAAATGTATCGTGATCTTTTCCTGGTTATGACTTATATCGTCGTGATCTTTTCTATCATTGTCCAAGGATTGACGGTTGGAAAATTAGTCCGTTACGTTCAGAAAAAAGAAGAGGTGGTCAATGCATAAAGCCGGATTTGTCAATATCATAGGAAACCCCAATGTTGGGAAGAGTACACTGATGAATGCCTTGGTTGGTGAACAATTGTCAATTATCACCAATAAGGCCCAAACCACCAGACACAGAATCTTGGGTATTGTGAGTGGTGAAGATTTCCAGGTCGTACTATCCGACACCCCAGGAATCATTAAACCGGCCTACGATCTGCAGAGCAGTATGATGGAATTCGTGAAGTCCGCCATGGATGATGCCGATATACTGATCTACATGGTCGAATTGGGTGAAAAACAGCTGAAGGATGAGGCTTTCTTCGAGAAGATCCGCAGTTCTAAGGTTCCAGTGCTACTATTACTCAACAAGATCGATACCGGAGATGAGGGACGCCTTGCCGAGGCAGTATCCCATTGGCAACAATTGGTTCCGGATGCGGAAGTGTATGCCATTTCAGCGCTGAATAAGTTTGGCGTGCAGGAGGTCTTTAACCGTATTTTAGAATTACTACCAGAATCTCCTCCGTTCTATCCTAAGGATCAGTTCACGGACAAACCCGAACGTTTCTTTGTCAATGAATCTATACGTGAAAAGATCCTTTTGAATTATAAAAAGGAGATTCCATATGCGGTTGAGGTCGAAACAGAAGAGTTCTTTGAATCCGACGATATCATCCGGATCCGATCGGTCATTATGGTCGAACGGGAGTCTCAGAAAGGGATTATCATTGGGCACAAAGGCTCTGCGCTTAAGCGGGTGGGGATGCAGGCCCGTAAAGACCTGGAGAAGTTCTTCGGTAAGCAGATCCATTTAGAACTTTATGTCAAGGTGAATAAGAACTGGCGCAGTGATCAGAGGCAGTTGAGACGTTTTGGCTACAATGGTTGATTCAAACAGTCACCCTATTCTTGAAATTAGGGAGTTAATTCTTGAATTGAATGGGCATGATCCTGGGTCTTTAGGATGTGATTTTATCAAATCGTAGATTGCCCCCGGTAGGGGAATAGGGGCCCCAAGGTAGAAATCGTGATTCGTTTTTGGTGAACTGTTATTCTATTCACTTAAATTTCGACTCACGACTCACGACTCACGACTCACGACTCACGACTCACGACTCACGACTCACGACTCACGACTCACGACTCACGACTCACGACTCACGACTCACCCTCCAGGGTCTTCTTCATAAAATCAAAAAGCCGATTAATCTCCTCTTTTCCGGCCAATCTCCCCATGCGTCCGGCAAAGTAAAGAACGAACCAAGCGATTATCAACAATCCCATTATGGTCAATTGCAATGCAAATGATTCCTCAAGGGAATAATTACTGTAAGCCCATGCTCCGGCAACGATGAAGAGTGTTGCAACAACAAAATGAAGGAACATAAACATGGTCCAGACAGCTGGTTTTGGTCCAAAAAGACCTCGTAACTGACTGATTCCCTCTTCAAAACTGCTGATTTCCATTTCCAATTGTGGAGACCAGTAGTGTTGTTTGGTTTTTGGAAAACGGACGAAGACATGATCGTCTAATCGAGTGACCACAAATTCATCTTGGTTTTGGCCCGCCTTTTCCATTGCAGATAGATAGTGTTCTTTGTCTCCGGGTAATTCATAATTGAACCGGGGCCTTAATGCGATATCAGATTTGCGTTCCAAATGGGCCATATGGCCTTCAAGCTAAAACAAAATTTTGGATGTGATCATGATATTACTCAGCCCTTGGTCTGCCAATTATCGCCTACTATAGGGTTCATCTACACAGGAAGTCCTATTTTTGCAACCTAAACCTGCCTTATGAGCATAGTTGCCATCGTTGGTCGACCTAATGTGGGAAAATCGACATTCTTTAACCGCCTGATCCAGCGCCGGGAGGCTATAGTAGATAGCGTCAGTGGGGTGACCCGAGACCGTCATTACGGGAAAAGTGATTGGAACGGCAAAGAGTTCTCACTGATCGATACCGGAGGTTATGTTGTTGGTAGCGATGACATTTTCGAAGAAGAGATCGATCGGCAAGTAGAATTGGCCATAGACGAAGCAGACGCCATCTTGTTCATGGTGGATGTGGAGAATGGGGTCACAGGTATGGACGAAGAAGTCGCCCAACTATTAAGGCGCAGTAAGAAGCCTGTATTCCTGGTTGTGAACAAAGTAGATGCGGCCAATCGGGTACACGATGCTGTTGAGTTCTACTCTTTGGGATTTGAAAAGTATTATCCCATTTCCAGCATCAACGGTAGTGGATCTGGAGACTTGTTGGATGATCTGGTGCAGGTATTACCAGAAACCCAAGAAGACGAAGAGTCAGATTTGCCTCGCTTTGCCGTAGTTGGTCGACCCAATGCCGGGAAATCTTCATTCATAAACGCCCTGATTGGAGAGGAACGTTTTGTGGTCACCGATATTGCAGGAACGACCAGAGATAGTATCGATACCAAATACAACCGCTTCGGATTTGAATTCAACCTGGTTGATACAGCGGGAATCCGACGGAAGAGTAAGGTGAAAGAAGACCTGGAATTTTATTCGGTCATGCGCAGTGTCCGGGCCATTGAACACTGCGATGTGGTCATCCTGGTCTTTGATGCGACCAGAGGGTTTGACGGACAGGTGCAAAATATCTTTTGGCTTGCACATCGAAACAACAAAGGGGTAGTCATATTAGCCAACAAATGGGATCTTGTAGAAAAGGACCACAAGACGACCAAGGAAATGGAGGCCTATGTCAAAAAGCAGTGTGAACCCTTTACAGATGTACCTATCGTATTCATGTCTGCCCTCACCAAACAACGAATTTACAAAGCCATTGAAACAGCGGTCGACGTCTATAAGAACCGTTCCAAGCGGATTAAGACTTCCAAACTGAACGATACCATGCTTCCTCTTATTGAAGCCACTCCACCGCCTGCTTATAAGGGAAAGTATGTGAAGATCAAGTTCTGTACCCAGTTGCCGACTCCCTATCCATGCTTTGCATTTTTCTGCAACCTACCGCAATACTTAAAAGATCCGTACAAACGTTTCCTGGAGAACCAACTTCGAAATCAATTCGATTTCAACGGGGTGCCCATTACGATCTATTTTAGGAAGAAATAGGATTATAGGGACTCCTTGATCTTTAAGAGTTCAGACTTGATGCCCTGTAGTTTACGGATCAAATCGAACTTGTCCAATGTTCCTTTTTTGTGCTGCTGTAAATGGACCTTTGCGCCTTCCAGAGTGAAGCCGCGTTCTTTTACCAGATGATAGATCAGTTCCAGGTTTCGGATATCTTCGGGAGTGAACTTTCTGTTTCCCTTGGCGTTCTTCTTGGGCTGAAGTATATCAAACTCCTTTTCCCAAAAACGGATGAGTGAGGTATTCACGTCAAACGCCCTGGCTACTTCGCCAATTCCGTAATATCGTTTTTCGGGCAGTTCGACTTGCATGATATTCTAATCCAACGATGGTCTTTCTTGCTGGGATTTTCGCAGCAATTCGGCAAATTCCTCCGGAGTTAAATTACCGTAGTAAAAGTTAATCGGGTTAACTTTCTTCCCATCCTTCCAGATCTCATAATGCAGGTGAGGAGCAGCAGAACGTCCGGTGTTTCCAACAAACCCAATTAGATCTCCGCGCTTGACCTTTTGCCCTTTCTTGACGTTGTATTTGTATAAATGGGCATAAAGGCTCATGTATCCAAAACCATGATCGATCCTAATGTGACGTCCAAAGCCGGTGGCTCTGGCGTCTGCTCTGGTGACAACACCATCACCCGAAGCGTAAATAGGGGTGCCGGTTGGGGCGGTGAAATCCATTCCATAGTGGAATTTCCGTGCTTTGGTAAACGGATCAATCCGGTATCCGTAACCGGAGGCCATCCGGGTCAAATCTTCGTTGTTCACCGGCTGAATGGCCGGGATGGCAGCCAAGAGTTCTTCTTTGTTGCTGGCCAGCTCGGTAACTTCGTCCAGAGACCTCGATTGGATGACTACTTGTTTGGTCAAAACATCTAGTCTTTGAGCCGTACTGATGATAAGATCAGAAC
Source organism: Aureitalea marina (assembly GCF_002943755.1). Classification (NCBI taxonomy): domain Bacteria; kingdom Pseudomonadati; phylum Bacteroidota; class Flavobacteriia; order Flavobacteriales; family Flavobacteriaceae; genus Aureitalea; species Aureitalea marina. The sequence continues at coordinate 185,619 of NZ_MQUB01000001.1, forward strand.
TCTCGTAACCCTCTAAGTCCTGGTACCGGTTAATACCTCCAAAACCAGCTTTGCGCTGTTCGTCAGGAATTGGATTTGCTTCGAAGTAAACACGGTATATATTGTTGTCTCTGTCTGCCAGTTCGTCCAATACTCCTTCTGCCATCTGCATTTTACGGTTCAGTCGATCGTACTGGAATTCCATATTGCTCAATTCCCGTTTTAACGCCTTTTCACGAGGCGTTTGGATATAGGGGAGATTGAGGTAGATTACCAATAGTAAAAAACCACTGAGGATTACACCTAGCAGGCTCAGGAAGATAAACCCGATTTTTCGACCCTTTTTCGGGGCTATTTTTCGATAGGAGAGGGTCTCACTATCGTAGTAATATTTAACCTTAGACATACGTTAAAAAGTCCTATTTTTGCGGTCGATGGTGGTGTTCAGCAGTAAGTTAACGCGCGGCAAAGATAGAAATTGTTCTGCTCTTCAATCCATTAGACCACAACAGACTTCGTAAGTTATGAAATCCAGTGAAATCCGGTCCCGGTTTTTAGAATATTTTAAGTCCAAACAGCATCAGATCGTACCCTCGGCACCCATGGTGATCAAAGACGATCCAACCTTGATGTTCACCAATGCGGGGATGAATCAATTCAAGGAGTTTTTCTTGGGCAACAAGCTTAGTAAGCATCCCAGAATAGCTGATACCCAGAAGTGTTTACGTGTTTCCGGAAAACACAACGATCTGGAAGAAGTGGGAATGGATACCTATCACCATACCATGTTCGAGATGCTTGGTAACTGGAGTTTTGGGGATTATTTCAAAACTGAGGCCATTAGCTGGGCCTGGGAGCTGTTGACGGAAGTCTATGGTATCGATAAAGATCGATTATATGTAACCGTATTTGAAGGGGATAAGGAATCTGGTCTGAAACGAGACGATGAGGCCTCTGACGAGTGGAAGAAGCACATTGCCCAGGAACGTATCCTGGACGGCAGTAAGAAAGACAACTTCTGGGAGATGGGCGATCAGGGGCCATGTGGTCCAAGTAGTGAAATCCATGTGGATATTCGACCAGACGAAGAGCGTAGCAAAGTTGATGGGAGCGAACTCGTTAACCAGGATCATCCGCTGGTAGTGGAGATCTGGAATCTGGTCTTTATCCAATACAACCGCAAAGCGGATGGCAGTTTGGAGGCCCTTCCGGCCAAGCACGTAGATACCGGGATGGGTTTTGAGCGACTCTGTATGGTGTTACAGGATAAGAAGAGTAATTACGATACTGATGTATTTACTCCACTAATCCGTGAGATAGAAGCCATCAGTGGTAAGAAATACGGCAAGGACGAAGAGACCGACATAGCTATACGTGTGATTGCGGATCATGTGCGGGCAGTTGCCTTTTCTATTGCCGATGGACAATTACCAGGAAATTCCGGCGCGGGATATGTGATTCGTAGAATCCTGAGACGCGCCATCCGTTACGGATACACCTTCCTAGGTTTAAAAGAGCCTTTTATCAATGAATTGACACCAATACTGGCCAGTGAGATGGGGCAAACCTTTCCTGAACTGGAAAAACAAAGAGACCTGCTGGTCAATGTGATCCGGGAGGAGGAAGCCTCATTTTTAAGAACCTTGGATCAAGGGTTGATCCTATTGGAGCAAGTTATCACCAATGTGGGCAACAAGCCGGTTTCAGGAAAAAAGGCCTTCGAGCTTTACGATACTTATGGGTTCCCTATTGATCTGACCGCTCTTATACTTAGAGAGAAAGGTCTTGAACTTGATCGGGAGGGCTTCGATGCCGAATTGGAAAAGCAAAAAGAACGATCTAGGGCAGCCGCCAAGGTGGAGACAGGAGATTGGACTATCCTGGAAGATGACGATGAAGAGGAGTTTATCGGTTATGATACATTGGAGGCCAAGGTGCGAATAACCCGTTACCGTAAGGTAGAGACTAAAAAAGATGGTGAGTTGTACCAGTTGGTTCTTAACATGACACCTTTCTATCCCGAAGGGGGTGGACAGGTAGGTGATCGCGGTTTCCTGGAGGCCTCAAACGGGGAAGTTGTTTATATCATAGACACAAAGAAGGAAAATAACCTGATCATCCACATGACCAAGAGCATGCCCAGGGATGTCCAGGATAGGTTTAGAGCGGTGGTCATGAAAGAGCACAGAGACAGATCGGCCTCTAATCACTCTGCTACCCACTTGCTGCACCAAGGGTTGAGAGAAGTACTGGGAGATCATGTTACCCAAAAAGGGAGTATGGTCCATAACAAAGGACTTCGTTTTGATTTCTCTCACTTCGCTAAGCTGACAGAAGAAGAATTGAGACAGGTAGAGGACTTCGTAAATGCTCGTATTGCTCAGGCCCTGCCCCTGGAGGAACAGCGAACCATTCCATTTCAGCAGGCATTGGATCAAGGAGCTTTGGCCTTATTCGGAGAGAAATATGGAGATGTGGTCCGAACCATTCGCTTTGGCAGTTCCATGGAGCTTTGCGGAGGAACCCATGTTCAGAATACTTCCGATATCTGGCACTTCCTAATCACCTCAGAATCTGCAATTGCCTCTGGCGTTAGAAGAATAGAGGCCATTACAGGCCCGGTAGCTAAGAATTACTTTATCGATCATTCAAAGTCCTTCGAGGAAGTAAGAAAAGCATTGAATAATTCTCCGGATCCGGTCAAGGCCATCCGTTCCCTACAAGACGAGAACAATGATCTTCAAAAGCAAGTTCAACAATTGCTTAAAGAAAAGGCCAGTGGCCTTAAAGATGGACTTAAGGGACAGGTCAAACAGATCAACGGCGTCAATGCACTGACCGCCAAGGTCGACCTGGATGCAGCCCAGATGAAAGACCTCGCTTTCGAATTGGGGAACGATTTGGATGACTTATTCCTTTTAATGGGTTCCACCGTTGGAGGAAAGGCTCTGCTAACCTGCTATATCTCCAAGAACCTTGTAGAATCTAAAGGCCTCAATGCAGGTCAGATCGTGAGGGAATTGGGTCGTCATATTCAAGGTGGAGGAGGAGGTCAACCCTTCTTTGCGACCGCTGGTGGTAAGAACCCGGATGGAATCGATTCGGCACTGGCAGCTGTTTTTGAATATTTATAAGATGAAATTCTTCACCCCGGTCAAGGGAATATCTGAAGGAGAGAACAAGATCGAGATCTCTTCAGAAATCTTTTTGTCCGGTTCTTGCTTTGCCGATCGTATGGCGGATAAGCTCAACTATTTTCGGTTTAACACCAGGGCGAATCCCTTTGGCGTCATCTTTCATCCCGTCGCATTGGCCAACCTCTACACACGGGCTCTCAATGATCAGTTTTTTGATCATAATGATGTGTTTCAAAATAACGGCTTGTGGCAGAGTTATTGGGCTCATTCCTCCTTCAGTTCTGTTGACCGCGAGGCCTTAATAGAACAACTGAATCTACAGTTGAAAGATATTAAGAAGGGAATGTTGGAGTCCACTCACCTGGTGTTCACTTTCGGAACGGCCTGGGGATATACCCTGATTAAAAACCAACAACTGGTGGCGAATTGCCATAAAATGCCCGCAGCTTGCTTTGAGAAGAAACTGTCACCTCCTAATGAAATTGTCCGACTGTGGAAATCCCTAATCCAGGACATCTCTTCAAGAAACTCCAAGCTTACCGTATTATTGACCGTATCTCCAATTCGACATCTCAAAGATGGGCTCATTCAAAATTCTCAGTCTAAAGCCAACTTACTGACGGCTGTTCACCAATTGGTCGATCAGTTTGGTTGCTGTGACTATTTTCCGGCTTTCGAGATCATGATGGATGAATTGAGAGATTATCGTTTTTATGATAAGGACCTGATACATCCTTCGTCTGAGGCTGTAGACCATATCTGGGATCAATTTTCCACTACCTGGTTAGATCCGGGTTTAGACACTTACTTAAAAGAAATCCACCAACTAAACCGCAAGCTTGCACATCGGCATTTACATCCGGAAAGTGAACAAGCAAAGGCCTTCGATCGGCAATTGGAGACCCAGATCGAGCAGCTAAAATCCCGCTATCCACACCTAAAGAATTTAGAATAAGGCAACTGCCCTATTGATTGCCCTTCTTGATTGTTGGAGTTTTGACCCATACTCTAATTAAAAACCCAACAGTTATGAAATTCATTAAGCAATCAATGTATTACACCCTGCTTTGTTTATCGATCGTTTTTGCTTCCTGTAATAGCGACGATGACGGAGACAATGGGGACAACGGAGACAACGGAGGAGGAGCCGAATTTGTGACCGCGAAAGTAGGTGGCGCGGACTTTGCCGCAGCTCAGAATCCAGCCGTTTTGGTCGGAGCAACCAAGGCCAGTCAGGGGGGGCTCAGTATTTTGACAGTTCAAGGAAGTAATAATGACGGCGACTTTATCAACTTTACTATTGTGGACTACAATGGTCCTGGAACCTATACCACTGGTGATGGTCTGACCAACGTTAGTCTTATACAGTATGGCGAATTAGTGGGGACAACCGGAGCAGATGTTTGGGCCTCTAATGCGAGTACTTCGGCCGTTGGAGGTTTGACGCCTGGCGAGATCAATGTGACCGTCGATGCTGACGGCGTCGTGGAAGGAACGTTTATGTTCGAAGGTTATAACGGAGCCGATATGTCCACCAAGAATATCACCAATGGTGAATTTAAAGCCAATCTGGATAACTAATATCCCATTCACGAAATCTCAGTGTTGAGGTTTTTACGTGGAGCCGGAGGGAAGGACTTTGTCCGACCTCCGGCTTGTTTGTAAAAGCCACGATTAGAAACAATTAGGGCAATTGCCCTATTGATTGCCTGCAGATTCCGTTCCACCTTTGAAACAACTAAAACCACGATTATGAAAACCTTAAGCAAACATTGGATGGCAGTTGGCCTCTCATTGATCGCAATGAGCTTTGTCTGGGCACAACGAGCCGAACAGCCTGACTATCGATACGATGTCGGCGGAAAGATTAACGAGATGACCCTTACCGAGGGTGGAACCATGGTGATAGCCACCAACGACGGTCTTGTCGGAATCAAGCCTGGAAGTAATGAACTACTCTTCAATTTTACCGATTATGGTCGCGTGAAGCCCGAAGAGCTACAATTCATCCCTTGGGCACCTTATGTGGTAGTTGGTCAAACCGGATTTGGTGCACTGATCACCAAGAAGGCGGTCATCGACTATATGTCTGGAAAAAAACTCTTCAGCACAGAGGAGAACGGTTGGAAGTACATCTATACCTGTGACGTGATGATGCCACAGAACAAGTTAGTGGTGAGTGGTCAACGAAAAGCTAAAGACAAATATGCCCTAGCAGTGGCAGTATACAATCTGGATGGTGGCCAACAGGAGAACTACATCGAATTGAAGGGGTCAGAAACTGTAACAGGACGTCCCTTGCTTCTTAAAGATGGTCTCATTCTTCCTACGGCCAAGAACCTGAAAAAGATCGACTTGAATTCCGGGTCTATACTGTGGGACATCAAAGTAGATGATATCAGCCGAATGGTTACAAATGCTGAGGAAACCGAGATCTACGGACTAGAAGGTGTTAATGGAGGTAAGAACACCAAGATCCATAAGATAGACGTCAACGGGAAGCTCCTTTGGGCCGATCCGTATAAGGTAAAGGGTCGGGTAGTGAATTTTGAGATCCTTCCAGAAGGGCTGGCCATAGTGAGTAATGTAGACAATTCCGGTAAATCCGGTGTGATGAAGCTGGCATCAGGTCGTTCCGAATCGAAGATTGCCTTCCTGGCAGCAGAAGACGGTAATGACCTTTGGGAAAAAGCACCTAAGACCAAGGGATTCGTACAGCATTTTTACATCATGGAGGATGGTATCCTATTTGGGATTTATGAAGGGGGGATCAATAAGATATCCTTCGATGGCAAGACCTTGTTCAAGAAACCTTTGAAAACAGGAGAGAACATCCTGACCATGGCTCACACGCCTCAGGGATTGATCTATATCACTTCCGAAGATGCAAATATCGTCGATCTGCAGACCGGTGATCAGGTTTGGGCAAAACCGCTCAAGTATAAGCGGGCAGACGGTGTAGGGTCAGACTATGACGAAAAGAACAACCGCTATTTGATCAGTGCAGATGAGGATCTGTTTGCCGTAGATGCTAATTCCGGGGAGGTTTCCAACCTGGCAGAGTCCAAGTTCGAAGGGGGTGAGGACCCTTCTGGAGTCGAAGTTCGGGACGGTGGAATCTTGCTCACCAGCAGTCAGAATATGATGATGTTGGGTTGGGAAGGAGAGACCAACTGGCATGAATACCACCGTGCCCCCGGGAAAAGTGCCTTTGGTGCGGCCCTTATGGGTGTATTGGCTGTAGCTAGTGCAGCTACTTCAATGGCTGCTTATGCCGAGGCCAATCAGTATAGGAACAGATTAGGTGATTATACCTCCAGAGGAGAGGCCTATGCCAACTTTGGGGATGCCATGGCCGTTGCCACAGGAGCTTCCATCGCCGAGATGCTGAAGCGATTCAAGGCTACGGCAGCTACTGAAAATCATCGGTTCGTCTTGACCAAATTGGAAGATGGAGTTGGTCTGGTAAAAGTGCATAAGGATACTGGCGCCATAGAAAAGGAGATCGTTCTCAAGGATAAGAAGCCAGAATACGAGGTAGACGAAAGAGGTGGAATCCTATACTACAAGGCAGATTCCGACACTGTCTTTGCCTACGATCTGAAAAAGTAATTGTGGAATAACTAACCAGGTTATGTTTAGAAGTACTTTACTTCTGCCCGGGCCCGGAACAGCTGTTCCGGGCCCGGGCTTTTTAACATCCCTGGGCATTTTTGTAACTTGAATTCCATCTAAACCTAATTGTCATGGGATCCCTGTTCCTGTGTCTTTTCTTATTGACCAGTTTTGCCTATGGTCAGGTTCAACAACCAAAAAGTACTAATACCGCAATCAATAGTGGTCCATATTGGGTCAAAACGGCCGGTGAAGGATTCGACCTTTTTGACCACGATGGTGCTTAACTGACCAATACAAGATCCCTGAAGTATCTTAAAACAGATACCCTAAGTGTGATAGATGACAATAGACGGGATGTCTATCTTTTGGCAGATTTCAAAGGTGCCGTCACCGGCGATAGGGGTCAGGCGGTGATCATTGCACGGAATGTGGCGAAAGACTTTTACCTGACCAATCCTAAATCTTTTGCCTTTTATCAGGGGGATCAATATGTAGTTGGTGATTTCAGCAACATCAATGGAAGTTACGTTTACTACGTGGGAGAAGTATCTACCACCTATCTGTTGGAAGGCATCCGAAATTACGCAGGTTGGGGGAGTCGTTCGGTGAAGGCCTTACCTTACTCGGTAGAGAATACCTATTGGTATCGAGATGTAGACAAAAAGGAATATGGAATAGTTGAAAAAGGCCGTGTCATGGATTATACCAGCGTGACCACAGCTGCGGATGGAAACGATATGGTTGTCAGTAAAAATGGCACCAAACGATATCGTTTAAAAGGATATTACAGTGCCTCTTCCTACGATTTTCAACCCGTAGAAAAGATAGAAGTAACAGCTGGTTCTAAGAAAGGGTGTGTATCTGGCGATTGCGCCAATGGTTGGGGCAAATACCAATATGACAATGGGTACTATGACGGGTTTTGGCTTAACAGCAAACGCCATGGTTACGGACTCTACAATTGGAGCGATGCGGGTAAATATATTGGCAGTTGGACAAACGATAAAATGGAAGGCTATGGGGTCTACATAGCCGAGAACAACGACAATATCATTGGATATTACAGGGAAGGTGAATTAAACGGCCTCGGAATAACGGTGACCGGGGATACCTGGAAACAGGGCGAGTTTAACGATGGAAACCTGAGTGTGGCCTACGATTTCTTTACCAATAATGTAGAAACGGGCTGTACCGCCGGAGATTGCTACAGCAAATACGGACGATATAAGTGGGACAATGGCGATTCCTTTACCGGCTTTTTCAAAAATGGTAAAATGCACATGGGTACCTACAAATTCGCAAATGGCGATAAATACAGTGGTATGTTTAATAGCAACAATCAATTTCACGGAATGGGGCGTTACTTCTATGATTCTGGTGAATATTACGGTGGCAATTGGAGCAATGGGAGTTATCAGGGCAGGGGATACTACCACGATAAAGACCTTGTGCAAAAGATCGGTGAGTGGAGTTCAGGTCAACTGGTCACCCCTTTAAAATAGGGTAGAATAGGTCAATTGACTTATTGATAGTTGGGTTGGTCGGAGCTAAATTGCTTAAAAATCTTCCAGATGATTGCCCAGCTTGTCATTATCTTGGTGCTAGCCACAGCTAGTCTTGTTTGTCTTTGGTTTGCCCGAATTAATCGTTCTTGCAGGGCAGAGCATTTGCTCGAAATGACCACAATGATCGACCGTCTGTCCCAACACAAATCCCAGATCACCATTCGTCAACAAGCCCTGGATGCATACCGTTTTCAGGAATACAATCTGAATGAGGCACTGAGACCTCAATGGGAAATAAGCCTGGATAGTGTAAATTAGTACAGCAACCAACTAACCGATCATGAAGATTTTCAGACTCTTGTGGATCATTTGCTTCGTAATTCCACTTCAGGCACAGGTAACAATTACGAATATCGACAGCGCCATGGCTGTCCTGCGATCCTCTCCGGAGGACACATCCAAAGCCATCTTGTATCAGAAAGTTGCAGGTCATTACAATGTCACGGCTCTGGATAGTGCCAAGGCGTTCGCCGAGCAGGGCCTTGCCTTATCAGAAAACCTGGACTACGACCTGGGACGTTGGACCAATTTGAATACCCTGGCCAATTATTACGAACGCAAGACCAGTTACGACAGTGCGATGATCTATTACAATCGTGCCTTAGAGATCGTAGAGGCCAACAACAGCACAAAAGGGTTTGCCGTCGTGCTCAACAATATCGCAACCGTGCATATCAGGCGGGGAGAATACGATACAGCTCTGGAGTATCTCTTCGATGCCCTTAAAGCGGAAGAGAAATTGGGTAATCGAAATGGTATTGCCCAGGCGTACAATAACATTGGTGTCGTCTATTACTACTCCCAACAATTTGACAAGACCACCGATTATCTGACCCGCGCGCTAGAGATCCAGGAAGAACTGGGAAATTTTGATGGCCTCATCAATGGTTACAACAACGTCGGTGCCATTTACGATTATCTACAGCAATACGATGATGCCATTACCTCCTACACAAAAGGACTAGAGATCGCCCGGAAAATAGAAGACCGCAAGATGGAAGCTACTCAGTTATCCAATATCGCAATTGCCTATTCCAACAAAGAGGATTTTAGTCGGGCGGAGGACTACTTCAACCAGTCTATTGAGATCCGGGAAATCATTGATGACGATTACGGTAGAGCGAATAGCTTCCTCGGATTTGGACAAATGTTCCTGAGCAAGAAGAACTACGATAAGGCGGAGCAATATGTAAAGAGATCCTTGGAAATTTCCCGAGCCAATGACATTAAGTTGGTCGAGAAAGAGGGAGTAGCAGCAATGGTAGACCTGGCGGAAGCCCGCGGAGATTATCAGCAGGCCAATGAACTGCTCTACGAATACATAGCGGTTAAAGACACCTTGCTGAATCGGGAAAATTCCAAAACCATGTTGGAGCTGGATACCAAGTACCAGACGGAAAAGAAAGAAAAAGAGATATTGCAACAGCGGGCCGAGTTGGCGGAAAAGGAGTTACAGGTAAAAAGGAAGAATAACTTGATATATGGTAGTTTGGGCCTGGCGATACTTCTGGGCTTGTTGGGTTATCTGGTCTACAATAGGCAAAAGTTGAAAAATGATCAGTTGAAGAAGGAAGCCGAATTGAAAACTGCCCTGGCCCGAATTGAGACTCAGAACAGGTTGCAAGAACAACGCCTTAGGATTTCCAGGGATCTTCACGATAATATTGGCTCCCAACTCACTTTTATAATCTCTAGCCTGGATAATTTGACCTTTGGTCTTAAGGACAAGGATTCGGCCACTACAAATCGCATTCAACGCATTAGCGGTTTTACCTCTCAAACCATCTATGAGTTACGGGATACCATCTGGGCCATGAACAAAGGCTCCATTAATGTGGAGGACCTACAGGCGCGTATTTCCAATTTTATCGATCAGGCGCGCGCTGCAAATGAAAAGCTGCAGTTCGAATTCAAGGTATCAGAGGAAGTTCCGGAGAACAGCTCATTCAGCTCGATTGTTGGAATGAATGCTTATCGCATCATCCAGGAGGCAGTGAACAATGCCCTGAAATATGCCGAGGCCTCTCAAATTGTCGTTTCCGTAGATGAGAAAGAGGGTAGCCTGGCTATTGCTATTAAAGATCATGGTAAAGGCTTCGACCTTAAACAGGCCGAACTTGGAAATGGCCTGAACAATATGAAGAAAAGAGCCCGCGATATCGGCTCCGAATTAGTCATAGAAACACAAGTTGGAGAAGGGACTTCCATCGGGTTCACTATGCCGGCATAATAGAAAAGATCATGGCCATCAAAATCGCAATAGTAGACGACAATTCATTCTTGATCCACGCCATAGAAGAGAAACTATCCTTCTTTGACGACCTCAAGGTAAAACACAAAGCTTTGAACGGCGCCGATCTCTTGGCCAGGTTGGAAGAGGACCACGTCCTGGATCTGATCTTGATGGATATTGAGATGCCCGTCCTTAACGGAATAGAGACTACCCAGGTGGTCAAACAGAAATATCCCCAGATCAAAGTGGTGATGTTGACAGCTTTTGACAATGACGAGAATATCTTCAATGCCATAAAAGCTGGGGCCGATGGTTACTTGTTAAAGGAGATCGATCCAAGGGCATTGCATGAAGGTATCTTGGATACGCTTAACGGGGGTGCCGCCATGAATCCCTCAATCGCTTTGAAGACCCTCAAACTCCTTCGCAATCCTGAGTCCATCAAAAATGAAAAGGATAAGGAGGCCATTTCCCTTTCTAATAGAGAGGTGGAGGTGTTGGAACAACTCAGTAAAGGGCTAAGTTATACCGCAATTGCCGACAATCTTTTTCTGTCTCCCAGTACCGTTAGAAAGCACATCGAGAATATCTACAAGAAACTTCAGGTCCACTCAAAGATAGAGGCGGTCCAAAAGGCCAGGGATCACAATATTATCTGAAACTACAGGCCGAAGGCTGATCGGACTTCATCAACGTAGTCCAATCGCTCCCAAGTGAATAACTCAACTTCCATTGTTTTTTCCTCACCGCCCGGAGTCCTGAAGGTTTTAGTCACTTTTTCGTTGTTACGCCCCATATGACCATAGGCAGCCGTTTCCGAATACATCGGTTGACGTAGATTCAGTCGGTCTTCAATGGAAGCCGGTCTCATGTCAAATATTTTGCCAACTTTTTCAGCGATTTCACCATCGGACATATCTACTTTGGAAGTGCCGTAGGTGTCAATGAAGATTCCCATGGGCTCTACCACTCCAATGGCGTAGGACACCTGAACCAGGACCTCGTTACAAACTCCTGCAGCAACCAGATTTTTCGCGATATGGCGGGTGGCATATGCCGCAGAACGATCTACTTTACTGGGATCCTTGCCACTGAAAGCTCCTCCGCCATGGGCACCTTTTCCGCCATAGGTGTCAACGATGATCTTGCGTCCGGTCAGGCCGGTGTCTCCATGAGGGCCGCCGATCACAAACTTTCCGGTCGGGTTGATATGGTATTTGATCTGATCATTGAACAGGGCCTTGGTCTCTGGTCGTAATTTGGCTTTGACCCGCGGGATTAAAATTTCTCTTACATCCTTATTGATCCTGTCTAACATGACTTTCTCGTCCTCGTCAAATTCGTCGTGCTGAGTTGAGAGTACGATGCTGTCTATGCGTACGGGTTTGTTATCATCGCCATATTCTATGGTTACCTGCGATTTGGAATCAGGTCTCAGGTAGTCCATTTCCCAATTCTCTCTTCTCAGAGCAGCCAGTTCGATCAGCAGTTGGTGGGAGAGATCCAAAGCCAATGGCATATAGTTCTCAGTTTCCCTGGAAGCATAACCAAACATCATTCCCTGGTCACCAGCTCCTTGTTCTTCTTTGGTAGCCCGATCCACCCCTCTGTTGATGTCGTCGGACTGTTCGTGAATAGCGGATAGGATACCACAGGAATTACCGTCAAATTGATATTCACCCTTGGTGTATCCGATACGGTTGATCACATCGCGTGCGATCTGTTGCACGTCCAAATAGATATTGGATTTAACCTCTCCTGCAAGCACCACCTGACCCGTAGTAACCAGGGTCTCACAAGCAACCTTGGATTGGGGGTCAAATGCCAGGAAATTATCGATCAATGCATCGCTGATCTGATCAGCAATTTTATCGGGATGTCCCTCGGAAACACTTTCTGAAGTAAACAGATAGGCCATAGTAAAAGTCAAATAGTTTTCGGGAAGATTTGACGAAAGCCTCGGCGGGAGTTTACACTGCCTTTAGCATTTTTTATCGAGGTTGCAATCAGTCAAATCTTTCCTCAGATTCGGCCACAAATGTACACAATAGTTCCCAACTCCAAAAGACCTATTTGCTCCAGAATTTTAAGGGACAAAAGTAGAAACCGGGAAGTTGATGGGGTCAGTGACTCCCCGGTATTACCACAGCGGGTTTAATGTTCGTTCATCCTAAAGTCAGGATAGGCATCCATTCCGTGTTCGAAGCCATCCAGTCCTTCTAATTCTTCGCGTTCTGAAACCCGAATACCGACGGTGCTCTTTAGGGTAAATATGATGATGAATGACGAAACAATACACATAGCGGCATACACGCCAACACCAGCCAATTGATACAACAATTGCTCCCAACCGGCCATCTGGCCAAAGATCCCTACTGCCAGGGTTCCCCAGATTCCACAGATCAGGTGAACTGCAATGGCTCCAACCGGGTCGTCCAATTTTAGTTTGCGGTCGATCAAGGTGATTCCTACCACCACCAACAGTCCGGCTATCAGTCCGATGATCACCGCCTCATTGGGGTTCATTTGATCTGCACCAGCTGTGATCCCAACCAGGCCTCCGAGTATTCCATTTAAGAACATGGTCAGGTCCAGGTTCCTAAAGAGAATGGTCGATAGGAAAAATGCTCCCATTCCGCCTGCAGCAGCTGCCAAACAGGTGGTAACTAGCGTTAGGGAGGTCGCTTCAGGGTCCGCAGATAAAACAGACCCTCCGTTAAAGCCAAACCATCCTAACCAAAGGATCAGTACACCCATGTTGGCCATGGGAATGTTGTGGCCGGGGATGGCTCGTGGTCGTCCATCCTTGAATTTTCCAATACGTGCCCCTAAAAGCCAAACGGCAACCAAGGCAGCCCAACCACCAACGGAATGCACCAAAGTAGAACCGGCAAAATCGTAGAAACCAGCCTCTTTTAAGATTTCACCCGCTTCATTGACCTCATTGCCCAGGGTAGATAAGAATCCTCCTCCCCATTGCCAGGAGCCGGCAATAGGATAGACCAGACCAACATAAAGCACCACAAAGATCATAAAGGGGCCGATCTTGATCCGTTCTGCCACTGCTCCGGAAACAATAGTTGCTGCCGTAGCTGCAAACATTCCCTGGAAGAGGAAATCCGTCCACCAGGTATAACCGCCACTAGCATATTCTGGGGTCATGCCATTTTCCGGTGGTGCAATTCCCGGAACGAAGGATCCGAGAAAACCGTTAAAGTCGCCTGGGTACATCAGGTTAAATCCAATGATGTAGTATAGCAATAAGCCGGAGGTAATGATAAAGATGTTCTTGAAAAGAATATTAAGTGTGTTCTTCTGACGTGTCAAACCCGCCTCCAATAGACCAAAGCCCAAGTGCATAAAGAAGACCAGGGCAGTGCAGATCATCATCCAAACATTATTTGCGGTAAAATTCTCCATGTTTTCTGGTCCTGCTTTAGTTTAATGTGTCCCCGCCGCTGTCTCCCGTTCTGATACGGTAGGCTTCCTTTATATCGCTAACAAATATCTTCCCGTCGCCAATCTCTCCGGTTTGAGCGGCGTCTATAATGGTCTTGATCGTAATCTCTTCAAAATCGTCATTGACCACTATGCATAAAAATCGACGCTGTATATCGGTCGTGCTGTAGTTTATGCCCCTATAAACATGGCCTTCTTTCTCGTTTCCCTGTCCAGTGACATCCCAATACGAGAAAAAATTCACTCCAACTTCGTGAAGGGCGGCCTTCACTTTGGAGTATTTAGATTTTCGAATGATCGCCTCTATTTTTTTCATAATACCATAATAAACCCCAAATTTAATAGGGGTGTTTAGTCAAAAATATTAGAATTAATTTTTTATACCCCCAAAAAAGTAGGGTATGTTGATAAAAATAATACTATAACGATGTAATTAACCATTTGTCCACAACGAGAATTGATAAGGTGGATCGAAATTTCCGGTTCAATTTTTTTTGCAATGCCAATAAAAAAGGGAGCTGAGACTGAAAATTTCATGAAATAAAATAATCTGAACGTAGGACACTTAAACTACATAAGTAATTGAAAAACAGATTTGTAGCTTATTAATCGTTGTATTGAACCTCGGGCTATGATCAGTATGTCGGATTTTTCGCTTTGATGATGCGATAATTTCGAATCATATATGAAGCTACCCAACACTTACAGTAAGACCATCACCCAGGATCCGACCCAGCCGGCAGCGCAGGCCATGCTCCATGCTATCGGCCTCACCAGAGAAGATCTTGAAAAACCCCTTATTGGTATCGCAAGTACCGGTTATGAGGGGAACCCCTGCAATATGCACCTCAATGATTTGGCGCTATTGGCTAAGCAGGGTGTGAACGATTCCGGAATGGTAGGACTGATCTTCAATACCATTGGCGTAAGTGATGGGATTTCTATGGGAACACCGGGAATGCGTTTTTCCTTGCCATCAAGAGATTTGATCGCGGATTCTATGGAAACCGTTGTTCAGGCCATGAGTTACGACGGCCTGGTTACAGTGGTTGGCTGCGATAAGAATATGCCTGGTGCATTGATGGCCATGATCAGGCTTAACCGACCCTCCATTTTGATCTATGGAGGCACCATCGATTCCGGTTGCCACAACGGCAAGAAATTGGATGTAGTCTCGGCCTTTGAAGCCTGGGGAAGCAAAGTGGCTGGTTCGATCACTGAGAACGAATTTCAGCAGATCGTCCAAAAAGCATGTCCGGGAGCGGGAGCCTGTGGAGGGATGTATACGGCCAATACCATGGCCTCGGCCATAGAAGCCCTCGGAATGTCACTGCCTTATAATTCGTCCAACCCGGCGCGGAGTGACTTAAAGACCCAGGAATCGATACAAGCAGGAGAGGCCATGCAGACCTTGATCGAAAAAGACATTAAACCCCTGGATATCATTACCCGGAAATCTCTGGAGAATGCCATTCGATTGGTGACCATTTTAGGTGGTTCGACCAATGCGGTCTTGCATTTTCTGGCTATTGCTAGGGCAGCAGAGATCGATTTTACGCTATCAGATTTCCAGCGTATCAGTGATACAACCCCTTTCCTGGCCGACTTAAAACCCAGTGGTCGTTTCCTTATGGAAGATCTCCATGAAGTTGGCGGTATACCGGGAGTGCTCAGATATTTGCTAACCAAAGGCTTGATCCATGGAGATTGCCTCACAGTAACCGGGAAAACACTGGCCGAAAACCTAATTGATGTAGAAGGCCTTAAAGAAGGGCAGGAGGTCATTCGGCCTGTAGAGAATCCCATTAAGTCTAGCGGACACATACGAATATTGACAGGGAACCTGTCTCCAACCGGAGCTGTTGCTAAGATCACTGGAAAAGAAGGTCTGAAATTTAGCGGTCCTGCGCGTGTATTCGATAGTGAATTCGATGCCAATGATGGAATTGTTAGAGGGGAGGTCCAAAAGGGAGAGGTCGTCGTGATCCGGTATGAAGGTCCTCAGGGGGGTCCGGGTATGCCGGAAATGCTCAAGCCCACTGCCGCCATTATGGGTGCAGGCCTGGGTAAGGAGGTGGCCCTGATTACCGATGGGCGGTTTTCTGGTGGGACACACGGCTTTGTTGTTGGGCATGTTACCCCTGAAGCACAAGTTGGAGGCCCGATCGCCCTGGTTAAAGATGGAGATATCATCTCCATAGATGCCGAGACCAATACCTTACAGTTGGATATCTCAGAGGAAGAAATGAAAAGTAGAAAGGCTGCCTGGAGGCAACCTGAATTAAAGACGAGCAGAGGAGCTCTCTACAAATACGCGAAAACAGTTTCATCAGCATCCACAGGATGCGTAACGGACGAAATCTAAACTCAGTTTATGCGAACCGATACACAGAAAAAATCAACCGGAACGGTGCAAGTAGATAATAATATCACCGGGAGTGAAGCAGTAGTTCGTTGCCTGATCGAGGAAGGTGTAGATACCCTGTACGGCTATCCGGGTGGGGCAATCATGCCGGTCTATGACGAATTGTACAAGTATCAGGACAAGTTGAACCACGTGCTGACCAGGCATGAGCAGGGGGCATCACACGCTGCTCAAGGCTATGCCAGGATCTCCGGTCGTGTAGGCGTTGCCATTGCAACCTCTGGCCCCGGGGCTACCAATTTCATTACCGGAATTGCCGACGCCATGATCGATTCTACACCCATGGTCTGCATCACCGGCCAGGTGCCCGCTCATTTATTGGGAAGTGACGCATTTCAGGAGACGGATATCATTGGTATTTCCACTCCAGTGACCAAATGGAATCATCAGATCACTTCTGCCGAGGAGATCCCGGAGGTAATGGCCAAGGCATTTTACATTGCTCGCAGTGGCCGTCCAGGTCCGGTACTGATAGACATTACTAAAAACGCACAATTCGAGAAGCTGGATTACCAGTATACACCTTGCAAGAAGATCAGGAGTTATAAGGCAGTACCCGATCCTGATATGACTAAGATCGAGGAGGCCGCTCAGATGATCAATGAGGCCAAAAGACCATTTATCGTTTGGGGACAGGGCATCATACTTGGTAAGGCAGAGGACGAATTAAAAGAGCTTATTGAAAAGGCAGGAATACCCGCAGCCTGGACCATTATGGGGCATCGGCCATTTCGACCGATCATCCGCTGAATGTTGGAATGGTAGGGATGCATGGAAATTATGCGCCCAATATCCTGACCAACCAATGCGATGTACTGATCGCCATTGGCATGCGGTTTGACGATCGGGTAACCGGCGATCTGAATCGCTATGCCAAGCAAGCCAAAGTAATCCATTTTGAGATTGACCCAGCAGAGGTAGACAAGAATGTCAAAACAGATCTGGCGGTCCTAGGAGATTCTAAAGAGACACTTTCGCTTTTGCTTCCATTGATACAGGAGAATAAACATCCACAGTGGCAGGCGCGTTTTGCAGAATTGGACCAGATCGAAGAGGAAAAGGTCATCAAAGATGATCTGTATCCGACCAAACCTGGGCTGACCATGGGAGAAGTGATCCGTGCAATCAATGAGCAGTCCGGCGGTCAGGCTGCCATAGTATCCGACGTAGGACAGCATCAAATGGTCGCCTGTCGTTATGCGCAGTTCAAGCAGACAAAAAGTAATATTACTTCTGGAGGATTAGGTACTATGGGATTTGCCCTTCCTGCAGCCATAGGAGCAAAGATGGCTGCGCCACAGCGGGAAGTGATCGCTGTGATCGGCGATGGGGGTTATCAGATGACCATTCAGGAGTTGGGCACACTGTTCCAGACACAGGTGCCGGTCAAGATCGTGGTGCTGAATAACGATTTCCTTGGGATGGTGCGCCAGTGGCAGCAGCTGTTCTTTGATAAACGCTATGCTTCTACCGAATTGGTAAACCCAGACTTTGTGACCATTGCCAAGGGCTATCAGTTGGAGGCTCATCGAGTTACCAAACGGGAAGAGCTATCGGATGCCGTCAAGGCGATGATCCAATCGGACAGGCCTTATTTCCTAGAGGTCTGTGTAGAAAAAGAAGATAACGTATTTCCGATGATCCCTTCCGGGGCAGCGGTTTCTGAAATTAGATTGAGCTAGATATGGAAGAACAGAATCAACTTTTTACCGTCTCTGTATACACGGAGAACAATGTGGGATTGGTGAACCGGATCTCGGCCATTTTCCAGAAAAGACATATCAATATCGAAAGCATAAATACCTCGATATCGGAGATCGTAGGTGTCTCCCGTTTTACTATCCTGGTCAATATCACCGAATCCCAGATGAAGAAGATCATTGGTCAGATCGAAAAACAGATCGAGGTGATCAAAGCCTTCTATCACACAGACGAGGAAACCATTTACCAGGAATCTTGTTTGTTTAAGATCAAATCGGACCTGCTTTTTGAGGAGAGACAGATCCAGAACATCATTAAGGATAGCAATGCACGGATCGTAACGGTTAACAAGGAGTTCTTCGTATTGGAGAAGTCCGGTAGAAGACATGAGGTAGATCTACTCTACCGAGAATTAAGTGCCTTTGGTATCATGCAGTTTGTCCGTTCCGGGCGGATTGCAGTGACCAAGGATGAGATGAAAATAACCGAAATGCTGGCAGCATTCACACATTAATCAAGCAGATCATGGCTAATTATTTCAACACATTAAGTTTAAGAGAACAACTGGATCAACTAGGTCGTTGCCGCTTTATGGATCGATCGGAATTCGAATCCGGAACAGCTGCCCTGGACGGCAAAAAGATCGTCATTATTGGCTGTGGTGCCCAAGGGCTAAATCAGGGTCTCAACATGCGAGATTCCGGACTAAATATTGCATATGCCCTACGGCAGTCTTCTATCGCTCAGAAGCGGGAGTCTTACCAAAAGGCTACACGGCACGAGTTTGAAGTGGGCAATTTTGAGGAATTGATCCCTCAGGCTGATCTGGTGCTGAATTTAACACCGGATAAACAACACAGTGATGTGGTAAAGGCTGTGGTACCTCTGATGAAACAGGGATCAACCCTGTCTTATTCGCATGGTTTCAATATAGTGGAGGAAGGTGTTAAGATCCGCGAGGATATTACCGTGATCATGGTGGCGCCAAAATGTCCAGGAACCGAAGTAAGAGAAGAGTATAAACGCGGTTTTGGTGTACCTACCCTGATCGCAGTTCATCCGGAAAACGATCCGGAAGGTAAGGGTTGGGACCAGGCTAAAGCCTATGCCTATGCTACCGGTGGTCACAGAGCGGGGGTGTTGGCCTCTTCTTTTATCGCCGAGGTAAAGAGTGATCTGATGGGAGAGCAAACCATCTTATGTGGAGTACTGCAAACGGGATCTATTTTGTGCTTTGACAAAATGGTCCAACAGGGCGTAGACCCGGCATATGCGTCTCGCCTGATCCAATTTGGTTGGGAGACCCTGACCGAGGCCTTGAAACACGGAGGGATCACCCATATGATGAACCGCTTATCCAACCCGGCCAAGATCAGAGCTTACCAGCTTTCGGAAGAATTGAAAGTCCTTTGGACGCCACTTTTCCAAAAGCATATGGACGATATCATGTCCGGTCACTTCTCTGAGACCATGATGGCAGATTGGGCCAAGGACGATGCGGATCTACTGAAATGGCGTGCTGCAACCGCCGAAACTGCTTTTGAAAAGACCGAACCAACAGCCGATCACATCAGCGAGCAAACCTACTTTGATCATGGGACCCTCATGGCTGCTTTTATCCGGGCAGGCGTGGAGCTGGCCTTCGACACTATGGTTGCCTCTGGTATCATCGAGGAATCGGCCTACTATGAGTCCTTGCACGAATTACCCCTGATCGCCAATACGGTGGCGCGCAAGAAATTATACGAAATGAATCGTATCATTTCCGATACGGCGGAGTACGGTTGTTATCTCTTTGACCATGCCTGTAAACCTCTGATGACGGAATTTATGAAGCAAGTTCAGCCTAACGATATTGGTCGTGATTTTACAGATGGTCAGGGAGTAGAAAACACAGACTTGATCGCGGTTAATGAAGCAATCGCGGCACACCCTATCGAGCAAGTGGGGCATACACTGCGTGCAGCTATGACCGCTATGAAGGCGATACATCAACACCCACCCAAGGAGTCTGTTTTAGCATGAGCATAGGTCCTACCACCGTTTACATACCATCCATGGAGGCAATCAAACGGACTGCCGAACGGTTGGCCCCGGTGGTACATCGGACGCCCTACACCTTCCACAGCAGACTGTCCAAGGAATACGATTGCGAGGTCTATGTAAAACGCGAGGACCTTCAGCGGGTGCGTTCCTATAAATTGAGAGGAGCCTATAATCGCATCAGTCAATTGGACCAGGAAGAATCTCTAAGGGGTGTTGTCTGCGCCAGTGCGGGGAATCACGCCCAAGGTGTGGCCCTCTCCTGTAAACTATTGAATATTTCGGGCATTATTTATATGCCGGTCCCAACGCCAGCGCAAAAGATCGAGCAGGTGGGTATGTTTGGCCAGTCTCAGGTTGAAGTACGGCTGGTTGGGGATAGTTTTGATGACGCCTATCACGCGGCTTTACTAGAATCCGAGGAAACAGGAAGGACCTTTATCCATCCCTTCGACGACCAGAAGGTCATTGAAGGTCAGGCAACGGTAGGCCTGGAGATACTGGAGCAATCTGGGGAACCGCTGGATTTCCTTTTTCTGCCGGTTGGCGGGGGCGGACTTGCAGCCGGAGTCAGTTCTGTCTTTCGGTCTAATTCTTCTTCTACACGGCTTATAGGTGTTGAACCGGCCGGAGCTCCTTCCTTCACCAGTTCCGTGGAGCAGGGAAAGCGGGTAGCACTAGAGCACATTGAGAAGTTCGTAGATGGAGCTGCGGTAAAACGGATGGGAGAATTGACCTTGGAAATTTGCAGGTTGAATAAAGTTGAGCCCGCAACGGTCAGGGAAGGTGCTGTTTGCCAAACCATACTGGAGTTCTACAATAAGGATGCCTGTGTGGTAGAACCGGCCGGAGCTATGAGCCTGACTGTTTTAGAACAGTATCGGGAAGCGATCAAAGGTAAGCGAGTGGCCTGTGTGATCAGTGGCGGGAACAACGACATTACCAGAACCAGTGAGATCAAAGAAAGGGCATTATTAGAGTCCTCTCTTAAGCATTATTTCATCGTCCGATTTCCGCAAAGGGCCGGTGCATTGAAGGAATTTGTGGCTGAGGTTTTAGGACCCGATGATGATATTACACACTTTGAATATACTAAGAAGACCAATCGGGAGAATGGGTCGGCAGTTGTGGGAATCGAATTAAAGCATTCTTCGGATCTACAACCCCTTATCCAAAAAATGAAAGAGCGAAGCTTTTTCGGTGATTACCTGAATGATAAGCCGGAATTGTTCCAGTTTTTGGTCTGATTTGTAGGAAATTATAACTATACTAGCATTCCCTAAACAACTAACCCGTGAAAGTCCTCAAGTTTGGAGGTACTTCAGTAGCCTCCCATCAGTCCATATCGGCTGTTATTCGAAATTTATTATCTCAAAGCTCATCGGGCCCCGTCATAGCGGTGGTGTCTGCATTGGGTGGAGTGACCGACCTGCTGCAGCAGGCGGGCGAACAAGCCGTTAACCAAGACCAGTCCTACAAGACAACATTGGCCCAGATCCGTGAACGCCACCTTGAGGTGGTACACGAATTTGATCTGAGCAAACAAGACGAAAAAGACATTACAGCCATTTTGGACCTCTTGGACCTGATTGTCCTTGGGCTCTTCGCCATAGGTGAATTCTCTGTGATGAGTCGCGATAAAGTGCTCAGTTTTGGTGAATGGATGTCGTCCATCATTATCTCTAAGGCCCTGGCCAAGCAGTCCTCGAATTCCCAATGGGCAGATAGCCGAGAACTGATCGTTACCGACGAACAGTTTACCTGCGCTGGCTTGTTGATCGATGAAACTAAGATCAGAGTCAGGGAGTACTTTAAGAAGAACCAGGCAGCCATAACCATTATGCCCGGTTTCATCTCACGTAGCCGAAGTGGTTACATCACCACTCTAGGCAGAGGAGGTTCGGATTATACAGCTGCTATAGTTGCAGCCTCCCTGGAGGCCGAAGAACTTCAGATATGGACCGATGTTTCCGGGATGTATACAGCCCATCCGAAGTGGGTGAAGCAGGCGTTTCCCATTGAGGAATTATCCTATCAGGAAGCCATGGAGTTGTCTCATTTTGGAGCCAAGGTCATTTATCCGCCTACCGTACAGCCGGCTTTGCAGAAACAGATTCCTATTCGAGTGAAGAATACCTTCGCCCCAGAGGATCAAGGTACGCTCATTTCGGCTAAGGTGAATAATGACAGGGGGATCATTAAAGGGATAAGTCACTTGCCGGATATAGCCCTGATCACCTTGGAGGGCAATGGTATGGTCGGTATCCCGGGTTTTTCAAAAAGACTCTTCGAAACCCTCTCCCTCAATAAGATCAATGTAGTAATGATCACTCAGGCATCCTCAGAGCATTCCATTTGTGTCGGTATTCAACGCGAAGAATGCGAGCGGGCCAGGCAAGTCATCGACGGGGAATTCGCTTACGAGATCTCTCTTGAAAAGATCAACCCTATACTGGTAGAGGTCGATCTATGCATCGTTGCGGTGATCGGAGACAACATTAAGGGTCACCAGGGAGTGAGTGGTAAGATGTTTAGCGCATTAGGCCAGAATAATGTCAATATTAGGGCCATTGCCCAAGGGGCTTCAGAGCGGAATATTTCGGCAGTCATTGACAGCCGTGATGTAAAGAAGGCGGTCAATACCTTACACAATTCATTTTTCGAGAAACAGGTCAATCGGCTCAATCTTTTCATTAAAGGTGTAGGTAATGTGGGCGGGATCCTACTGGAACAGATCCGGCAGCAACGAGATCATTTGCTCAATGAATTATTGGTCGATGTGCGGGTTTGCGGAATATCCAACTCCCGTACTATGGTCTTCTCAGAGACGGGAATAGACCTGGACAATTGGCAGGAGGAATTGGCTTCCGGGGAAACTCAAGAGTTCGATTCCTGGATGAATCGGATCATTGAAATGAATCTGCGCAATAGTGTTTTTCTGGATGTAACGGCTAGTGAGGAAGTGGCAATGAGCTATTCCAACTATTTGCGGAAGAGCATAGCCGTTGTGGCCTGTAACAAAATTGCTTGTTCATCAGCTTATCACAATTATAGAGAATTAAAATCCCTGGCCAGGGAATATCATGCTCCATTTTTATTTGAGACCAATGTCGGTGCAGGTCTACCGGTGATCAATACCTTAAAGAATCTGATCAATTCCGGAGACCGTATACGGTCTATACAGGCCGTGCTGTCCGGTAGTCTTAACTTCATCTTCAATCATTTGGATGCCACCAATTCCTTCCACGACATTGTGTTGCAGGCTCAGCAAGAAGGGTATACCGAACCCGACCCGCGAATCGACCTGAGTGGAGTAGATGTGATGAGAAAGATCCTAATACTTATTCGGGAAAGTGGTGTGCCGATGGAATTGGAGGATATCGGCAACGAGTCCTTTTTGCCGAATGCGGTTGATCAAGCCGGATCGGTTGACGAATTTTTTGCTCTTCTGCAGAAAGAAGATGCTTTTTTTACTGAACGTTTTGTCGATGCCCAGAAGAAGGGTTGCAAGCTCAAATACGTGGCCGAGTTTACAGATGGAAAGGCCAAGGTTGGATTGAAAGAGATCCGGGAAGGCCATCCCTTTTACAACTTGGAGGGCAAGGACAATATTGTCTTGTTCTACACTGACAGATATAGTGAACAACCGTTGATCATCAAGGGTGCCGGAGCAGGATCTGAAGTTACTGCATCAGGGCTCTTCGGGGATGTGATCTCACTGGCTAAAAACTGATGTATGGACAAGGTCAAGGTCTTCTCTCCGGCTACGATTGCCAATGTTTCCTGTGGGTTTGACACCTTGGGTGTGGCTCTGGACGACCTGGGAGACGAGATGACTCTGACTAAAAGAACCGACAATCAGCTCGTTATTACCTCCATTCAAGGAGCCGACCTACCCACTGATCCGGACCGCAATGTTGTCAGCTGGGTGATCGGGAAGATCCTCAAAGATATCAACACTGGAACGGGAGTAGATATTGAAATAAAAAAAGGTTTTAAACCCGGAAGTGGTTTGGGTAGCAGCGCTGCCAGTGGTGCTGGTGCAGCTTTTGCAGTTAATGAACTTTTGGGAAGACCATTAAAGACCAATCAGCTCATTGCCTATGCCAGGGAAGGGGAGAGATTGGTCAGTGGAGCTCCTATAGCAGACAATGTCTCTGCAGCCTTACTGGGTGGTTTCATCTTGGTTAGGTCCTATGAACCGTTGGAGGTTATTTCGCTGCCGGTTCCGGACAATTTGGCTGTAGCGGTGATTCACCCGCAGATAGAGATCCAAACTGCAGCAGCCAGGGATATATTACCGGATCAGATCAGCATGAGCTCTGCCATTACCCAATGGGCCAATCTGGGCGGGCTAGTCTCTGCTCTCTACGAGGGTGATCTACCCCTCTTTGGGCGATCCCTTCGAGATGTGGTAGTAGAACCGCACAGAAAGAAATTGATCCCCGGCTTCGACCAACTTAAAGAAGTTGTTATGGACCATCACGCTCTGGGATTCGGAATATCTGGTTCCGGGCCGTCGCTCTTTGCTTTCTGTGAAGGGATGAGCAAAGCCCGAGAACTAACTCAATTAATGCAACAGGAATACGTCCATACGGGAATTGAAGCCAAGGTGTATGCCTCGGTCATCTCCAAACTGGGCTGCAGATTGATCGATTAGCTATGAATTACATCAGTTTGAACAAGAAGGCCGGTGCGGTCAGTTTCCGAGAAGCTGTGGTTAGGGGTCTGGCTCCGGACAAAGGCTTGTATTACCCGGAGAATATACCAATGCTATCTGAAGAGTTACTCAGTAATTTCAATAATCTATCCGATCAGGAACTAGCATTGAATGCGATCCGGCCATTTATAGGGGACGAAATTCCGGCTACTCGCCTTTCCACTATAGTTAATGAGACCTTGAGCTTTCCATTTCCAGTAAAGCAAGTGGAGGAAGCAATCTCTGTTTTGGAACTCTATCATGGACCCACTTTGGCTTTTAAGGATGTAGGTGCCCGGTTTATGGCGCGCTGCCTGGGGTTCTTTAATGAAACTTCGGGAGATGAAAAGATCACTGTCTTAGTCGCAACCTCGGGTGATACTGGAGGAGCCGTAGCCGATGGATTCTTCGGTGTGGAAGGAGTGGAAGTGGTCATTCTGTATCCCAAGGGCAAGGTCAGTGAGATACAGGAAAAGCAATTAACAACCCACGGCGGAAATATACGTGCCCTGGAGGTGGATGGAACCTTTGACGATTGCCAGGCCATGGTCAAACAGGCCTTTCTGGATGCTGAGATCCTGGAGAAAAGACCCATGACTTCGGCTAATTCCATCAATGTGGCTCGTTGGATGCCTCAGATGTTCTATTATCTCTCTGCGGTGCGCCAGATGGGAAGTTCTGATAAGATCGTCTTTTCCGTACCCAGTGGAAATTATGGAAACATCTGTGCAGGCATGCTGGCTACGAAGATGGGATTACCCATACACCATTTCATCACCGGTACAAATGCCAACAAGGTAGTCCCGGATTACCTATCCGGAGGCATATATTATCCAAAACCATCGGTGGCCACTATTTCCAATGCCATGGATGTAGGGGATCCCAGTAATTTTATTCGGATCAGGGCGCTTTATGATTTTGATGAAGATCTGCTCAAAAGTTGGATGAGCGGATACTCCTTCAATGATGAGCAAACTTTGCAAGCAATTCGTAAACTCTACGAAGCTGAAGAATACCTGATGGAACCGCATGGAGCCATTGGATATTTGGCCTTGAAGTCCTTCTTAAATGGATTGAAGGAGACGGTTCAAGGCGTCTTCCTGGAAACTGCACATCCGGTCAAATTCCTAGATGTGATGCCCAAAGAGCTTGTCGAAAAGATCGAGATTCCTGCACCAATAAAACAGCTGATTCAGAAGCCTGCACACAAAACCGGTATATCCAGTTATGCAGATTTAAAGTCCATTCTGCTGGATTAAATGATGGTGGACTGACCTAAGTGAATGTTGGCGTAGTTCAGGTTGGTCTCGTCCGGGTTGGTGATAAAGTCTTCTATGAAGTCTCCAACCTGTCGCGTACTGATCCTGTTTCCGTTCTTGTTGAGGTCTGGAGTCGTGATATCCAGTTCCAGTGATTTATCTACCGCATCCCTTATCCGCTGGGCTTCTTCCGTCAGGTTAAAATGATCCAACATCATGGCCGCAGAAAGTATGGACGCAATTGGATTGGCTATGCCTTTTCCTTTTCCCTGGGGGAAAGAACCATGTATGGGTTCAAACAAGGCAAACTGCTCTCCAACAGAGGCTGAGGCCAGTAAACCGATAGAACCTCCAATTACTGAGGCTTCATCGCTGATGATGTCCCCAAACATGTTTTCTGTAAGGATGACATCAAACTGTCCGGGGTTTAGTATCAGTTGCATGGCGGCATTATCCACGAATAGAAAATCCAATTCAACATCTGGATATTGACTACCCATTTCAGTGACCACCTTGCGCCAAAGTCGCGAGCTTTCCAGGACGTTAGCTTTGTCTACTAGGGTGAGTTTATTGTCTCTTTGACGAGCTGCCTTAAAAGCGAGATGTGCAATGCGTTCGATCTCTTCACGGGAGTAGGCGCATAGATCAGAAGCGTAGTTTCCGTCTTCGCTCAATTGTTTTTCCCCGAAGTAGATTCCGCCGGTCAGTTCCCGATATATGCTGATGTCCGTACCGGCTATCTTTTCCTCCTTAAGTGGAGACGCATCCAACAAACTATCGTATGCTTTTACTGGTCTGATGTTGGCGAAGAGTCCAAGGGACTTTCTTAGCTTCAATAGGCCTTGCTCTGGTCTTACAGGGGCTTCTGGGTCGTTGTCATATTTGGGGTCACCGATGGCACCAAACAGAACTGCGTCAGTATTCTTGCATAGTTCCAGGGTTTTCTCGGGTAATGGACTCCCAGTCTCGTCTATAGCAACAGCCCCAACCGGAGCCGATTCAAAAATAAAGGTGTGCTCAAATTCTGTGGCAATGGCCTTGAGGGCCTTAACAGATTCTGCTGTCACCTCCGGTCCGATGCCATCTCCTGGTAATAATGCGATGTTCAGTTTCATACTAGTACTTTTTGGTTTCGAAGGCCTCGATTTTATCCTTCTTACTGATCAGGAAGTCGATGTCGTCATATCCGTTGATCAGACACATTTTCTTGTATGGATCAATTTCAAAATTGATCTGCAGTGTTTTATCCTCCGTCCTCAAAAGTTGTTTCTCAAGATCGACCACCAATTGGGTAGAAGGATCTTGTTTTACAGCGTCAAAAAGACGCTCCAGGAATTCCGGACTAACCTGTATAGGTAACAGGCCGTTGTTCAAGGAGTTGCCCTTGAATATATCCGCAAAATAAGAGGAAATCACCACTTTGAAGCCATAGCCAACTAAGGCCCAGGCAGCATGTTCCCTGCTGGAACCACAACCAAAGTTGTCTCCGGCAACCAGGATCTGACCGTCATAGGTCGAATCGTTCAGGGGGAAACCGGGAATTGGCTGATCTTCTCCGTCGTATCTCCAATCGCGAAAGACATTATCACCAAAGCCTTTTTTGTCCGTTGCCTTAAGGAATCGGGCCGGAATGATCTGGTCCGTATCCACATTGTCCACGGCAAGGGGAACAGCTCTCGATATAAGTCGATCAAATTTTTCCATGCTAATTCAATTGTTTACTAACATCCACTATCTTTCCTTCGATGGCTGTTGCAGCTGCTACCAGTGGACTAGCCAGGATGGTTCGCGCGCCCTGCCCCTGACGCCCTTCAAAATTCCGATTGGAAGTGGAAACGCAATATTCTCCTTGAGGTATCTTATCATCGTTCATGGCCAGGCAAGCAGAGCATCCCGGTTGCCTGATCTCGAATCCGGCTTCGGTAAAGATATCCCGAAGTCCCTCACGATCGATCTGTGACTCGACCTGCTTACTGCCGGGCACCAGCCAGGCCGTTACATTGTCAGCCTTTCTTTTTCCTTTGATATAATCCGCAGCCACTCGAAAGTCTTCTATACGGGAGTTGGTGCAACTACCGATGAAGACAAAATTGATTGGCATTTCCATCAAATTACTGCCTGCCTCCAAGCCCATATAATCCAAGGACTTCTTAAAGGAAGCATCATCGGAATTGGGTATGAGTTCACCTAATCCCATTCCCATGCCGGGATTGGTACCGTAAGTGATCATGGGTTTGATGTCTGCAGCATCAAAATGAAATTCTTTGTCAAAACTTGCCCCGCTATCTGTGGGCAAAGATTTCCAATAGGCCAGTTTGGCTTCCCATTCTTCTCCTTTGGGAGCGTAGGGACGACCCTGCATATAATCGAAAGTGGTTTGGTCCGGGGCGATCATTCCCCCGCGTGCCCCCATTTCGATACTCATATTGCAAACGGTCATACGGCCTTCCATGCTCATCTTCTCAAAGACATCTCCGGCATACTCGCAGAAATAACCGGTTCCGGCATTGGTCCCGATCTGTGAGATGATGTACAGGATGACATCTTTAGGCAATACGCCAGGAGCCAGATCGCCATTTACCGTTACTCGCATGCTTTTCGGCTTGGTCAGAAGTAGACATTGGCTGGCAAATACCTGGGCTACCTGACTGGTTCCTATCCCAAAGGCAATAGCCCCAAACGCACCGTGAGTGGACGTATGGGAATCTCCACAGACCATCGTCTTCCCGGGTTGAGTGATCCCTTGCTCCGGAGCCATAACATGAACGATGCCGTTATTCATGTGCCCTAATTCGAAGAGGCTGATACCGTGTTTCTCGCAGTTTTCACTAAGCTGTTGAAGTTGCTTACGCGAAAGCGGATCCTCAACCGGTAAATGCTGGTTCAGGGTAGGGGTATTGTGATCTGCAGTGGCAAAGATCTGATCGGGTCTGAAGATGGGTATAGCGCGCTCTTCCAGTTCCTGGAAGGCTTGTGGGCTGGTTACTTCATGGATCAAATGGGTATCGATATACAAAACTTGTGGCCCATCCGTTACCGAATCGACCACATGTGAGTCCCATACCTTATCAAAGAGTGTTTTCAAGAGGCAGATGATATGATTTGTGAATAGATCGATGAGGTCTCAATGATCTGATGAATGTCGTCATCTTCGATCTCTTTCTTCCGGTCGGCAAAATCCAGGAAATTCGCATAGACCTCGTCCAGTTGGAGCTTGGTCAATTCGTAACCCAAATTTTTGGCTCGGTAAGCCAAGGCAGCACGACCGCTTCTTGCCGTTAGTACAATGGCCGAGTGATTGACCCCTACATCCTTTGGATCGATTATCTCGTAGGTCTCCCGGTTCTTGATCACCCCGTCCTGGTGGATGCCGGAACTATGAGCAAAAGCATTGGATCCAACAATAGCTTTGTTAGGCTGGGTGTAGATTCCCATGCTTTCGGAGACCAATTGACTGGTCTGATAGAGTAATTCTGTCTTTATTCCCGTGACCAGATTGAGGTAGGGGTGTTGCTTGAATACCATTACTACCTCTTCCAGTGCAGTATTCCCAGCTCGCTCACCAATACCGTTGATGGTACATTCAACTTGCCGAGCTCCGTTAATGGTCCCTTCTACAGAATTGGCCGTAGCCAACCCCAGGTCATTGTGGCAATGGCAGGAAAGGATGGCTTTCTCAATGCCCCGAACGTTTTCCTTCAGGTATTTGATCTTCGCACCGTATTCACTCGGCAGGCAGTATCCTGTTGTATCCGGAATATTGAGCACAGTAGCCCCTCCTCGGATGGCCTCTTCACATACCCTGGCCAGATATTCATTGTCTGTTCTACCAGCGTCCTCCGCATAGAATTCCACATCCTCTACAAAGCTTTTGGCGTATTTCACCGCTTCGTATGCACGGACCAGTATTTCTTCCCTGGTCGATTTGAACTTGTGTTTGATGTGGGAGTCCGACGTGCCGATACCGGTATGGATTCTGGGCTTCCTGGCCTTTTTCAAGGCTTCAGCGGCCACTTCAATATCCTTTTTCACAGCGCGGGTCAAACCACAGACTGTAGCGTTTTCGACTGTCTGTGAAACAGCTTCAACTGACTTGAAATCTCCAGGACTGGAGATGGGGAAACCGGCTTCGATCACATCGACCCCTAGTTGGTCCAACTGTTTGGCAATTATGACCTTCTGTTGGGTGTTTAATTTGCATCCTGGGACTTGTTCACCATCCCTGAGTGTAGTATCGAAAATTTGAACGTGCTCGTTGGGCATAGAAATAATTTTCTTTTTCTATAGCGAATTTATATTTTGGAATTCGCTAATGGCTCGAAATTCCTGAAATCACTACGGTGTTAATCAACTAAATAGACTGTATAAATATTTGTTTTACAGGTATTTGAGTCGATATTTTATCCTATGCCCAAGCCTGCAAAAGACAATTTGTTCCAATTGGTCAAATCGCTCTCCAAATCGGAGAAACGGCAGTTCAAACTCTATGTGGGCCGATTAGAGGGCAATGAAGATTCGAAATTTCTTCAACTGTTCAATATTCTGGACAGATTATCCACTTACCAAGAGGATTTGGTATTGGATAAGATAGGAATAGGGAAGAGGCAACTACCCAATCTAAAGGCGCATCTATACCGTCAGATACTGGTCAGTCTCCGCTTAAGTCCTTCTCAGCAAAATGTGAGAACGCAATTGCGGGAACAGTTGGATTTTGCCACCATACTGTACCGAAAGGGCTTGTATAATCAAAGTCTCAAACTCCTGGATAGGGCCAAGAATCAAGCCCTGGAATATGAGGAAAAGCTCATAGCCAGCGAGATCATCGAACTGGAGAAGGTGATCGAATCTCAATACATCACCCGCAGTATCCGTAACCGTGCAGATCAGCTGATAGCCGAATCCGAAGAGGTTACACACCAGAATGTACTGGCTAGCAAACTCTCTAATCTATCTCTGGACCTGTACAGCGAGTTCCTCAAAAGTGGATATGCCAAAAACGAACAGGAATACGAAAGGCTGAAGAACTTCTTTAATGCACGCTTGCCCTCATATGATATAGCCGATTTAGGACTTCGGGAAAAATTATGGCTCTACAAGGTCTATCTGTGGTATAGCTTTCTGATCCAGGATTTTCGCTCTTGCTATCGCTATGCCAGTAAATGGGTCAGTCTATTCGAGACCAATGAAAAGATGATACAGACCCACCCGGTCTTTTACCTGCGTGGCCAGCAATATCTGTTGGAGTCCCTTTTCTTTATTCAGGATAGGAAACGCTTTACACAAGCCCTTGAGCAATTGGAGAATCGACTTGGTCATCCTAATTTTCCAAAGGATGACAACGTAAACAGTTTGAGTTTCCTCTATCTATATTCCCACAAGATGAATCAGTACTTCCTGGAGGGTGAGTTTGCAAACGGCTTGTCCCTGGTTAATGAGGTGGAAGATGGGATCAATCAATATGGTCAGCAATTGGACGAACATCATATCATGGTTTTCAATTATAAGATCGCCTGTATGTATTTCGGTGCCTGGCAGCTAAAGAAGTGTATCGAGTACCTGGATAGGATCATCTCCAACAAATCACTCAAAATGCGGGAGGATCTCTTGTGTTTCGCTCGAATCCTAAACCTTGTTGCCCATTATGAAGCCGGTATGGACTATCACTTAGATAGCCTGATCAAGAGTACCTACAAGTACCTGATCAAGATGGAAGATCTATACGAGGTTCAAAAGGAAATGATCCGTTTCCTCAGAGGTTTGGGCGATATCTACCCACATCAGATCAAGGATGCTTTCCGTGAATTACATGGAAAATTGAAGCAATACGAAGATCACCCCTACGAGCGAAGGAGTTTTCTCTATCTGGACATTCTATCCTGGCTGGAGAGCAATATCGAGAAACGGCCGATACAGGACATCATACAAGAGAAAATCCGGATCCGAGAGCAAATTTCCACCTGAGAATTTGGAAAATAAAATTTTCTGTCGGAATATTTGTGCTCGCAAAGTTCAACAGTTTACTGAAATGTTATCAAGAAAGGTGGAGGGATTAGACCCTGTGAAACCTTAGCAACCCTTTCCCTTGAAAGAAGGTGCTAAATTCTACGCCGGCCTGGCCGGGGATAGATAACCAAACGATAGTTCTTCCGAATTATCGCATAATTTCTTCATAACATTTTTCTGGTAAAGGACACCTTAGGGTGGATTTTGGCTTTGGGTTTTTCATCTGTTTAACTCAAATAAGAAAAATGAAAGAACACAGAACAGCGGCAGAGTATATTCTCTCCAAACCTCCAAAAGGCCGAAATGCCATTTGGACCACTAAGAACGCGGAGTCATGAAGCAGTTGACCATCCGCGATTTCCAGACCAGGACAGGAGTCCTGCTGGATGAGATACCCCTGAGTTATGAGTTATTCGGACCCCGACTTGGCCGGGCTCCGATGGTACTGGTCAATCATGCATTGACCGGGAACAGCCATGTGTCCGGTTCGGACGGCTGGTGGAACCGCCTGATCGGGTCTGGTTGCACCATTGACACTAATCGGTACACCGTACTGGCCTTTAACATTCCCGGCAACGGCTTTGATAATTACCTGGTTTCTAAACCGGAGGACTTCAGCGTCTACGATGTCGCCCAATTGTTTCTGGCTGGAATAAGGCAACTGGAAATTCAATCAATCTTCGCCGGGATCGGTGGTTCCTTGGGAGGCAGCATCCTTTGGCAGATGGCCGTTTTGCAACCTGAGTTGTTTGATCACATCATTCCTGTGGCTTCAGATTGGAAGGCATCAGATTGGTTACTGGCTCAATGCCGCGTACAGAAACAGATCCTGGAGAACTCGATTAGGCCATTACACGATGCCCGGGTTCATGCTATGACCTTTTATCGGTCCCCGGAATCATTCAAGGAGAAATTCGGAAGGAAATGGGATGCTGATCGTAAGTTGTTTGACATCGAAAGCTGGCTGCTGCACCACGGTCAAAAATTGCAACGGAGATTTGGTTTACAAGCCTATACCCTGATGAATCATTTACTGATGACAGCAGACATCACGGCGGCTGGTCGAGAACTTGAGGATCTAGTGGGCCCCATTAGCGGCGCCATCCACCTGATCGGAGTAGATAGTGATGGATTTTACCTGGACCAGGAGATCCGTCAAACTTTTGAGAGGCTCAGTTCAGTAAAACAACAGATCAGTTACCATCAGATCGAGTCTATTCACGGACACGATGCTTTCCTGATCGAGTACCAGCAGTTGGACAGAATTCTCCAACCAGTCTTTAACCCTATAGTCCAAAACGATGAGTACAGCACAGACTTTCATCTCCAGGCCGTCTGAGGCCCGCATCGATCTGGATTGCATCGGTCGTAAACGGATCAATCTGGCTGTATTCGGATGTGGTCAGGTAGGAGGTCGGTTATTGGAGCAACTCTTGGAAGCCAGGCTACGAATTTGTGAAGAGAACAAACTCGATATTCGAGTAATTGCAGTTGCTAATTCTACCAACTTATTACTCGGGGAGGATAGCCTCAGTGGCAACTGGCATAAAGACCTGACGGGATCCGGAGAGTCATCTGGAGTTAGTGCGGTCATTCGTTATGCCAAGGAGAACAAACTGCAGAATCTTATTGCGGTGGATAACACTGCCTCCCAGGAATTGGTAGACAAGTATCCTGATTTAATCCGAGCTGGTTTCAATTTGGTTTCTTCCAACAAATTGGCCAATGTGAGTAGCCATGCTCAATACAATGGCCTGAGAGAGTTGTTGCGACAGAACAACAAGCATTATTTCTATGAAACTAATGTGGGCGCCGGTCTTCCGCTTATCGATACGCTGAAATTGCTTAGTCTTTCGGGAGAAAAGGTTACCAGGGTCCGGGGAGTATTTTCAGGTTCCCTTTCTTATATCTTCAATGAATTCTCTCAATCGGTTCAACCTTTTTCCAAGGTACTGGCCAAGGCTAGGACTGGTGGGCTTACTGAGCCCGATTCCCGGCTCGATCTGAGTGGTGCCGATGTTGGCCGTAAGTTGGCTATATTGGCGCGGGAGTTGGGATTGTCCTGTGAATTGGATCAGGTGCAGATTCAAAATCTGATACCCGCAGACCTTAGAAAGTTAAGTCCTTTGGAATTTGAGAACCGAATTGAAGAATTGAATGTGGGGATGCATATCCGCAGAAAGAATTTGTCTCCTGGTCAGGTTCTTCGTTATGTAGCTGATCTGAAGATCGGGGCAGAACATAAAGAGGGAATTATGATGCAAGCCGGGCTTCAGGTTGTCAATAAACAGAGTAACCTGGGCGGATTGGCTGGATCTGATACCATATTCGAGATATTCACTCCCAATTACCAGAAACACCCCTTGGTCATCCAAGGTGCGGGAGCAGGAGCGGATGTAACTGCTCGAGGTGTGCTAGGCGATATTTTACGGATAGGGCAATTGATCCATTGAAACACATCGATTTCCCTAAAATTTATACGAGATGAAAGTCAATTTAGAAAGAAAAAACGATCAGTTCTTATTCGAGGCCATAGGTGCGACAGGTGTACCTGTTCATATTGATAATAAAACCGGAGATGAGGTCCATGGAGCAAGTCCGATGGAGCTGGTATTGATGGGAGTGGGTGGTTGCAGTGCCATCGATGTGATCTTTATCCTGCAAAAACAAAAGCTGGTCATCGATGATTACCGCATTGAGGTTGAAGGGAGCCGAATGGAAGTGGGAGGAGCCAAACCTTTTGAATCCATACTAGTGACCATGTACCTGGAGGGTGATATTCCACCGGCTAAGGCCAAACGGGCTGTAGGGTTGAGTTTTGAAAAATATTGTTCGGTCTCCATAACCCTTCAACCCAGGGTCAAGATCGATTACAGAGTAGTACTTAACGGAGAACTTTTAGAATGAGTCATTTTGAAACGCAGGCTATCCGTACTCAAATGGAGAGAACCGCTTTCCAGGAACACTCCAATCCTTTGTTCCTGACCTCCAGCTTTGTCTTTGACGATGCCGAGGACATGCGGGCTTCTTTTGCAGAGGAAAAAGAGCGAGCGATATACAGTCGGTTTACCAATCCCAATACCTCAGAATTAGTAGACAAAATGTGTCTTTTGGAAGGTGCAGAGGCGGGATATGCATTTGCCACCGGTATGGCTGCCGTTTTTTCCACTTTTGCTGCTTTGCTGAAGTCTGGCGATCACATTTTGAGTTGTCGGTCGGTCTTTGGGAGTACCCATGGGTTGTTTACCCGTTACCTGCCCAAATGGAATATCAACACCACCTATTTTGGTGCCGATCAGGTGGATCAGTTGGACGACTTTGTCCTACCTGAGACGAAGATCCTCTATGTGGAAACTCCCACCAATCCGGCAATAGAGATACTGGACCTGGAGTTCTTGGGTCAATTTGCTAGGGAAAGAGGGTTGCTTTTTGTGGTAGATAACTGTTTCGCCACACCTTATTTACAGCGCCCCATCGATTTTGGTGCCCATTTGGTCATTCATTCGGCTACTAAGCTCATCGATGGCCAAGGCAGGGTGCTGGGAGGTATAACCGTAGGGCAGAAGGACCTGATCAGGGAGATCTATCTCTTTGCCCGCAATACCGGACCCGCTTTATCCCCATTCAACGCCTGGGTGCTTTCCAAGAGTTTGGAGACTCTGGCCGTGAGAGTTGAGAAACACTGCGACAATGCAGAGATATTGGCAACGAGATTGGAAGAGCATTCGTCCATTAAGCGCGTTAAGTATCCATTCCTGGATTCCCATCCGTCCTCGGAGATTGCCCGTAAGCAGATGAAGCGGGGAGGTAATATCGTGGCCTTCGAGCTAGCCGGTGGCCTGGAGGTAGGGAGAGAATTCCTAAACAAGATTGCCCTTTGTTCACTTTCAGCAAATTTGGGAGATACGAGGACCATTGTTACTCATCCAGCCTCCACTACACACAGCAAACTGAGTTCGGAAGAACGACTGCAGGTTGGAATTACCGATGGCCTGGTCCGTATGTCTGTTGGTCTGGAACATGTGGAAGATATTTGGACCGACCTTCTTCAAGCCCTAAATAATTAATGATGAGTAAAGATCTTTACCAAGCTGTAAAAGAACGCATTCTGGTCCTGGATGGAGCCATGGGGACCATGTTACAGCAATACAAGTTTAGCGAGGAAGATTTTCGAGGGGATCGGTTTAAAGATCATCCCGTTTCCGTCAAAGGAAATAACGATCTGCTTTGTATCACTCAGCCCGAGGCAGTGGCATCAGTCCACCGAGCCTATTTTGAGGCAGGTGCGGACATGGTGGAGACCAACACCTTTTCCGGAACCACCATCGCCATGGCCGATTACCAAATGGAAGACCTGGTATATGAGATAAATTTTGAAGCGGCCCGAATTGCCCGTCAAGTGGCCGATGAGCTAACCGCCGATCAACCAGATAAGCCAAGATTCGTTGCCGGTGCCATGGGTCCCACTAACAAGACTGCCAGCATGTCGCCGGATGTGAACGATCCGGGCTTTCGGGCAGTTAGTTTTGACGAACTCAGAAAGGCTTATAAACTACAGGCAGAGGCCCTGGTGGATGGTGGTGTGGATTGTCTTTTAGTAGAAACAGTCTTCGACACCTTGAATGCCAAGGCAGCCTTATTTGCCATTGACCAGATCAGGGATGAGCTCAAATTGAATATCCCGGTCATGGTCAGCGGTACAATAACTGATGCTTCGGGAAGAACTTTGTCAGGACAAACGGCGGAGGCCTTCCTGATCTCAATCGATCACACCCAATTGCTGAGTGTAGGTTTTAATTGTGCCCTGGGAGCAAGCCAGTTGAGACCCTACCTGGAAGTTGTTGCTAATCGGAGTGGAACCGCTATTTCCGCTTATCCAAATGCCGGCCTGCCCAATGCCTTTGGTGAGTATGATCAAAGCCCGGAGGAAATGGCAGAACAAATACGGGTCTACCTGGAGAAGGGACTGATCAATATAATTGGAGGATGTTGCGGCACATCGCCCGAGCACATAAAGTCTATTGCAGAAGTTGCGCAAGATTACAGCCCGAGAATCATACCTAATCTACAAGCTGTCCTGTAAACCATGTCGATGAGCTCCGAAACATATCGACCGCTTAAATTATCAGGACTTGAACCCTTGGTCATTACGCCCGAGAGCAATTTTATCAATGTGGGTGAGCGAACCAATGTGGCCGGATCCGCTCGCTTTCTGAGACTGATCAAGGCTGGTGACTACATTACAGCCCTGGAGATCGCAAGGCATCAAGTAGAGGGTGGGCCCAGATCATCGATATCAATATGGACGACGGGCTGATCGATGGCCGGGAAGCAATGGTCCGCTTCCTGAACCTGGTCATGGCCGAACCTGATATCGCGCGGGTGCCCATCATGATCGATAGCTCCAAATGGGAGATCATCGAGGCTGGACTACAAGTGGTGCAGGGAAAATGTGTGGTCAATTCCATCAGCCTAAAAGAAGGCGAGGAAGAGTTTATTCGCCAGGCCAAACTGATCCGGCGCTACGGTGCAGCTGTGATCATCATGGCCTTTGACGAGGTGGGTCAGGCAGATAATTACGACAGAAGGATAGAGATCGCCCAGCGCTCCTACCGAATTTTGGTGGAAGAGGTCGGTTTCCCGCCGGAGGACATCATCCTGGATCTCAATATCTTCCCGGTGGCTACTGGGATGGAAGAACATCGGCGCAATGCTACAGACTTTATTGAAGCCACCAGATGGGTACGTCAGAACCTGCCGCACTGTAGCGTGAGTGGAGGAGTTAGTAATGTCTCCTTTAGTTTTCGCGGTAACAATGTGGTTAGGGAAGCCATGCATTCCGTCTTTCTTTATCATGCCATACAAGCAGGGATGAACATAGGTATTGTTAATCCAGCCATGCTGGAAGTTTACGACGATATTCCCAAGGATCTGTTAGAGCATGTAGAAGATGTTATCCTGGACAGAAGAGCAGATGCCACAGAACGACTCTTGAATTTTGCCGAGACAGTAAAAGGGCAAACCAAAGAGAACAAGGCCGATGAATCCTGGAGAGAGGACTCATTACAAGAGCGGATCACCCGGGCCCTGGTCAAAGGGATCGATGCCTATATCAAAGAGGATGTAGAGGAGGCGAGACAAGCGGTGGATAGACCGATTCAGGTCATTGAGGGGCACCTGATGACTGGTATGAATGTGGTCGGTGATTTGTTTGGGAGCGGCAAGATGTTCCTGCCCCAGGTAGTCAAATCGGCTCGGGTGATGAAAAAGGCGGTTGCTTATCTACTGCCATATATCGAAGAAGATAAAGACGCATCTATGTCCTCTCAAGGGAAGATCCTAATGGCTACTGTAAAAGGGGATGTTCACGACATTGGCAAGAATATTGTCTCCGTGGTTTTGGCCTGTAACAACTACGAAATCATCGATCTGGGGGTCATGGTCCCACCAGAGCGTATAATATCGGAGGCTAGAGAAAAAGAAGTTGACATCATTGGACTAAGTGGGCTGATTACACCCTCCCTGGACGAAATGGTCTTCCTGGCTAAGGAGATGCAGCGCCAGGATTTTCAGGTCCCTCTACTGATTGGTGGTGCCACGACCAGCAAGGCCCATACAGCTGTTAAGATCGACCCACAGTATCAGCACGCCGTTGTTCATGTAAACGATGCCTCCAGGGCCGTGACCGTAGTGGGCGATCTTTTACAAAGGGACAAATCAGACAATTATACCAGGGAGCTGAAGGAGGACTATGCCCAGTTCCGTGATCGATTCCTGGAAAGACAGCAAACCAAGGAATACATTTCTATCGAGACTGCTAGGAAGAACAAGTTCGCCATTGAGTGGAGAGGTGAAGATCTGGTCAAGCCTTTGGAATTAGGTATTCAGCAGATCGATGATCTACCAATGGAAAAATTGGAAGAATTCATTGATTGGACACCCTTTTTCCGCAGTTGGGACCTTCATGGTCGTTTCCCGGACATATTGGAGGATGAGTTGGTAGGCGCCCAGGCCACCGAATTATTTAATGACGCTCAACAGACCTTGAAAGAACTCATTCAAGAGAAATCACTGCAGGCAAAAGCAGTTTTTGGCCTGTTTCCGGCCAATGCTGAAGTTGATGATATCATGGTCGAAACTCAAGATCTGGGAACCCAGACCTTCAACACCCTTCGCCAGCAAACAAGAAAGGCCAGTGGCCGTTCCAACCTGGCATTAGCCGATTTCGTAGCCCCGATAGAAAGTGGATTACAGGATCACATCGGATGCTTCTGTGTGACCGCCGGATTTGGAGCTGACCAGCTGGCAGACTCCTATCAGAAGGATCACGACGATTACCAATCCATCATGATCAAGGCCTTGGCAGACCGTTTGGCAGAGGCCTTTGCAGAGTACCTCCACAAGCAGGTCAGGACCAGGCATTGGGGGTACAGTCAGGACGAAGAATTGAATAACGAAGAGCTGATCGCTGAGTCCTACAGGGGGATCCGTCCTGCTCCGGGTTATCCCGCTTGTCCGGACCACCTCGAAAAAGAAACCATCTGGAAGATACTGCAGGTGGAAGAACGTATAGGCGTACAATTGACCGAGAATCTGGCTATGTGGCCGGCAGCATCAGTCTCCGGTTATTATCTGGCCCATCCCCAGGCAAGATACTTCGGTCTTGGGAAGATCAAAGAGGATCAATTGGCCGATTATGCCAAACGAAAAGGAATTACAATTGCGGAAGCCCGTAAGTGGCTTCGCCCCAACCTGTCAGAAGCATGAAAGTAACAGAACATCTGGATAAGAACCAGGGCAAAACCTTGTTCAGCTTTGAGATTCTGCCACCGCTCAAAGGTCAGAATATCCAGTCTATATTCGAGAATATAGACCCCTTGATGGAATTCAATCCACCCTTTATCGATGTGACCTATCATCGGGAAGAGTATGTTTACAAGGAGTTGTCTAATGGTCTATTGGAAAAACACATTGTCCGTAAACGCCCTGGTACAGTTGGTATCTGTGCGGCAATCCAGAACAAATACCAGGTAGATGCTATTCCGCATATCCTATGTGGAGGTTTTACCAGAGAAGACACCGAAAACTTCCTGATCGATCTTAACTTCCTGGGGATCGACAATGTAATGGCTTTAAGAGGTGATGCCGTAAAAACAGAGACCTATTTCACGCCGGAAAAGGACGGGCATGAGTACGCCTCACAGCTGGTGGGTCAGATCATAGCATTGAACCTAGGAGAATACCTGGACGAAGAAATACAAAACCAGGCCAAAACGGACTTTTGCATAGGCGTTGCTGGCTATCCGGAGAAGCACATGGAAGCCCCCAACCTGGACAGCGATATTCATTTTCTGAAAAAGAAGATCGCCAAAGGAGCATCCTATGTGGTCACCCAAATGTTCTTTGACAACAAATGCTATTTCGAATTTGTGGATCGTTGTCGTAAGGCAGGAATTGACGTACCCATTATCCCGGGATTGAAACCCCTGGCCACTAAGAAGCAGCTCAATCTGATCCCGCATCGATTCAATGCTGATCTTCCGGAAGAGTTGATCAAGGAAGTGATCAAATGTGAGAACAATAAGGAAGTCAGACAAGTGGGAATAGAGTGGTGCATAGCCCAAAGCAAGGAATTGATGGACAATGGTGTACCGGTGCTCCATTATTACTCCATGGGAAAGAGCAATAATATCAGAGCCATAGCCCAAGAGTTGTTCTGATTGTATTATTTTCGTTAGGATGTTGTCCCGCAAAACTAAATATGGTATTAAAGCGCTTACCTACCTCGCATTGAATCAGGGTGAACAGCCGGTTCCCATATCCGATATTGCTAAGTCTGAATCCATTTCGAGAAAATTTCTGGAGAGCATATTGCTGGAATTGAAAAAAACCGGGATGCTGGGATCCAAGAAAGGGAAGGGCGGAGGTTATTACCTGCGGGATCAACCTTCTCAGATCATGATCGCCACAGTCTACCGAGTACTGGAAGGGCCAATTGCCCTTGTACCCTGTGTAAGTCTGAACTTTTACGAGCGCTGTGATGACTGCCAGGACGAAGCCGACTGTGCGGTGCATCACCTCATGATTCGCGTTAGGGACAACACACTAAGTGTCTTGGAAAAGACCACCCTGGCCGATCTAATTAATCATTGACCCTATTGTAACATTTAATTGTAGATAAAGTCTATTTTTGTATAACCTATTAAGTCTATAGGAATAATAATTTATGATTGATCAAAACAACCTATACCTCTTCAACACTAACCTTAGGCATGAAGATCCTCGCGCAACTGTCGAATTCCTCTTATCTCGTTCAGAGCGCCCGCTGATCTCCACCAGTTTTGGCCCCAGATCTGCGGCACTATTGCACCTGGTGACACAAATGAGACCTGATATTCCTGTAGTTTGGTGTGATACGGGTTTCAATACTGAAGCCACTTATCGGCATGCTGTCCTGCTCACCGACATGCTTAACCTTAACCTGGAAGTGTTCTCCCCCAGGATGACCACA
Source organism: Aureitalea marina (assembly GCF_002943755.1). Classification (NCBI taxonomy): domain Bacteria; kingdom Pseudomonadati; phylum Bacteroidota; class Flavobacteriia; order Flavobacteriales; family Flavobacteriaceae; genus Aureitalea; species Aureitalea marina. The sequence continues at coordinate 227,251 of NZ_MQUB01000001.1, forward strand.
GCTTTTCTGAGGCATAATTTTGGAGAGCCTGGACTAGACAACCCCTATCATGCCGAACTGTCCAGGCAGGCCAAGTTGGAACCTTTTGAAAGGGCTTTACAGAAGTACAGACCGGATTGCTGGTTCTCTAATCTAAGACATGGTCAGACAGATCACAGGGATTCCATTGACATCTTGAGTCTTCATTCTGAAGGGGTACTCAAGGCATCACCCTTTTATTACTTTGATAATGCACAGTTGGACCGCTATTTACTTGAAAATGGCCTACCTACTGAATACGATTATTTTGATCCCATCAAAGCCATGGCCAAACGGGAATGTGGTATACATTTCAACCGCTAATTTGATTAAATTAGCGCGTGTCCAAACCACTACCTTCCAAGCAAGACCTGGAGCATACCTATGCTCAAATAGGTCATTTGGTGCATAGAACACCTGTTCTTAGCTCTCGCCTGATCAACGAGATCAGCGGGGCAGAAGTCTACTTCAAATGCGAGAACTTTCAGAAATCGGGTTCTTTTAAAATGCGTGGCGCCCTCAATGCCATTAGTAACCTTAGTTCTGCCCAACAGCGCTCTGGGGTTGTTACCCACTCTTCAGGTAATTTTGGACAAGCGGTGGCTTTATCTGCGGCAAATCTTGGAGTTGAAGCTCATATCGTTATGCCGATCAATGCACCTGACGTAAAGAAGAAAGCGGTTACGCAGTACGGTGGAAACATCATCCAATGTGAGGCTACCCTGGAGGCCAGGGAGCGGAATGCCGGGAACATTGTGGCCAGTAAAGGCGCAAGCTTTCTTCATCCCAGCAATCAGATCGAAGTGATACTGGGTAATGCTACGGCGGGCATGGAGCTATTGCAAGACCATCCCGAACTGGATGTATTAATGACCCCGGTGGGCGGTGGAGGATTATTGGCCGGAAATGCACTAGCCGCTCATTATTTCGGTCAAGATTGTACGGTAATAGGTGCAGAACCTGCTTTGGTGGATGACGCCTACAGATCGCTTCTCTCCGGAAAGATCGAGGGCAATACCAGAACAGATACCATTGCGGACGGCCTCAGAACTACCCTGGGTTCCGTAAATTTTCCGATCATTACACAGTTGGTGGATCAAATTATCCGGGTAGAAGAAGATGAGATCATTTCCGCTTTGAAATTGGTTTGGGAACGGCTTAAGATCATCATCGAACCTTCCTGCGCGGTTCCGGTAGCAGCTTTATTGAAAGAGCCTGAAAAGTTCCGCGGAAAGCGGGTTGGGATCATTTTGTCCGGTGGGAATGTAGATCTTTCCAAGCTCCCCTTCTGATGATCTTTCGTCTCCCTTTATTGTTTGTTGCCCTGCTATTTTGTCTGGGAATCCAGGCGCAGGATAATGCGCGATTTGAAGAATTAGACGCCAATTACTACTACGGCAGTATTTTGAGGCACAATAAGGACATCGCTCACCTCATTCAAGGCCATCCTACGGGCTTGGTCCTGAGTTATAACCGCAAGACCTTTGGAGCAAGGAGGTGGGAACGAACCTATGGTTACCCGGATTGGGGATTGTCCTTTGTCTATCAAAATTCCGGCTATTCGGTCCTGGGAGAGAATTACGGTCTTTACGCACACGCTAATTTCTATTTTCTAAAGCGACACCTGATGCTGAGGATAGGTCAGGGAATTGCTTATGCCTCCAATCCCTTTGACTTGAATGACAATTTCAAGAATAACGCCTATGGTTCCGATCTGCTCAGTTCCACTTATGTACTATTGAATTTTAAATGGGAAGATCTCTTTAGTGGGTTTGGTGTACAAGCCGGGTTTCATTTCTTGCATTATTCCAATGGGAATTTTAGGGCTCCCAATTCCAGCACCAACGCCCTTACCTTCAACCTGGGGATCAATTACCAATTGAATCGATCTCCAAAGCCGGAGTATCAGGGTAGGGAAAATGACACTGCGGTAAAAGACAAGATCAGGTTCAATTTTTTGGTTCGTGCAGGAGTCAATGAGAGCGATTATCTCAATCTGGGTCGTCAACCCTTTCTGGTGCTGTCCGCTTTTGCCGACAAACGCCTCAGTTATACCAGTTCCCTTCTTTTTGGAGCTGAGGTATTCTTTTCGAAGTTCCTGGAGAAGGAGATCGAGTATTTGGTGGCTTCCCAGTTGGATAGGGACTTAACGGGAGATGAAGACTACAGGAGGGTAGGGATGTTTGTGGGTCACGACCTGCATTTCGACCGATTATCCGTCCTGGCCCAGTTGGGTTATTATGTGTATTACCCTTACGATTTTGAAGGGCGTACTTATATCCGTGCAGGTCTGCGTTATTTTTTTCTACCGAAACTCTTCGGAGTTGTTAGTATGAAATCTCATGGGGCGAAGGTAGAAGGTGTCGAATTTGGAGTGGGAGTAAGATTGTAGTATGAAGTATTTATTGGCCATTTTGATTTGTTTCACTTTCCTGGGATGTAATTCCGAGGATGGATGGGACTGTTTACAGACAGAGGGCAATAGCATATCGGTTGATTTCACTGTCGATTCTTTCGATAAAATCAGGATAGAGGATGGGGTCTCCTTGTTGATCCGTCAGGGAGCCGTCCAATCGGTGACCGTTGAAACTGGTACCAATCTGCTTTCGGATATAGAGGTTTATGTGGAGGAAAATACTCTGGTTATACGAGATAACAACAGATGTAACCTGGTTCGGGACTACGGAGTTACACGAGCCGTGGTAACCACCCCAGACCTTCTGGAGATCAGAAATGCATCGGCTTTCGATGTTCGAGGTGAAGGCAGGTTAAGTTTTCCCAAACTGGACCTGATAAGCAACACTACAGGCAATTTAGCAGATCCGCTTAAAAGTGGTGATTTCTACTTAGACCTAGACACTGAAAGGCTGCTGGTCAATGCCAACGGACAGAGCGTATTCTACCTAACTGGGAGAGTCCAGCAGGCGCGATATCGCTTTACGGACGAATTTCCGCGCCTCGAGGCCGGTCAGTTGATCGTGTCTGAGGTGATCGTTTTCCAACGCAGCGCCAATGTGATGATCGTCAATCCACAGCAGTCCCTGACCGGGGAGATCTACGGTACCGGTGATGTGATCTCGCTTAATCGACCAGCTGTGGTAGAGGTAGAAACTTTCTTTACAGGTAGACTAATCTTTTCGGACTAATCCAGTAATCGTAGTACGGGCCCCGATCAGGCTCTGTCTGTAACTCGCTAGAAGGGTATAACATCCACTAAAAAACTGCGTTAGAATTAATCCCTTTGAGGGCCTGCCGAAAGGAGGGCTAATAGTGTATATTTACACGTTTTTTAGAACCATGAGGTACTACCTGCAACTAACCATAATATTCTCCGCCTGGCTTGGTATTGCACAACAAAATGAGGTCAAACCGTTCTCTCTACAGTTTGAGCCCTTTTATGGTTCTATCATTGAGCACAACCCGGATATCAATCATTTGATCATTGGCCACCCAACCGGTTTTATCCTGAGTTATAACCGAAAGACCTATGGTTATAATGATTGGGAGGGTCGTTATAATTACCCGGATTGGGGTATCACCTTTGCTTACCAGGACATGAAGAATCCGATCCTGGGTAAGAACTACGGACTTTACGGACATTATAACTTTTACTTCTTTAACAGAAATCTTCAACTTGGATTGGGGCAAGGATTGGCCTTCAACACCAATCCATACGACCCGGAGACCAACTTCGAGAACAATGCTTATGGGAGTACCTTACTCAGTACCACCTGGATAAGAGGAAACTATGTGCGTGAGAATCTCTTTGGTGGATTTGGGGTTAATGTGGGGCTAGGTTTCATTCACTATTCCAATGCGAATTTTAAGGCCCCTAACAACAGTACCAATACCATTTATTTCAGTGCCGGAGCCAGTTATCAGTTTGATCATATGGCCATGCCCTATCGCATCCCACCATCTGAGCGGATCAGTGGTGGTTCCGAATATGCGGAACGGATCAAGTACAATCTGGTCTTTAGGACTGGTATCAACGAGGCCGATGTCAATGGTCTGGGGCAACATCCGTTTTATGTGATCTCAGCATATGCAGACAAGCGGCTGAACTATAAGAGTAAGATACAGGCAGGTGCAGAAGTGTTCTGGTCGGAGTTCCTGATCGACCTGATCCGCTATCGATCCATAGCTTTTCCAACTGATGGACTCACCGGTGATGAGGATTACAGAAGGGTTGGAGTATTTGTAGGGCATGAGTTATTGCTGAACAAATTAGCGTTTGAAGTACAGGTGGGTTATTATGTGTATTGGCCTTACGAATTTGAGAATCGGGTGTATAACCGCCTGGGTATTAAATGGTATTTTTACGAGGATATTCTACATGCAGGAGTATCGGTCAAGGCCCACTACGCCAAGGCAGAAGCGGCAGAATTTAGCATAGGAGTACGATTGTGGTAAAGAATTGGATCAACATATTAGTATTAATAGCTGTCACAACTATCTACATAGGTTGTGACGTAGTGGAGGCGCCCGGTTGTCTCAGTACCGAGGGTGATCTGGTCGAAGTAGAAGTGGAAGTACCCGATTTTAAAAGTATCATGGTCTTTAAACGAGTCAAATTGTTCGTCTCCCAGGGACCAGAGACCAAAGTTGTTGTTCGCACGGGAGAGAACCTGATCGATGAGGTCAATGTGCGTGTAGAGGACAGCATACTGAAACTGAGTGATAGGAACAGCTGTAATTTGTTCAGGGATTACGATGTGACCCGGATCTATGTGACTGCGCCCAATGTAGAGGAGATCCGGAACAGTTCGGGTCTGACCATAGAGAATATAGGGCCTATCCGTTGGCCCAGGCTAACTTTATTAGCCGAGGATCGGGAAGCTGAAGATATCTTCCAGACCGATGGCGATTTTACCTTCACCGATCTGCAAGTCGTAACGTTCCGACTGGAAGCCAATGGGGTCTCAACTTTTCGTTTGGAGGGTGTGGCGGACAATGCAACTTTTATACTTGCCGATGGAGACGTTAGAGTTGAATCCCCGGATTTCCTGGTGGACAAGATCTTCTTTATTCACCGAGGGACCAATAAACTGATCATCCATCCAATCAGTTCTTTGAGGGGAAGCATACGGGGAATAGGTGATGTGATCTCCAAGAACGAACCGCCTATAGTAGAAGTGGAAGAACTCTTCCGAGGTCGGCTTATTTTCGACTAGTCAATTCTACGAAAAGCTTTTCCAACGACTGATGTTTTTGATGGAGTTCCAGGATCTTCAGACCATTTTCCTGGGCAAAGTCAAATACCCGAGACCGCATATCGGTGCCGGAATCGACAGTGAGTTGATACACAAAATCGTGGACGTTTTTAGCCTCTTTTACCCAGTCCATTCTGCTTAGAAGAACTTCTTCCACCCGGTAATCAAACTCGACCTCTATCACTTGGGTCTCACTTTCCCTTAGCTCACTCATGGGTTGATCCAGGACGATCTCTCCCTGGTGTATGATGATCACCCGGTCGCAAATGGCCTCTACTTCCTGCATGATATGCGTAGAGAGCAGCACCGTCTTTTTTTCTCCAACAGAGCGGATCAACTGGCGAATCTCCATCAGCTGATTCGGGTCCAGCCCGGTGGTGGGTTCATCGAGTATCAAAACCTCCGGATCGTGAAGCAGGGCTCCGGCCAAGCCAACCCGCTGTCTGTACCCTTTAGATAATTGGCCGATGCGCTTGAAGGACTGATCCTGCAGTCCGGTCTGATCAATGACCAATTGAATCCGGTCTCGGTCCGTATGGTAGATCCTGGCCTGAAATTCCAGGTACTCCCTTACGTACATATCCTCGTACAAGGGATTGTGCTCCGGCAGATATCCGATACTTTTTTGCACCTGTTTTTGTTGGGTCTCAGTAGAGAATCCGTTCACAAGTGCTTTTCCGGAACTAGGTGTCCAAAAGGTGGTCAGCATCTTCATGGTGGTCGATTTGCCAGCACCATTTGGGCCGAGGAAACCGACGATTTCACCTTTTTCAATTTCAAAGTTCAAATCGTTCACCACGACCTGATCCCCGAATTGCTTACTGATATGTTCTACCTGAATGGACATAGAGAGAAAGCATCAAATCTAATTAAATTAAAAGGAAAATATTTTGTTTTTTAAATCCTTTGCTTACTTTAGCCTCATAATCAGCAACGATGCAAAACGTATTTACTTATTCCTTTTTTTGGTTTTTCTATTTTACCGATAGGACCGGGAAGATTTTGTAGATATGTCAACATATTGAATTGAAGATCCCGGAATTGTTTTCCGGGATTTTTTTTAGGGTGAATTGTTAACACGACAAAAGAAAGAATTATGACTAAGGTAGCCATACAAGGGATAGAAGGTTCCTTTCACGCAGAAGCAGTCTCCAAGTTCTTCCCGGAGAGGGAAATCGAATTGCTCATGTGCGATTCCTTCGAGAAGGTGACCAACCAGGTAGGGGCTGGCAAAGCCGATTTTGGTGTCCTGGCCATTGAGAACAGTATCGCAGGCTCTATATTACCGAATTACAACCTGATCGATACAGGCGATTTTGAGATCTATGACGAAGTCTATCTGAATATCCAGATGTACCTGATGGCCCTGGAAAGTGAATCCATCATCGACATCTTTGAAGTGCATTCTCACCCGGTAGCCCTTTTGCAGTGTAGAGATTATCTCAAGCGGTTTCCGCCTCAGTTCAAAGTGATAGAAGGTAAGGATACGGCTTCGGAGGCTAAAAGGATCAGGGAGAATAATCTCAAGGGGGTGGCAGCCATCGCTGGCAAGCAGGTCGCAGAAATGTATCATCTGAAGATCTTGGATAGCCATATCCAGGATATCAAGGAGAATCAAACTCGCTTTGTGCTCTTTGGAATGAAGGGTTCTAATCTCAATTCCAAGACCACCAACAAGGCAACCATTAAATTTGTATTGGGAAGTGAGGTAGGAAGTTTGTCCGAGGCTCTGCAGGTATTGGCCGATCACAAGATCAACCTGACCAAGATACAGTCCTTACCCATAGTGGGCAGACCCTGGAAGTACGCCTTCTTTGTGGACGTCATCTTTAAGAAGCCTGACGACTTCTTCGACGCCATGGATGCCTTGCAGGACAAAGTAAAAGAGTTAAAACTGGTGGGAACCTACACCAGCAACAAAGAGAATGTACCAAGTAAACTAACAAATGTGATCAGCAATGGAGAATAAAAAAGAATTGCGTACCTGGCTCAACAAGATGGAGCTGGATCACCCATTGGTGATCGCGGGTCCCTGTAGTGCCGAAACAGAAGATCAATTACTCAATATAGCCCATCAATTAAAGGATTCTGACGCTACTGTCCTGCGGGCTGGTATCTGGAAACCCAGGACCCGACCCGGAAATTTTGAAGGTGTGGGTGCCCTTGGGTTGAAGTGGTTGCAGCGCGCTAAGGAAGAAACGGGGATGAAGACCACTACGGAAGTGGCTAATGCCAACCACGTGGACCTGGCCATGGAACACGATGTGGACATCCTATGGATAGGAGCCCGAACAACAGTGTCTCCATTCATTGTTCAGGAGATAGCCGAAGCATTGAGGGGAACGGACAAGCCTGTTCTGATCAAAAACCCGGTCAATCCTGATCTCTCACTTTGGTTGGGAGCGGTGGAACGCATGTACAAAGCGGATATCCCTAACCTGGGGGTGATCCACCGAGGCTTCTCTACTTACGAAAAGACACGCTACAGGAATAATCCGGAATGGCAGATCCCTATCGATCTGCAAAACCGATTCCCGGACCTGCCCCTTATCTTGGATCCTTCCCATATTGCCGGTAAGCGGGATATCATCTTTGACCTCTGTCAAACGGCATTGGATCTGAATTTTGATGGCCTGATGGTAGAAACACATCACGATCCGGAAAATGCATGGAGCGATGCCGCTCAGCAGATCACACCAGACAGTCTTAAGCAAATGACCATCGATCTGCGTATCCGAAAGCAGGAAGGCGATGAGGTCGAATTTAGAAACCGCTTGTCCACCCAACGGACCCAGATCGATGTGCTGGACCACAAATTGATCGAACTCTTGGGTAAAAGGATGAAGATCTCTGATGAGATCGGACGTTTAAAACGAGAGAACAATGTGGCAATTCTTCAGAGCCGACGATGGAACGAAATTTTGGGTAAAATGATACTCGAAGGGGAGGACCATAATCTCAGTGAGGAGTTCGTGCTCCGGATCTACAAAGCGATCCACCAGGAATCCATCAATCACCAGAAAAAGGTTGTGAATGAGGTCTAAGGGTTTATAGGTCGACGAAAAATAAATCGGGTAATAAATATCCCATTTCCATCTTTCTGACCCGCATCGCTTTCGACCGCACTAGTGACAAAAGCCAGGTCCCAGCCCTCTGCCAGCATGGCATTGATCTTTGATTCGATCACTGCGTCATTGGCCGCGATGTTTTGAAATCGAATACCACCAACATTATAGAAGTTAAGAAGCTTGGTTTCATCGAAATTCTTTAGTCGAATTTCACCGCGATCAGATTTGTTCCGATCCTTTCCTTCATCGGTTCGGGTAGTGGTGAATTCATTGTAATCACGTGTTTCGTTGGCATCGATCAGTCGAGATCGTCCAAGTCCGGCAGGGACTACAGATTCAACACTGGTTATCACTTTGACCTCATAGGTCTGAGCGGATAATTCGAATATGCAAATGAAGCAAACAGTACAGAAAAAGAATAGTGGTTTCATAGGATTAGATTGAATGATTAAAGTAGATAAAACCCTGTATTTTTGCAACATCAATGACAGGGGTTGTATACAAATCGACGGGTAGCTGGTATTCGGTCAAATCCGAAACCGGAGAATTCTATGAATGCCGTATAAAAGGCAAATTTCGCCTGGACGGTATTAAGAGTACCAATCCCGTGGCAGTTGGGGATCATGTTGAATTTGATATAGAGACTAAAGGCGATGAGACCATTGGAATCATCAGGGCGATAGCGGATCGGAAGAACTATATCGTCCGGCGTTCCGTCAAATTATCCAAGCAAACTCATATCATCGCAGCCAATATAGATCAGGCATTTTTATTGGTTACCTTGAATAACCCAACCACTTTTCCTGCCTTTATAGACCGCTTCCTGGTAACAGCAGAGGCCTATGATGTGCCTGCCGTACTGTTATTCAATAAGATGGATACCTATTCTGACCAGGACATGGAAGAGATGCAATACCTGATTGCCGTCTACCGGTCCATTGGTTACCTCTGCCTGGAGATCACCGCCAAGGATGGAACCGGCGTGGATCAGGTCAAAGATCTGATGCGAAATAAAGTGAGTATGTTTTCCGGCCATAGCGGGGTAGGCAAGAGTACTTTGATCAATACATTGGAACCCGGACTGGAGCTCAAGACCAAGGAGATCTCAGATCAGCACCAACAGGGACAGCATACGACCACCTTTGCCGAGATGTTTGACCTCTCATTTGATGCCAGGATCATTGATACTCCTGGTATCCGAGGATTTGGTGTAGTGGAGATGGAAAAGGAGGAAGTGGGAGATTATTTTCCGGAATTCTTCAAGCTGAAGTCCGAATGTAAATTCAACAATTGTCTCCACCTGGAAGAACCTAAATGTGCGGTTAAGGCTGCCCTGGAAGCAGGGGAGATCCCTTGGTCCCGGTATCGCAGTTATCTACAGATCCTGGAAGGGGAAGATGAAAGTTATAGGAAGGATATTTACGCCGAACCATGAGAGTTGTGATCCAACGAGTTAGTGAGGCCTCGGTCGAGGTGGATGGTAAGATCACCGGACAGATCGATCGGGGCTTGTTGGTTCTCTTAGGAATTGAAACCTCCGATACGGAGGAGGACGCGCTTTGGTTGGCCGGAAAGATTGTCCGGATGCGAATTTTTGGTGATGAATCAGGCCATATGAACTTGTCTGTTGCCGATGTACAGGGTAATATTTTAGTGGTTAGTCAATTTACTTTACACGCCCAGACCAAGAAAGGGAACAGGCCCTCTTTTATTAAAGCTGCCCGGCCGGAGCAAGCTAAACCTATTTATAACTATTTCATTCACAGATTGGAAGATCAAATGGGTAAAAAAATCTCCACGGGAGAGTTTGGAGCCATGATGAATGTTCAGTTGATCAACGACGGCCCGGTTACCATCACTATGGATTCCAAATTACGGGAATAGGGTTTTATTTTGTAAGAAAAAAGCCTAGATTGTTGGCCGTTTACCATTTAGTTTATTTCTCCATGAGAAAACATCTGCTATTGATGGCCCTACTTGTTGCGCTACCAAGTAAGGCTCAATCCGACTTCATCGTAGCCCTACTCGATCCTGTTCTCAAGGAGAAGTCCAACAGTGTTCTTCTTTACGAAAATACCCTGATCGATATCCCAAATCAAAATTCCATTACGATCAGAACGCAGAGAAAAATGATGGTTTTGAATAAAGCGGGTATGTCCGATCTCAAGGCTTTTGTCCATTACGATGATAGCAGAAAAGTGAAGGTGGCCGAAGCAATTGTTTATGACGCTCTCGGTAAGGAAATAGAGCGTTTCAGGCGGAAGGATTTCTTGGATATGAGTGCAGTAGATGGCGGAACACTCTATTCCGACGATCGGGTGATGGTCATGAACTATTCACCTAAAAGTTATCCTTTCTCAGTAGAATTTGTCTTCGAAGTGGTGAGTGATAACACGGCCTTTATTCCGCCTTGGTATTTACACACCTCGTATTACAGCAGTATCAAAAACAAGAGTCTTGAGATTCGCTATCAACAGGAGTTGGAATTGCGGAACAAAGTACATGATCCGGATGGCGTGATGAACATTACTGAGCAGCCCGGACTTTTTAAGATAGCCGTAGAACAGATCCCTTCAATTGAACCAGAACCCTATGGCCCTATTCTGGAAGAGATGGTGCCCAATGTCAAATTTGCCATGACTCGTTTTAACCTGGAAGGAATCCGAGGTGAAGCAGGAGACTGGAGTGCTTTTGGTGCCTGGGAATACGAAAACCTGCTAAAGGGTCTGGATGAGCTTCCGGATGATACCAGGCAAAAGATTGCGCAGCTGATCGCTGATGCTCCCTCCGAAAAGGAGAAGGTAAAGCGCATCTATCAATATGTGCAGGACAACACTCGCTATATCAGTGTTCAATTAGGAATAGGTGGTTTACGTCCTTACCCGGCCAGTGAGGTACAAGAAATGGGTTATGGAGATTGCAAGGGCCTGACCAATTACACCATGGCCTTGCTCAAGCTAGCTGGTATTAAGGCCTATTATGCTGAAGTTTATGCAGGCCCGGAAAAAAGGGACATCGATCCGGAATTTGCCTCGATTCAGGGAAACCACGTCATCTTGAATGTACCTTTGGAGGAAGAGGAGATCTGGTTGGAATGCACCAGTCAGACCATGCCGTTCAACTTCTTAGGAGACTTTACGGACGACCGCAATGTGCTGTTGTTGACCCCGGAAGGCGGCATCATGAAACGCACCCCGAAATATAGTGAAGCGGACAACGTACTGGTAACCAAAGGAGAGAGCTATCTGGCGGCCGATGGAGGGCTGCAAGGCGCTGTAAGCATGAGCGCAACGGGTATACAATACGACAGCCGACAAGGGATCGAACGGTTGGACATGGAGGATAAGATCAAGATGTATAAGCGTTATTGGGGCTACATCAACAACTTGAGCTTGCAGGATATTCAGGTTGAGAACAACCGGGATTCCATCCAATTTTCGGAAGACATGAAAGTGGCGGTGAGGGACTACGGCAGTTTTGCCGGCGACAAGATGATCGTTCCGCTCAACTCCTTTAACCGCTACACCAACAGCCCCAAGCGGGATAAGGACAGACAGCAGGATGTGGTCCGCGACCGCGGATTCCTGGATATCGACGAGTTTGTCTTGCACCTTCCAGAAGGGTATAAGATCGAATCTGTCCCAAATGACATTTCGGAAAAGACCACATATGGAATTTACGAAACGTCCGTTGAGGTGTCAGAAGATGGCGGTATCGTGACATTCCGAAGAAAGTTCCAGTTAAACCAGGGTAAGTACCCAGCGGCAGAATACAATGCCTACCGCAGCTTTATTCGGAAAGTGGCCCGGGGCGATAATCAGAAGATGGTACTCATTCCAAATTAGAACTTTATGCGCTCCTTACTGATCGTATTGTTACTGTTGTTGTGCTTTAAAGGCCAGGCTCAAAAGTTTAAGACTGACCTCATTCAGGATGATGAGGTTCGGATGACCACAGATCCCGATTTCCCCGATGCTTCGGCTGTCATCCTCTTCAAAGAGGTCATTACCAGCGTCACCTCTCACGTCGAAGTCTATCAGCGGATCAAGATATTGAATGAAGATGGCCTGGATTACGGAACCATCAGTATACCTTATCCGGAACCCTATAAGATCAGGGGGAAGATCCACAACTGGAACGGTACAGCAGTAGAGACCATCGAATTGGAAAAGGAATTCATCTTTGAAGAGGAGGTAATCGATGGGGTCGAATTTGTTACCCTGACCTTTCCCAAAGTACAGAGTGGCAGTGTGATCGAACTGAGTTACCGTTCCAAGTACGGGACCACCGCCGACATCGACCTGCAGCATGACATACCCGTTAAGAGAATAAGAGTAGAAGCGGTCAACGGTTCCGGGGCCAAACTCAAACTGGTACAAAACCCCATGGCCTATGTGCGTACCAAGCGGACTAACAACGACAACGCCACCGTGATAAAAGCCGAAAATCTTCCGGCATTAGAGTATGAGTCGCACGTCTACAATATGGAACTGTACCGGGCCAAATTGAAGTTTGTGTTTACTGGTTATGTGCGCTATTCTGGAAATTTTACGTGGAACGGTATCGTGAGAAACCTATACAAGGATCACGGATTTAACCCTCATCTACGCCCAAATCGGGTATACCAAGAAACCCTGACGGAACTCCTGGGCAATGAGAAGGATACACTTGCGCAGGCAAAATTGGTTTACGATTATGTCCAATCCACTATAAATTGGAACGATTATATTGGTTACTATCCGGATAACGGCACCAGAAAGACCTTTAAGGATCAGGAAGGAGACCTGGCAGATATCAATATCTTACTGGTTTCCATGCTGCGTAGCCTCGGAATCACGGCTTATCCAGTGGTTACCTCCACCAAGAACAATGGTTTGCATATAACACCCAGCCCCGAAGCATTCAACTATCTGATTGCTTGTGCCGAGATCAATGGTGAAAAGCACCTATTAGATGCGGCCAATGAAGAAGCTTCCTTTGAATTCCTCCCGGAGGTGCTGCTCAACGGATGGGGCCGGGCCGTAGACGAAGATAGGATCGGAAGTACCATTGACCTCACACATCCAAAAACCTCCTCTGAAACCTTACTGATCAAAGCCAGCTTAGATGATGACCTGGTGGTTAGCGGACAGGTTGATGGACGGTGTACCGGATATTTGGCATTTAGTCTAAATCAATACATAGAGGACAGGGGTGAGATTTCCATAGAGAACCTGGTTGATTTTGATCGCGGTGACGTAGAAGCACACGATCTCGAATTTGATGCCAATGAGGTGGCTTACGATCTCACATCCTTTAAGTATCAGTTTGAAATGGAAGACCTGGTAGAGACCATTGGGCAGGAGGTTTACATCAGCCCATTTCTCTTCTTTGACCTCCAGCAAAATCCTTTCGATGCCGAGGAACGCCGATTCCCCATCGACTTTGGATTTCCTAAAAAACTGACCAGAAGAGTGACCATAACCATTCCGGAAGGTTACAAGGTAAAATCGGTTCCGGATGCTGTAAGATTTAAGATGAACAACGACCGCGGGGCATATTACTTCCAGGCTCAGGAATACGCAAACACCCTGCAAATTGTCTTTACTCACGAAATCCGAAATTCCATGATTCCTACCCTGGAATACCCTGATCTGCAGGAGTTTTATAACCGCCGTATGGCGGTTGAGGATCAGCGGATCGTCCTAATCAAAACACAATAAAACAACTGAATCAACATGAACAAGAAGAACTTAGTTCCCACATTAGTATTTTGCTTGATCGGCTATCTGACGCTCAACGCCCAGGAGTACAAATTCGGAAAGGTAGATGACGAAACCGTTCTCAATTATACTTATGCCCAGGATACAACGGCCAGTGCCGTTGTCCTTCTGGAAGATCGCGAAACCTATTTCAACTACGAACATCCGGAAGGTTGGGTAGTGGTAACGGATATTCATCAGCGCATTAAGGTCCTGAATACAGATGGACTGGACTATGCCACCACTTCTTTTGTGTTATATAAGTCTGGTGGTGACAGGGAGCGTATAAGGACCATGAAGGGATATAGTTTTAGCCCGGACAATGGAAAGGTGGTCAAAGAGAAACTCAGGAACAATGGGATCTTTGAAAATAAACTGAACGATAACTACACCGAGACTACAGTCACCTTTCCCAATGTGAAAGTAGGTTCTGTGGTCGATCTGGAATACTCTATTGTTTCCCCATTCTGGGAGATTGAAGACCTGGTGATCCAACAAGACATCCCGGTAGCTCATTACAGGGCCTCTGTACGAACCCCCGGTTACTTTAAATACAAGCGGATCGTCCGCGGAAATGTCAATATCAGCCCGAATGAGTACACGAGAAGGCGGAACATGAACATAGCTTATGAGTCCGGTACCAAGAGCAATTTGACCCAGGCGACCAAGACGAGTAACATTCAGATCGAGGAATCGGTGAGTGAATACGATTTTAAACACATTCCTGCACTCAAAGAGGAGCCTTTTGTAGACAATATCGATAACTATCGGTTTTTGGTGACCTACGAACTGGCCCAGGTAGAGAATGCCGACGGAACCAAGAAGAGTTATGCTACATCCTGGGAAGAAGTAGTTAAAAGCATTTACGATTCAAAGTATTTTGGCGACCAGTTGGCTCGGAAAGGGTACCTCAAAGAACTGGTAGCTCAAATTAAATCCGAGCACACCGGTGCACTCGATCGGGCAGCCGCCGCCTTTGATGCCATTCAAAAACATATGACCTGGAATGGAGATTACTCCAAGTTTTCACGCAACATTTCGCAGGCATATAAGGAGAAGACGGGCAGTTCTGGCGATATTAATCTTATGCTGGTGGCCCTAATGCGTGAGTTAGGATTGAGTGCCAGCCCGGTATTGGTCAGTACACGGTCCCATGGGATCCCGGTATTTGCCACCGTGGACGGATTCAATTATGTGATCGCAGCGGTGAACATAAATGATCAACGTTTCTTAATGGATGCTACGGAGAAATGGAGTATCCCCAATGTATTACCTCCTCGGATCCTCAACTGGTACGGTACCATTGTGCGGGAAAGTGGGACTTCAAGCCAGATCTCCCTTTACCCGGAGCAAATATCCAAGCGCAACTACATCTTGAATGTGGAACTACTTGAGGACGGAACTATAGAGGGTGCACAACGAGGAAACAGTACTTTGTTGGATGCCTTGAGCTACAGAATAGAGTACAGTTCCACTCCCAAGGAACAGTTGGAGGAGGACATTCTGGATCGTTTCGGATTGACCGAGATCGAGGAATTGGAGGTCAAGGATTTGAAGGACCGCACTAAACCTGTAACCAGTTCATTTCATTTTGTAAAAGAAGATGCTGTGGAGTTTATCGGCAATGACATTTATTTGACCCCTATGTTCTGGTTAGCCATGGACAGCAATCCATTTACAAGGGATACTCGAAATTTTCCTGTTGACTATAATTACCCATTTAGTCATAGGAAGATCGTGAATATTAAGATACCGGAAGGCTACCAGGTGAGCTCGATGCCTGAGTCGGTCAGTATTTCTCTGCCTGATGGAATGGGATCGTTCAAGTATCGAATTTCTGAATCTTCCGGGACCATTGGGATACAGTGTAGTTTTGAGATCAATCAATCCGTTATCCCGGCCTTCAAATATGCCGATCTGAAAGAGTTCTACAATCAACGTTTGTCCAAAGAGATGGAGCAAGTAGTGTTATCTCCAATATAATATCGCCAAAGCCCATCTTTTATGAAAAAATTGAAGGTTCTGATTGTTGTACTTATTGTTTGCACCAGCCCGTTCTTAGCTCAAAACAAAGAATATGGTAAAGTTTCACTTTTGGAGGTAGCCTCTAAGCAAGATGCGGAGTTCCCTGAGGCGGACGCCGTTGTCCTGTCGAGGAGGGTAGTGGCCTATATTGGTAATTATGTAGAGGTCCAGGAGCGGATCAAGATCTACAATAAGGACGCTTTTGACTATGCAACTGTACATGTACCTTATCCTGATGCCACCAAGCTCAAAGCGTCTACCTATAATCTGGTAAACAACGAGATAGTTGCTACCAATTTGGACGACGACCTGGTCTTTACCGATGAGGTTGTCAAAGGAGTGGATCTGAAAAAATTCACCTTCCCGGATGTCAAAGCAGGATCGGTTCTAGAGTACACCTACCGAAGTCCCAATGGAACCACTTCCAATATCAACTTACAGTACGGTATCCCTATCAAGGACCTGGAAGTAAAGGTGACCAATAAGATGCAGATAGGGTTCGAAGTGATTCAGAATCCAAGAGCTTTTCTATTGATGAATAGAAAGGAGGAAGGGAAGTCTACTTACTTCACAGCCCAGAATGTGCAACCCCTAAAATCTGAGAGTTATGTCTACGACATGGATCTTTACCGGTCGTTCTTGAAGATCAACCTAACCGCTGTAGGCACCTATATGGATGTGAGCGACTGGAGGTCTTTGGCCGGAAGTATTGCGTCAGATCGAGGCTTTACCCGTCATATCACTGCTCGCCAATTGTCAAAGGAAGAGATTTCTGCCATTCTTGATGGTGAAACAGACCCTGTGAAGAAAGCCGAAAAGATCTACTGGTATGTCAAGAACAACACCGCTTGGAACGACTCTTACGATGTCTTCCCAGAACAGTCCGGAAAGCAACTGCTCAAAGGCGAAGAGGGAACCATGGCCGATATCAATGCCTTGTTGATCAGTGCCCTGCGTGATGCCGATCTGGAAGCCCAGCCAGTACTGTTGTCGACCCGCTTGAACGGAATTCCGCTCTCACCTAGTGTGGAAGCCTTCAATGCTATGGTGGCAGGAGTGCAGATAGGTGAGCAAGTTCGACTGTACGACGCGGCAGTTTCCCGTTCTACGGTCAACTATTTGGATCTGGGTCTGGTCAATTGGAAAGGAATGTATGTGGATCTGGACGATCGGGTATTTAAATGGGTAGAGATCCCCTTACCCAGTCGAACAGCTCGCACGGTTATGGGGCAGATCGAAATTCAAGATGATGGATTGCTCACCGGACAAGTCCAGGAGAGAAATTCGGGCTATTTGTCGGTCGGCCTCCGAGACGAATGGGAGAATGATGGGGTAGCAGACCAGGTGGACCGCCTGTCGTTTAATGCAAATGATGCGGAGATCTTCGATATTACTGCCAAATCTGACAATCCTGAAATTACCGATCAACGGTTTAGTTTTGAATGGGAAGAAGGTGTCGAAGAGGTTGGAGGCAAATTGTATGTGGATCCTTTACTATTTTATACGCTCAACAGCAATCCATTTACCGCAGAAACCCGTCAATTTCCCATCGATTTTGGATTTGCTCAAAAACAGCAGATCACCATGACCATGAAAATTCCGGAGGGGTATCAGGTGGAATCTGTACCCGAGCCACTACAGGCCGTTTTACCGGAAAAGATGGGTTCTTATGTGTTCCAGGTAACGCCTAAAGGACAGCAGGTTGTGGTCCGGGCCATTTTCAAAATCGACCAGCCCTTAGTATCTTTCGACCGCTACGAATTGATCAAGGAATTTTTTCGTGTCCGGGTAGCCAAGGAAACGGAGAAGATCGTATTGTCCAAACCATAATTAATGGATCTAAAACACGCACAACTGGTCGTAGATCAATGGATCAAGGAACACGGGGTTCGTTACTTCAACGAACTGACCAATATGGCCCAGTTGACCGAAGAAGTGGGAGAGGTTGCCCGTATCATTGCCCGTCGGTATGGGGAACAAAGCGAGAAAGAGTCGGACAAGGATAAGGATCTGGGTGAGGAACTGGCCGATGTGGTCTTTGTGGTCCTTTGCCTGGCCAATCAGACAGGTGTCGATCTGCAGGCGGCCTTTGACAGTAAGATGGATAAAAAGACCAAACGGGATCACGACAGGCACCACAACAATGAAAAACTCCGCTAATGTTTAAAAAGATACTTTCACATCCCGGGTTTTGGAAATCCGTGGCGTCTATGGCGCTAGCGTTCATCGTCCTGTTCCTGGTTTTCAAATGGGTCATTGAAGGCTTTAAGTGGAGTTTCTTCCAACGCCAAGATCCGCTACTGTTTTATGGCACGTTGATCGCTGCTGGTCTGGTTTATGGATTTATGGTCACCTATGGTAAATTCTGGAAGAGGTTCAAGGAAAGCGACCGTTAATGGATCTGCAGTTAATTCCTCCAAAGGAGCGCCCCTCAGCGCTAAGGGTTTCCATAACTGGTTCCAAGAGCGAATCCAACAGGATGTTGATCCTGCAGGCGCTCTATCCCCAACTTAGAATTTCCAATTTATCCAATAGCGATGATACACGAGTTCTAACCAAAGCTTTGTCTTGTTCTGAGGATGTCATCGATATTCATCATGCAGGGACAGCCATGCGATTTCTTACGGCTTATTTGGCCTCCAGACCAAACCGATCGGTGACTTTAACCGGTAGTGAGCGCATGCAGCAACGCCCAATCCGAATCCTTGTGGATGCCCTGAATTCGATGGGGGCCAATATCAGCTACAAAAAGAACGTCGGTTATCCTCCCCTGCGCATTGAGGGAGCCAATCTAAGCGGTAAGTCTGTTTCAATAGCCGCAAATACGAGCAGTCAATATTTATCTGCCCTGCTCTTAATCGGTCCATCTTTACCGCAAGGACTGATCTTGAACCTGGAAGGAGAGATTACCTCGAGGCCTTATTTGGAAATGACATTGTCCTTGTTACAGGAGATCGGTGTAGAGACCGCCTTTGAAGGGAATCAAATAAGAGTGAGTCCTTTTGAACTTGATCAACCACGAGATCTTATCGTGGAATCGGATTGGAGCTCTGCTTCCTATTTCTACAGCCTCGTCGCCCTATCGGCAGAGATGACTGTAACACTGACAAGCTATAAACCGGAAAGCTTACAAGGAGATGCGGCATTGACCAAAATTTATGCTGAACTCGGCGTGCAATCAAAGTTTGATCCGACTAATGCGTCACTAGTCCTAAGTAAAAGGCAGGGACATGAGCTGCCGGATCGTTTGGAGCTGAACCTGGCAGATACACCGGACCTAGCTCAAACCATTGCTGCCAGCTGTGCCGGGCTGGGGATAGGTTGCCACTTAACCGGGCTGCATACCCTAAAGATCAAGGAGACCGACAGACTGGAAGCCCTGAAGGCAGAGTTAGGGAAGTTGGGAGCTCTGATCAGTGTTGGTCAGGACTGGTTGACGTTAGATGCTGGAACTAAGTTGATACCAAATCAGTATATCGAAACCTATCACGATCATCGGATGGCCATGGCAATTGCACCACTTGCCCTATATGTTCCCATGACGGTATTAGATGCCGGAGTAGTTTCCAAGTCCTACCCTTCATTTTGGAGTGACCTGGCAATGACCGGGATTGGTCAGGTTGAGGGGTAAATAATCTCCAAATTACTTGACAACCCCTCTTTCGAGATTGTATATTTGCACCTTCGCTAAAAAATCACTTCGCTTATGGGAATGAAACTTTCCAATTTCAACTTCGAGCTGCCTATGGATCTGTTGGCAGAGTACCCCGCAACCAATCGGGATGAAGCCAGATTAATGGTGCTGAATCGTGCAGAAAAGACTATAGAGCATAAGATGTTCAAAGATTTGATCGATTATTTCGAGGAAGACGACGTACTGGTCCTTAATAACACTAAAGTTTTTCCCGCTCGACTTTTTGGAAACAAGGAAAAGACAGGTGCGCGCATCGAGGTATTTTTGCTACGCGAATTGAATCCTGAGACCAGGCTTTGGGATGTATTGGTAGATCCAGCTCGTAAGATCAGAATTGGGAATAAACTGTATTTCGGTGAGGACGAGTCCCTTGTGGCCGAGGTCATAGACAACACAACATCCCGGGGTAGAACGCTACGATTCTTATTCGATGGATCATACGAAGAGTTTAGAAACAAATTGAGCGAATTGGGAGAAACTCCCCTGCCAAAATACATCAAGCGTGAGGTGGAGCCTGAAGATGCCGAGCGCTATCAGACCATCTTTGCGAAAGAGGAAGGTGCCGTTGCGGCTCCAACAGCCGGATTACACTTTTCCAAGCACTTGATGAAGCGATTGGAGATCAAAGGAACCCGCTTTGCTGAGATCACCCTGCATGTTGGCCTGGGTACGTTCAACCCGGTAGAGGTAGAAGATCTGTCCAAGCATAAGATGGACTCTGAAGAGATCACCATTGCGTCAGATGCTGTTCATACCATCAATCAGGCACTGGTACAGAAAAGAAGGGTTTGCGCAGTGGGTACAACTGTGATGCGCGCATTGGAGAGTTCGGTATCGTCCAACAGTACCTTGAATGAATATCAAGGATGGACCAATAAGTTCATTTTTCCTCCATATGATTTTAGCATCGCCAATGCCATGGTAACCAATTTCCACACGCCAAAATCGACCCTGCTGATGATGGTTTCGGCTTTCGCCGGTCACGAATTCATCAAGGAGGCCTATGCCGAAGCGATCAAGGAAAAGTACAAGTTCTACTCCTATGGTGACGCCATGCTGATCCTCTAGATTAAAATACATTGAATAGTGAACCCCGGTTTTGACCGGGGTTTTTTTGTGCTCTTCTTCGAGATAAACCAATGGAAAACAGTATCTTTAAGTACTAACTAACCTTACTGCTCTCTTTTGAAAGCGCTAATATCATTGCTGGTCATTCTTCTAACTGTACCTTTTACTTGGGCGCAGACCACCACTGAAGAATTACCCTATTCCTGGAGGACGAATGGTGTTGAAACTGTAGACCCCATAGTTTTGCCTGCCTTGGACCTAGACGCGATTAGAGAGGAGGACCGCATAAACGATCTGGATAAAAGTATTCCTTGGCGTTACGGTGTGGAACGTCCGCTTTACGTCAACATGCAAACTCATGGCCAGTGGACGGAATTGGAGAATGGAGGACGATTGTGGCGAGTTGCTATTCGTTCTACAGGAGCACAGAACGTCAGTATCAATTTCGACCGCTTCAAATTACCTAAAGGATCTCGGCTCTATTTCTACAATCGGGAACGTTCCGACCTCAGTCCTACCTTCACAGCTGATACCAACCGAGAGAATCAATTATTCGGTTCGTGGTTTGTTTATGGGCAGGAGATCATCGTAGAGTATTACCAGGCCAAAAGACAAGCAGAGAACCCAATACTACAAATTGGCAGTGTGATCCATGGGTATCGTCTCAGTAGGCTTGAGGCGTTGGACTTTTCTGAAAGGGGTTTGAACGACTCCGGAGATTGTCAATATGACGTGAATTGCCCCATTGGTGCCGATTTCGACAATAAGAAGGATGTACTGAAAAAGGCAGTGGCCCTGCTTAATCTGGGTAATGGATATTTGTGCACCGCAACCTTGCTAAACAATACTGCCTCCGACAAAACACCTTTTTTGTTAACGGCTAACCACTGTCTGGAGAACTCCAATCCCGCTTTGTGGAGTGTTCGATTCAATTGGATGAGCCCGAATCCGATCTGTGGTGAATCATCGGCCAGCTCGGACATTCAGTCCAACTTTACCATGAGTGGATCGCAATTACGAGCAAGTTCTGAGCTCAGTGATTTCGCCTTGGTCGAATTGGTGAACAGTATCCCAGAACCATGGGATGTGGCATTTGCCGGTTGGGACAATCGCGATCTGTTGCCCGAGTTCGAGATCGGCATTCATCATCCCAAAGGAGATATCATGAAAGTGTGCCGGGACGATAGCGGCGCCGTGAGAGAAACGGCCGACGGAACCGAAGTATGGCTCATTGGCGGTGTTTCTGCCGGCAGTGGTGATGGTTGGGAAATAGGTACGACCGAAAGCGGCTCTTCCGGATCCCCGCTCTTTGATCAGGACGGACGTTTGATCGGTCAACTCTTTGCAGGACGATCGGCATGTGAAGGCAATACAAACAATAAAGATATTGATGTTTACGGTCGCTTTGGTGTTTCCTGGGCCACGGGTAATACTCCGGAAAGCAGATTAATGGATTGGCTGGACCCCTTGGATACCGGACAACCTACTACGGAGACCCTTCAGAATATTTTGAGTGTGCAGGACTTCGATTTAATTGGCGACTTGAGCATTTTCCCCAATCCAGCAACCAATTACCTGACGGTATTGAACTACAGATATCCCAATCTCTCTTACTCACTCTTCAATTTACTGGGACAGGAAGTAGGATCCGGATCCCTCTCTGACTCTCAGAATCTGATACCCCTTACCGATCTATCGGAGGGGATGTATTTACTTTATCTTATTGATGGTGATAGCGGTGAGACCCAGACCAAGAAAATAGTCGTTAGCCGATAAGGCCATTCTCCCTTTGTTATTCCGTATTTTTGCACTGTTTATGCAGTCAAAGAAAGATATTCGATCCCTAACTAAGGAGCAGTTGAGACAATTCTTCGTGGATCTAGGCGATAAGGCCTTCCGTGGGAACCAGGTCTATGAATGGTTATGGTCCAAAGGAGCACATAACTTCGAGGATATGACCAATCTTTCCAAAGAAATCAGGGCTCATCTGCAAGAGAACTTTGTGATCAATCACATTGCGGTGGACCAGATGCAACGCAGCACTGATGGAACAATTAAGAATGCTGTCAGGCTACATGATGGTTTGGTGGTAGAATCTGTACTCATTCCCACCGAGACCAGGACTACGGCCTGTGTCTCCTCCCAGGTTGGCTGCAGCCTGGATTGTAAATTCTGCGCAACAGCCAGACTTAAACGCATGAGAAACCTGAATCCCGATGAGATCTTTGACCAGGTTGTCGCCATAGATCGGGAAAGCAGACTGTATCACGGTCGGCCTTTAAGCAATATTGTATTCATGGGCATGGGAGAACCCCTGATGAACTACAAGAACGTGCTGAAGTCCATTGATAAGATCACCCAGGATGACGGTCTGGGTATGTCCCCAAAGCGGATCACCCTTTCTACCTCCGGTGTTCCTAAAATGATCCGTAAACTAGCAGACGATGAGGTTAGGTTCAATTTAGCCGTCTCTCTGCATTCTGCTATTCAGGAGACCCGGGAGAGCATCATGCCTTTTGCCAAGCAGTTCACTTTGGACGATCTGCTGGACTCCATTATCTACTGGTATGAGAAGACCAGGAAGATGGTGACCTATGAGTATGTGGTCTGGAAGGGAATAAACGATGGGGATGAGGACATCAAGGCCCTGGTCAGATTTTGTAGCCGAGTGCCATCCAAGGTCAACCTGATCGAATATAATCCCATTGATGATGGGCAGTTCCAACAAGCGCACGATAGCCGGATAGATGCTTATATCAAAGGCTTGGAGAAAGCCAGGATACCGGTTACGGTAAGGCGTTCCAGGGGGAAGGACATTGATGCTGCCTGTGGGCAGCTGGCCAATAAAAAAGCCTGAAGTGAGCTCAGCTCTACTTCAGGCTTGATTTTATGAGTTAGTCTTAGCTTATCGCTTGACGATCTTGAAGCTAGTAGCTTGTCCTTGAGCTACTACACGCACAACATACACTCCCTGGTTAAGGGCAGCAATGTCTACACGCTCGCTAGAAGCATTTAGACGTTGGCTTATTACTTGCTGTCCCAAGATATTGTAGATCTCAACATTCTCGAAAGGACGAGCAGCACGCAGGATCAGTTCGCTGGCAGTTACACTGTGCTCAACACTCTCCAATACGTTGTCTTCAACACTAAGTACATCGTCGGCACTAACCTCGAAGTCATCCATCTGTAATACGAAAGAATCTTGAGCTACATAATGGATAGCAATGTAAATCTGTTCTCCGTCGTAAGCAGAAAGATCGTAAGTGTACTCAGTATAATCAATGGGAGCCTGAAGCTCACCACCTCCCAGGTCAACTGTGAAGTCAGCTTCGTCAGTTCCAGTAGTAGAAAGCAATACCTCAAAACGCTCTAGACCAAAAGCGTCAGTAACACTCTTAGCGTAGAAAGTGATTGAAGAACCAGTAGCTCCGGCAAGGTCAATTTGCGGAGTAATGATGTAGTCATCGTTCAAAGGTGTACCACTCACGTCTCCCTGAGAAGCAATCATGTACATTCCTTTAGTTCCTGTTCTTACATCCCAGGCTGTACCTGTGGCATCAACTCCACCTCCATCGAAAGCACCTGTTGGGTTAAAGATGATGGCGGTTCCGGTATAATTTTCGTTCTCGAAGTCGTAAGTAGCAGAACCATAAGTCGCGTCTCCGTCATTATCTATGGAAGTCCAACCATTAAAGTCCCCGTTCGGCACTCCGATAAAGAAATCATCGAAAGATTCGAATCCTTCTTCCCAGATGGTAACTTGAGCGTTTAGTGAAAAAGCGGCGAAAATCATCGCCAGTAAAGTAATTTTCTTCATAGTTTATTGATTAAGAATAATAAGTTATGTACCTCAAATATAGCTAATTTCTTCGATTAGCTCTTATTTCGAGCCGAATTAACTTAATTTTACGGGCAAGCAATGAAGATCGTATCCCGCATAAAGGAGCCCATCGAAAAAGAAATGGAACTTTTTGATCAAAAGTTCTCCAAAACTGCCGCTTCCCATGTATCGCTTTTTAACCGGATCATGCATTATGTAGTGAACCGTAAGGGTAAGCAAATGCGACCCATGTTCGTGTTCCTTATTGCCAAAATGGTCGGGAAAGGACAAGTGAACGAACGTACCTATCGCGGTGCCTCGGTCATCGAGCTTATCCATACAGCTACCCTGGTGCATGACGACGTTGTTGACGACAGTGACAGAAGGCGAGGATTTTTTTCGGTCAATGCCCTGTGGAAGAACAAGATTGCTGTCTTGGTCGGGGACTATTTATTGTCGCGGGGCCTCCTGTTGTCCATAGATAATGGGGATTTTGATCTCTTAAGGCAGATTTCGGTAGCGGTAAGAGAGATGAGTGAAGGAGAGTTGCTGCAGATCGAAAAGGCCCGACGGTTGGACATAACGGAAGAGGTCTACTTTAATATTATCCGCCAAAAAACAGCTACCCTTATTGCAGCCTGCTGTGCGATCGGGGCCGAATCTGTTCACGCGCCGGAGGAAGAAGTGGAAAGGATGAGAGAGTTCGGGTCACTTATCGGTATCGCTTTCCAGATCAAAGATGACCTGTTCGATTATGGGGAGGAGCAGATCGGGAAACCAACGGGCATCGATATAAAAGAACAGAAAATGACCTTGCCGCTTATCCATGTGCTCAATCAGGCTAAGCCGGATAAAAGAAGGTGGCTGATCAATTCCATCAAGAATCACAATAAGGACAAGAAACGGGTCAAGGAGGTGATCAGTTATGTGAAGGAAGAGGGTGGTTTGGACTATGCCATTGGCCGAATGCGGGATTACCGGGAACGAGCTCTTGATATTCTGGGTCATTATCCAGATTCAGCATATAAGGATTCCTTGGAGTTGATGGTCAATTATGTGATCGACAGAAAAAAATAAGTCTCCCGGGCAACCTTTCTGTTCCCACCTGCGTCTTTCCAATAAAGCGTAGCCAGCTAAACAGTTAACAGCCGGATGAAAGTAGTCTCTTTACATAAGAATTATGCCAAACTGATCGACCGGTCTCTGAAGGGTGACCGACGGGCTCAGCATCAGCTTTATGAGCTCTTTGCTCCTAAGATGTTGAGTGTATGCCGGCAATATGTAAAGAACATGGATCAAGCTGAAGAGGTCATGCTTTCCGGTTTCTTAAAAGTCTTTGTCAACCTGGGGAGTTTCAGGTCGGAGGGCAGTTTCGAAGGGTGGATCCGTCGCATCATGGTTAACGAAGCCTTGTCTTTCTTGAGGAAACAGCAACGGCTAAAGTTCAGTGATCCGGAGGAGATGTCCAGTCACGAGTTGCCGGTGGCCTATGTGGAAAGCGAGTTGGAGGTAGAGGAGATCCAGCGGTTGATCGATCAACTGCCGGAAGGATACAAGACCGTTTTTGTGCTCTACGCTGTAGAAGGATATAAACACAGTGAAATTGCCGAGTTGCTGCAGATTAGTGAAAGCACCTCCAAAACGCAGCTATTTAAGGCCAGGAAACTGTTGCAGTCCAAAGTGGATCAAGTAAATAAATTGAGTTATGGCTCCAATTAAATTTGAAGACAACATTCGGGAAAAATTGCAGAACCGAGAGATCGAGCCAAGTTCCCATGCCTGGAATAAGTTAGACCAGGCCTTGGGGAAGCCGCCAAAGCGGAGGCTTGCTCCAAGGACCTGGTGGGCGATCGCCGCTTCGGTGATGATTCTCATCTTTCTGGGTAGTTCACTCTTGCAAGAGGAGTCTCCGGGGGAAGAAATAGCAGAAGAGACCATTGAGCAACCGGAGAAGAGGTCAGAAGCAGTGCAATCTGTAATCCAGATCGCAGAAAAGGATGAGACTTTTCTTGAATCCGAAACGGTCGTACCTGAAAAGGATGAAGCATTGGCGGTCGAGGAGACAGAGGCAGAACTGATCCAGGAAAAAGAGTACATCCAACAGCAAGTTTCGTCCAAACCGGAAGATGTGGTTGCCGTTATCCAACAAGAAGAGATTGCGCCTGAACCTACCTTAGTGGAAAGAACTGAAGAGACCTTCGTCAGTGGGAAGGTAGATGAGGTCGTAGCCCAGGTGCAGGCCTTGCAACTGGAGAACAAAGAGGTGAGTCCGGAAGAAGTAGAAGCCTTGCTAGATGCTGCTCAGCGCGAGATCGCTAACAGGAGGGTATTAGAGGAAGTCGGTGGTAAAGTGGATCCTATGGCTCTGCTCATGGATGTGGAGAGCGAGATGGAGCGAAGCTTCAGGGATAAGGTATTCGATGCTTTGGGCGACGGCTTCGATAAAGTCAGGACAGCCGTAGCCGAAAGAAACAACTAAACATTCATCAATAAGACCCCCGCGGGTCATAAATCACGAACATCATGAGATTAATTACTATTTACGCCGCCATGGTGGCCTGGGTTATTTTTGCCCCAACTCTCCTGGCACAGGAGACTACAAACACCAATAGTGTGGAGGTGTTAAAGTCTGCCCGTCAAGACATCATCAATGAAGAAAAGAATGCACTTAAGCGCGACGTAGAGGCGATCAACAAGCAATTGGAAGAGGGCATTATAACAGAAGAGGAAGCCGAAAAGAAAAAGTTGGAGGCAGCGGAGGTCAGGGCCCTAAACATAGAGAACCGAGTGGCCATCATCGATAACAAGATCGCTTTGATAGAGCGTAATCCGGACGGAAATTATGCGGATGATGACGACAGTATCAACATTTCAATTTTTTCTGAAGAAAGCGTTCTTGATATCACTACCAATCACCGTCGACGCAAATACGACAGAAGGACCACCAGTCACCTGGTCTTTGCCTTTGGACTCAATAACGTCATTACCGAAGGTGAATCCCTGGACGATTCAGAGTTCAAAGTAGGTGGAAGCCGGTTTGCTGAATTGGGATGGGCTTGGAGAACCCGGGTATTCAAGAACAGCAACTGGCTACGGATCAAATATGGATTTTCCTTTGTCTGGAATGGATTGAAGCCTATCGATAACCAGTACTATGTGGATACTGGGGACCAAACTGAACTACAGGTATTCCCAGAGAACCTGAATAAGTCCAAATTTCGGATCGATAACCTGGTCTTCCCGGTTCATTTTGAAGTAGGACCGTCCAGGAAGATAGAACGGGAGGACTATTTTCGATATTCCACGAGGAGAAAGTTCAAATTTGGATTTGGGGGCTATGCCGGTTTCAAGCTCGGTACCAGGCAAAAACTGAAGTACGAAATGAACGGGGAGAAGATCAAAGAAAAGCAAAAAGGAAGCTTCAACACCAACAATTTCATATACGGTATCAGTGGATATATGGGATGGTCCGGAATCTCCCTTTATTGCAAATACGACCTGAATCCGATATTTAAGGATAATCCGGTTGAGCAGCGAAACATCTCGCTGGGGCTCAGACTGGACGTAGATTAACACTAACTTTAATCATCAAAACAGACCTGCCAAGAGCGGGTCTTTTTTTTATAATTGTGCTACATTTACAGAGGTCCACGTTGGGCCTCTTTTCCAATCCATGATCAGCCGTCAGACCATAGATGCCGTATTTGATGCCGCCCGGGTAGAGGAGGTCATTGGTGATTTTGTCCAATTGAAGAAATCCGGTAGTAACTTCAAAGGTCTGAGTCCATTTACGGACGAGCGAACGCCCAGTTTCATGGTCTCGCCGGTAAAGCAGATCTGGAAAGATTTTTCCAGTGGTAAGGGAGGAAATGTGGTGTCTTTTGTGATGGAGCACGAGCATTTCAGTTATCCCGAGGCCATCCGATACCTAGCCAGGAAATACGGTATAGAGATAGAGGAGACCCAGCAAACCGACGAGCAGAAGGAGGAGGCATCTGAAAAAGAGAGCCTCTACCTGATAAGTGAATTTGCCAGAGATTATTTTCATCGGGTCTTGTTGGAGGAGGAAGAAGGAAAGGCCATAGGAGGGACCTACTTCAAAGAAAGAGGGTTCACCGCAGATACGATAGAAAAGTTTGCTCTTGGTTATTCTCCTCAGCAGTGGGATGCGTTCACCCTTGCTGCAAAGGAGAAAGGGTATCAGATTGACCTGTTAGAGAAGACCGGACTAACCATCGTCCGGGAGGACAAGCAATTTGATCGGTTCAAAGGGCGGGTCATGTTCCCCATTCGGAGCATGAGTGGCCGCGTCTTGGGATTTGGGGGCCGAATATTATCCAGCGAGAAAAAGGCTGCCAAGTACCTGAACTCCCCGGAAAGTCCGATCTATCAAAAGAGCAAGGTACTCTATGGGATCTACCAGGCCAAGCAGGCCATTGCGAAACAGGATAATTGTTACCTGGTAGAAGGATATACCGATGTGATCCAAATGAATCAGCGTGGACTGGAGCATGTGGTGGCTTCTTCGGGTACGGCACTTACTGTAGAGCAGATCCGTCTGGTCCGTCGACTAACCAATAATATCACCTTGTTGTTTGACGGAGATGCGGCAGGGATTAGAGCATCCCTAAGGGGGGTAGACCTCATCCTGGAACAAGGCATGAATGTGCGAATCTGTACATTCCCTGAAGGAGAGGATCCGGATAGTTTTGCAAGGAACAACACCCTGGATCAACTACAGGATTATCTCAGTGCGAATACCCAGGATTTCATACGGTTCAAGACTTCCTTGTTGTTACAGGATTCTGGGAACGATCCGCATAAACGGGGACAGACCATAAGAGACATTGTCCAAAGCATCTCCAAAGTACCTGATGCAATCCAGCGTGAAGTCTATATCCAGGAATGTGCCCGGCTGATGGATATCAGCGAAGAGGTGCTCTTCAACTCCCTGGCCCAGCAACTGGAGAAGAGCAGGCGTGATGCCAAAAAGGACAGATCCAGGCAAGAGGTAACTCAGCCCATGGAGGTCATTGCAGATAGGACCCCTGTAACAGCAAAGGTGGATGGTCTCTTTGAATTGGAGCGCAAACTGATCGAGTTGCTCTTACTGTACGGACACAAGCAAGAGGAGTTTGAAGACTTGGTCTTGGAATCGGACGCGGAAGGTGAGATCTCCTTCAGGCCGGATATTGTCGAAGCCAAAGTCTATGAGAAGATCTACCTGGATCTTCAAGAGGACGAGATCGAATTCACCAATCTGGGATTCCGCAAGTTGTACTCCCACATCATCGATTCACTGAATCAGGATCAGGAAATTCAGACGGAGGTGTTCGTGAGCCGCTTACCACAGGAGTTAGCAATCTTGGCCAGTGACCTGCTTATGGAAGAGGAAAAACACAAATTGCATGCCTGGCAGCGGAAGGAGATCTTTGTACGGGACAAGGACCACCAGATTGGTCAGGTGGTTTCAGAGACCATTCTCAATTTGAGGAGGCACCTGGTCAGTTTAAAGATCGATGAATTATCTACTGAGATCAAGGAGTCTGACGATGAGAATCAAAAGCAATCCAATATGCAGGATATAATCGATTATATCATGCTGAAAAAAGTACTTTCCGAAAAATTGAACCGGGTGGTGTGATCAGGTATCACCCAAACTGAAACATCCTGGACTGGTGGATAAGATCGGCCAGGTTGTCTACTTTGAGTTTCTTGAGCAGTCGCGTCTTATAAGTACTGACGGTTTTCTCGTTGATGTTAAGCGCGTTGGCAATGTCCTTGTTGCGCTTGCCGCGAGAGAGTAAGTTTAGAACTTCGATCTCACGGGAGGAAAGCTTTTTGTAACGGCTCAAGGCACTGCTTTCGCCCACATTCCTGCTGGTGAATGTGGAAGTAAGCTCTTCATTTAAGAAGATACCTCCTTTCGCTATTTGCTTTAAAGCTTTCATAAAGATCTTGGTAGATGCCGTTTTAGGCACATACCCAGCCGCTCCTGATTTAATCGATCTCAGCGCATAGATCTCTTCAGGGTGTGTAGAGAAGATAAGGACCCTAGTCTCCGGATATTGAGACTTGATCGCCCGAAGAGCATTGATCCCATTGATCTGCGGCATGTCGATCTCCATTATCAGGATATCGGGTTTCAGCTCTTCAAGACTTTTATATAACTCGTTACCGTTATTAGCGCGCCCAATGATTGAAAAATTTTCATTCTTTTTGAGCATACAGGATATACCCTTTCGGGTAATCGGGTGGTGATCCGCAATAACGATGTTTTTCATTCTAAATGGTCCTTAAAAGACACTTAAAACAAATGCGGTTGTGATAAGTGTGAGGTTTTTGTAATACTTCTACTACAAATCAAATCTATAAAAAAGGCTAAAAAACAGAAAGCAATTTCGTTAAACGTCAATAATACTCGACAAATAACAGAAGCCCGCCAGATTATTCCTTCAAATTTGTAGGAATTTCGCACACAGGTATTGGGACCATTTTGTGCTGGTTGGCGCGGTTAAGTCGTTGATATATAAGATATACCTCTTTTTGCCTGCCTTCAAAGGCTTCCGGGCCCTTCCCAGAATCCTGCATTTTCATGGCCCACTCCAATTCGTCGTAGGATGCCCCGATCTGGTCTTCGTCCGTCCGGTTATCGCCCCAAAGCCCATCTGTTGGAGCGGCTTGTTGAATGTCTTTATTGATACCTAGCAATCGGGCAATTTCATACACTTCGCTCTTCATCAGGTCGGCTATCGGGCTGAGGTCTACACCACCATCTCCATACTTGGTGAAGAAGCCAACACCAAAGTCTTCTACCTTATTTCCTGTCCCGGCAACAAGGTATCCGTTAAGGGCCGCGAAATAATAGAGAGTGGTCATACGGAGCCTGGCACGCGTATTGGCCAAGGCCATAAACCTGGACTCTTCTTCGGCTACTTCGGGCAGAGAATCGATGAGGCTGTCAAAGACCGGGGTCAGGTTGACCTGGATCATTCTTACCTTGGGGTGTTGCTCTTTAAGCCAATTGATATGATCGATGGCCCGGCTCACTTGAGAAGGAGCCTGGTGGATTGGCATTTCCAGACAAAGCACTTCCATTCCGGTCAAGGCACAGAGGGTAGAAGTGACCGCAGAGTCGATACCTCCGCTCACTCCTACAACAAAGCCTTTTATCCCAGCGTTTTCAGCATAGGATCTCATCCATTCCACAATGTGATCGACTACTTTCTGTGTTTGCATTTTTGTCCGGTTTTAACCGATTATAGTAATACCTTTGTCAAAAAATTTTCGGCTTCTCAAAATTAATAAATTCTCTGTTCGTTTGTCAGATAAATCTGAACTGTGAAAAATAGTTGGAATATCCTATTTCTGAGTTTCGTTCTCTTGCTTTCATGTGCCGATGAAAATCGATTAGAGGAAGAGATCTCGGCCATCCCTGTAGAGGTCGATCTAACCCGCTTCGAGCTATTGTTTGACCAGGCGAATGAGGCCACCTTACCCGGCCTGAAACGGCAATATCCTCAGTTCTTTCCGGAGCAATACGGAGATAGTCTTTGGGTGAGTATGATCAATGATACCTTACAAAAAGAGCTGCGGACGGAAGTTTTAAGTCAATACCCTCCAGGGGGTGGTTTAACAGTAGAGCTGGAGGATTTCTATCGGCATTTAGCTTATTATTTTCCAAATTTCGATGTTCCCCAGGTATTCACCATTACCACAGATGTAGATTATCAGAACCCCATCGTTTTGACGGATCAGATGCTGGTGTTGGGTCTGGATAATTACCTTGGGGAGGAACATCCTTTTTACCAGAATATTCCTCGCTATGTTGTTCAGAATATGAGACCTGGGCGGATTAAAGCTGACCTTGCTCAAATCTATGCACAGCGGGTGGTGCCTCCACCATCGGACAGAACTTTGTTGGGTCAGATGATCTATCACGGGAAGGTCCTTTATATTAAGTCGCTATTGTTGCCAGGCGTATCCGATAATACCCTTATTGGTTATTTGCCCGAGCAACTGCAATGGGCCCAGGAGAACGAGGTAGAGATCTGGAGGTACTTTATCGAAAAGGAGATGCTCTATCTGACCGACCCTAAATTGTCACCCAGGTTCATCAATCCGGCTCCGTTTTCCAAATTCTATTTGGAGATAGACAACGAATCCCCTGGTATGATAGGCCGTTATATTGGCTGGCAAATGGTCGGAGCATATGTTGCAAGACAAGATGGGGATTTGGAGCAACTACTGAGTAGCGATTACAAAACCATTTACGAACAATCCAAATACAAACCCAGCAAATAATGGCCGCACATCAATCTAAGATCGAGATCGAAGTCCAATTGGACGAGAATAAGATTCCGGAAAAACTAAACTGGTCTGCACCGGACGGTGGAGTGAATAATGAAGAATCCAAGGCGGTACTCTTATCGGTTTGGGATCACAAGGCCCAGGAAGCCCTTAGGATCGACCTCTGGACCAAGGATATGCCTCTGGACGAGATGAAGGTGTTCTTCCATCAGACCCTAACGGCCATGTCGGACACCTTTGAGCGTGCTACTGGCGATCAGAAGATGAGTGCCACTATGCGCGACTTCTGCGATTACTTTGCCGAAAAACTGGAGTTGGGACGCAAGTCGTGAAGCTGATCTTTGTCTACAACGCAGACTCGGGAGCTGTTAACGCCATGTTGGATAGCGCCCATAAAGCGATCAGCCCTTCTACCTATGATTGCGCACTTTGCTCCATTACTCATGGTGTTTTCAGTGAACGGGAACAGTGGAAGGCGTATCGAGAATCTTCAGAACACGAATTTCTATTTCTTCACCGGGATGAGTTCCAGCGGCAATTTCGATCCAAATGGTTGCCTAAATTTAGTTTCCCAATAGTGCTGGAGGCGGGTTCTGAAGGACTTCAGGTATTGATAAGTAATGAAGAATTAGCCGAGATGGCCCAGCCACAAGAGCTGATCGACCTGATCAACGGCCGGATACTTCCCGGTTAATACTATCGATATATTCCAATAGCTGATCTCGTCCTGTTCGTTTGCTGGAAGAGGTCACAAAATAAGGAGGGTGCTCCTCCCAATGCTCCAGCATTTTTTCCAGGTAGTTGTCGATCTGTTGCTGCAGGGCCTGAGGTTTTAACTTGTCCGCTTTGGTAAAGACCATGGAAAAAGGAATGCCGTTGGATCCCAGCCAATTCATGAATTCCATGTCAATAGGTTGCGGGTCGTGGCGGCAATCGATCAGCACAAACGCGGAAACCAACTGTTTGCGCTTTTCAAAATATTGAGTGATAAACTTTTGGAAGGTCTTTTTTGCCTTTTTGGAGACCCGGGCATAACCATATCCTGGAAGATCGACCAAGTACCACTCTTCGTTTACAATAAAATGATTGATCAACTGGGTCTTTCCAGGTCGTCCGGAAGTTTTGGCAAGGCTTTTTCGCTCCATCAACATATTGATCAAGGAGGATTTCCCCACATTGGACCGGCCGATAAAGGCGTACTCGGGCAGGCGATGGTCCGGGCATTTGGCCACATCGCTATTGCTCATCACAAAACGGGCTGAGCTGATCTTCATGTCGGTGAATTAAAATCCTCTTTTCTGTAACCAGCCGTAGAGTAGCTCATTGAAAAGATCAGGGTGCTCCATCATGGCTGCATGACCGCATTTGTCTATCCAGTACAGATCTGAATCCGGAAGCAATAAATGGAATTCGTCGGCTACTTCAGGTGGGGTCACCGTATCGTTCTTGCCCCAAATTATGCAGGTGGGATTCTTCATGTGTGGCAGGTCCTTGGCCATATTGTGCCGGATCGCGCTCTTGGCTATTGCCAGGGTGCGGATCAGTTTGTTCCTGTCATTAACCGAAGCGTAAACCTCGTCTACGATCTCCTTGGTGGCAACTACCGGATCATAGAAGACGGCTTCTGCCTTCTTCTGGATATAGTCGTAATCGCCACGTTTAGGATAGGTTTCTCCCATAGCGCTTTCGTACAATCCTGAGCTCCCGGTAATAACTAGTCCTTTCACCTTTTCCGGATATAATTTGGTGCACAACAAGCCGATGTGGCCTCCCAGGGAATTCCCCAGCAGTATTGCTTCCTCATATCCTTTATAGTCGATGAATTCTTTGACGTAGACGGCAATGCTCTTCACATTGGTTTTAAGTAAAGGCATAGTGTAAATGGGTAGTTCCGGGATCACAACCTTGTATCCTTTGGCCGGGAAAAAATCAACAACCCCGTCAAAGTTGCTTAGTCCTCCCATGAGGCCGTGCATGATTATGATCGGGGTTCCTTCTCCAAGTTCCAGGTAAGAGTATTTCCCTTCCTTCTTTAATGGATATGCCATATGCGCGTCAAAAAATGAACAGAGCAAAAGTAATCAAATTTTCATGAAAAGGTTTTGGCAAGAACTGCTTGCGGAGCTTGAGAATGACTTACTCAGAAACGGCATTCAAACGGATTAATACCAGCAATTTGAGTGGTTATGTCGCCGAGTGGGAAAACTTATCAACAAAGTGTCAAAAAGTGGGAAAAAGTGGGAAACTTTGGCTATATTTGAATCAATCATCCACTCTTTCATAGCGCGTAAATGCTCAACCTAATCGGGACATTTGAATGTAAGGCAGACAATAAAGGACGTCTTAAGGTGCCAGCCAGTTTGAAGAAACAACTGGATCCTGTGGCTTCTTCCGGTTTTGTGGTCAAGCGTGCTGTATTCCAGCCTTGCCTGGAATTGTATCCAATGGAAGAATGGAACAAGTTGATGGAAAAGGTTAGCGAGCTCAACCGCTTCAACCGCAAGAACAACGATTTCATACGACGGTTCACTGCCGGGGTAAGAACCCTGGAATTAGATGCTGCAGGACGCATTTTGATCCCTCGGGATCTGATAGCTGTGGCCGGCATCGAAAAAGAGGTCGTGCTCAATTCTGCCATCAACATTATCGAGATCTGGGATAAATCGAAATACGAACAAGCCATTGACGACGCAGCCAATGACTTTGCTGATTTGGCTGAGGAGGTGATGGGGGATGCGAATGATGCTGCTAATGGAATACCATAAGCCGGTTTTGCTTCAGGCAACCGTAGAGGGACTAAACATTCAACCCAATGGGGTTTATGTGGATGTGACCTTTGGCGGCGGCGGCCACTCGCGTGAAATTCTTAAATGCTTAGGTCCGGAAGGCAGATTGGTGGCCTTCGATCAGGACAAGGACGCTTTAGAAAATGCTATCGACGATCCGCGTTTCCTGCTCATCAATGAGAACTTTCGTCATCTCAAACGATTCCTGCGTTTTCATGGGTATCGGGAAGTAGATGGTATACTGGGAGATTTTGGAGTGTCCTCCCATCAATTCGATGAGCCGGAACGCGGGTTTTCTACTCGCTTCGATGGGCGTCTGGATATGCGGATGGATCAGGACAGTCCTGTGTCTGCTTACGAAGTGATCAATGAGTATACCGAGGCCCAGCTCCGGGACGTATTCTATCAATACGGAGAATTGCGGGCGGCAGCGGGAATGGCACGGGTTATAGTGTCCTTTAGACAACAGCATCCAATTGAGACTACTGCGCAATTAAAGCAAGCCTTAGGTCGTTTTTTACCTAGACACCGTGAGAATAAGATCCTTGCTCAGATCTACCAGGCTATTCGTATCGAAGTAAATGGCGAATTGGAGGCCTTGAAGGAGTTCTTGATCCAATCCCAGGATGTGTTGAAGCCCGGTGGCAGATTGAGTCTGATCTCATACCATTCGCTGGAAGATCGTCTGGTCAAGCGCTTCATGCGCAATGGACTATTTGAGGGAGAACCAGAGAAGGATGTTTTCGGTAGGGTGTCGGTTCCATTCAAGCCGGTGGGTAAGTTCATTATCCCTTCGGAGGATGAGATCCAAACTAATAACCGGGCCAGGAGCGCCAAACTCAGAATAGCCGAACGACTATGAAGCGGAATTTCTATAACCTTGTCAAGGGAAAATTTCTTATTTCCGACGATTCCTTAAAGAATTGGCGGTTCATCATCTTTTTGTCTGTATTGGCACTGATCATGGTGGCCAGTTCGCATAGCGCGGACAAGAAGGTGCATCGCATTGCTCAACTGAACAATGAGGTCAAGGAACTGAATAGTCAGTATGTGGATGTTCGGATGCAATTGATGCAGCTGCGTTTTGAAAGTCGGATCATCTCCGTTATGGCTAATAGGGGACTGGCTCCCAGCGAGACCCCTCCGCAAAAGATCTTAATTAACTCCGAAGACTGAATCATGGCGACAGAACCCAAGCATATCATGAATCGGTTGTACTTCGTTGCTGGGGGCATGTTCATCTTTGCCTTGGCCATCGTATTCAAGTTGGTCGATATTCAGTTCCTTCAGGGAGACCGCTACCGCGACCTGGCCAGGGAGAACACCATGCGAAACTATGTCATTGAGGCCAATCGTGGCAACATTTATGCAGACGATGGCAGCTTACTGGCTACCTCTGTTCCCAAATACGAGATTCGATTTGATGCCGTAACCGTCTCTCAGGCAGATTTCAATGCCCAGTTGGAGGATCTGTCCAAGGCACTGAGTCAGATGCTTGGAAGATCTGTTGCCTATCATTCGGACAGGCTCCGCAAGGCAAGGGCGGATCAGAACCGCTATCTCTTCATCGCAGAGGACCTGGGTTATTCGGATTATGTGAAGATCAAAGGCTTTCCATTGTTTAAGCTAGGACCGTACAGAGGTGGTTTTATAGTCAACCAACGCACCGTCAGGGAGCATCCTTTGGGTAAGGTTGGAGAGCGTATTGTGGGTAACGAAAGTCGTCAGCAACCCGGACATTATGACGTTGGTCTGGAAGGGGCTTTCAATGAGTATTTGACCGGCAAAGCCGGTAGACGCCTTCAGCAAAAGATCGCCAAGGGGCAATGGAAGCCTGTCTCTGACGAGAATGAAGTAGAGCCTCAAGATGGTCTAGACATCATCACCACCATCAATGTCAACATTCAGGATATTGCTCATCATGCCCTGCTCAAGCAATTGGAGTATTACGAAGCTGAGCACGGATCGGTCGTGGTCATGGATGTAAAGTCCGGAGAGATCAAGGCTGTTTCTAATTTGGGTCGAACCAAGAACGGAACCTACTACGAGCGCCTCAACTATGCCGTTGGCGAGAGCCATGAGCCGGGCTCTACCTTTAAGGTGATCGCTATGATGGCAGCCTTGGAGGACAAGGTTATCGATACCATGACCGTGGTCGACACCAAGGCAGGTTCAAAAAAATTCTACGGACGTTTGATCCACGATTCCCGTCGAGGCGGATACGGAAAAATATCGGCTGCCCGAGCATTGGAGGTGTCTTCCAATATTGGGTTGGCCACTATTATCGACAGCAATTACGCGGATCAGCCTCAAAAATTCATCGACCATTTGCTGGAGTGGAAACTGGATCAGCCAACCGGGATTCCTATTAAGGGAGAAGGCAATCCTTTAATTCCCGGTCCTGGGCATGACCGATGGAGCAAGAACGCTCTGCCATCTATCGCTTATGGCTACAACTTACAAATGACTCCCCTTCAAACCCTGACATTCTATAACGCAATCGCAAATGGCGGTGTCATGGTCAAACCTCGGTTTATTAAAGAGATCCGGGTCATGAACAAAGAAGTTCAGTATTTCGATACAGAGGTGATGCATCCCAAGATCTGTTCTGATGTGACTCTTTCAAAGATACAGGACATACTGAAGAATATTGTAATTAGAGGAACTGGAGAAGGGCTATACTCCGAGCATTTTTCCATGGCCGGTAAGACCGGAACGGCCAGGACAGAATATTGGTTCCCGGATTGGGAAGAGAACAAGCGCTATATCTCCTCCTTTGCCGGTTACTTCCCTGCCGAAGATCCGAAATACTCTTGCATAGTGGTCATCCATAAGCCGAGTATCAAGAAGGGCTATTATGGGGCGGATGTCTCCGGACCAGTCTTCAAGCGGATCGCTCAAAAAATATTTACCGATAGTCCTTTGATGGACGAGGTCCGTCAATTAGATGATGAAACCCAAGTTGTAAAGGACGATTACCTGGATTACTTCGCACAGGCACAAGCGGGACATACCCAGGTGCCTAATGTAGTTGGGATGGCTGGAATGGATGCTATTGCCTTGTTGGAGAATCTTGGGTTTGAAGTCAAAGTCATTGGTGCTGGAACAGTAAGTAAGCAATCTCTTTCCTCCGGAGGTAAACTGAATAAAGGCCAACTAATCGTACTTACGCTTTCATGAAGATTCTACGGGACATACTCTACGGTGTGACCATCGAAAAGGTGATCGGTAGTACTGCGGCCGCCATTCAGAATATTCATTTCGACTCCCGTAAGGTTCAACTGAACGATCTGTTTGTGGCAATAAGAGGTACGCAGGCAGATGGTCATGATTACATCCGTAAGGCTTGTGAACAAGGTGCATTAGTAGTAGTGTGCGAAGAGATTCCGGAGTTGGTCATCAACGGAGTGACCTATGTGGAGGTCAGTAACTCCCAGGACGCACTGTCAATTATGGCCTCCAATTATTACGACAATCCTTCGGCTTCCTTGACCCTGGTGGGTGTAACCGGGACCAATGGCAAGACCACAGTCACCACTTTGTTGTACCAATTATTTGGAGCTGCCGGTTACGCTACAGGTTTGCTATCTACGGTTCGAGTGATGGTTGGGAATCAGGAGTATGCCGCAACCCATACCACCCCGGATTCACTGACCATCAATTACTATCTGAGTCAGATGCTGGAAGCGGGAATTGAATATTGCTTTATGGAGGTTAGCTCCCATGGGATCGACCAGGGGCGTACTGCAGGTCTTAGCTTCGCCGGGGGTGTGTTTACCAATCTGAGTCACGATCATTTAGACTATCACGAGACTTTCAAGGCTTATCGGGATGTGAAGAAAAGCTTCTTCGACGGATTACCCAAATCTGCTTTCGCCCTGACCAATGTGGACGATAAGAATGGAGCCTATATGCTCCAGAATACGCGTGCAAAAAAGAAGACCTACTCCCTCAAGTCAGTCTCAGACTATTCTGCCCGCATATTGGAGAACCAATTCAATGGACTGCTGCTCAAGATCGAGAACAATGAGATCTGGGTCAAGTTGATCGGAGCCTTTAATGCCTACAACCTATTGGCCGTTTACGCAACCGCGGATCTCTTAGGCATGGATTGCTTGGAGAATTTGCAACTGCTGAGCACGCTGGAGAGTGTTGATGGGCGGTTTCAATACAATCTAACCGAGGGTCAGATCACCACCATAGTGGACTATGCGCATACTCCCGATGCCCTGGAGAATGTACTGTCTACCATCAATGCGATCCGTACTGGTAATGAGACCCTGATCACCGTGGTAGGTTGTGGAGGTGACAGAGACAGGGAAAAGCGCCCCAGGATGGGGGCCATAGCAGCGGCATCCAGTAATAAGGTCATATTTACCAGCGATAATCCCAGGTCTGAGGACCCGGAAGCCATTATTAAAGCCATGGTCGAGGGGGTCTCTCCGGAGCACTTTAACAGAATGCTTTCTATTACAGATAGGCGGCAAGCTATTCAAACAGCTTGCCAATTAGCCGATGCGGGGGACATTATCCTGGTAGCGGGAAAAGGCCATGAAACCTATCAAGAGATTGCTGGTAAGCGTCACGATTTTGATGATTTTGAAATAGTCAATGAATACCTAAACGCGCTCAATAAATAAGGATGCTGTACTATCTTTTCGAATATCTGGATAAAGCCTACGACCTGCCCGGTGCAGGACTGTTCCAATACATCACCTTCCGTGCGGCCATGTCTGTCATTCTCTCACTGACCATTGCTACGGTCTACGGTAAGAAGATCATCAGTTATCTGCAACGCAAACAGGTGGGCGAGACCATTCGTGATCTCGGGCTAGAAGGGCAGCAGCAGAAAGCCGGCACTCCAACCATGGGAGGAATAATCATAATCCTTGCTACCATTGTTCCTGTCCTCTTGTTCGCAAAATTGGAGAACATCTATGTAATCCTGCTAATCGTAACTACCTTATGGATGGGAACCATTGGTTTTATAGACGATTATATCAAGAAATTCAAGCAGGATAAGGCAGGCTTACCTGGCAAGTTCAAGGTAGTTGGTCAGGTAGGTCTTGGGGTCATCGTAGGTGCAACTATGTATTTCCATCCGGGAGTAACCGTACAGCGTCAAAAGTCGGATACGGTTCAGGTTGAACAGACAGAGAATCTCACCTCCAAGGATAAGTTCTACCCGGAAGAGAAGACCTTGTTGACCACCATCCCTTTTGTGAAGGACAATGAGATAAACTATGAGAAACTGGTGACCTGGGCAGGAGAAGAATATCGCTCTTATGCCTGGATTTTGTTCATACCTATTGTGATCTTTATCATTACGGCGGTCTCCAATGGTGCCAACCTAACGGACGGAATTGACGGGCTGGCGGCAGGAAGCTCGGCTATAATTGGGGTCACACTGGCCATTTTTGCTTGGGTTTCCGGCAATTTCATCTTTGCCGATTATCTCAACATCATGTATCTGCCCAATACGGGTGAGATCACCATCTTCATTACAGCATTTGTCGGAGCCTTGATCGGTTTCCTGTGGTACAATGCCTACCCGGCCCAAGTTTTTATGGGGGACACCGGTAGCCTGACCATAGGAGGAATCATCGCGGTGATAGCTATTGCCATTCGGAAAGAGTGGTTGATCCCCATACTCTGTGGGATCTTCCTGATGGAGAACCTATCGGTGGTGCTGCAGGTTAGCTGGTTCAAGTTCACCAAGAAGAAATATGGAGAGGGTAGACGAATTTTCAAAATGTCACCCTTGCATCATCATTACCAGATGAAGGGATATCACGAGAGCAAGATCGTGACCCGATTCTGGATTGTAGGTATTGTCCTGGCCATACTGACCATAGTTACACTTAAGATCAGGTAGTGTGAATGTTAAACTGGTCGTTCTTGGAGGGGGAGAAAGTGGAACCGGTGCGGCAGTGCTGGGGAAGAAAGAGAATTTCGAAGTCTTTTTATCAGACTTTGGCCAAATAGAAAAAAAGTACAAACAAGTTCTTTTACATCATGAGATCGAGTGGGAGGAAAACGGGCATAGCGATGCTCGAATTCTCCAGGCGGAATTAGTCGTTAAAAGCCCGGGTATCCCCGATACGGCACCGATTGTACGGCAATTGAACGAAGCCGGCATCCCGGTTATATCGGAGGTGGAATTTGCCTCCCGGTTTACGGATGCTCAATTGGTGGCTATTACTGGTAGTAATGGTAAGACCACTACCGCTACTCTGACCAATTATCTGCTGGATAAAGGTGGGTTGGATGTCAGTTTAGCCGGTAATATCGGTGACAGCTTCGCCCTGGATGTAGCCAACAGGACGGTTAAAAATTACGTGCTGGAGGTGAGTTCATTCCAGTTGGATGGTATAGCAGATTTTAAGCCGCATATAGCGGTGTTGACCAATATCACACCAGATCATCTGGATCGGTATGATTATCAACTGGAAAACTATGTGGCATCCAAATTTAGAATTGCCATGAATCAGTCTGCGGATGACTATTTCATTTATGATGCAGATGATCCTATCATTCGGAAGGGAATGGAAGTCCACCCGGTTCGAGCTCGATTGATCCCGTTCTCCTTGGAGAGAATCTTGGAAGAAGGGGCCTATGTAAAAGACGAAAACATAATAGTGAATATAAACAATACCCAATTTATCATGCCAGTTGCAACACTTAACCTTCAGGGAAAACACAACATCAAGAATGCCATGGCGGCCTCTACCGTGGCCACCTTGGTCCAGATCAGGAAAGAGACCATTCGGGCCTGCCTGGAGAATTTCCAGGCTGTTGAGCATCGGCTGGAGAAGGTCTTGAAGATCAACCAGGTCAACTATATCAACGATTCCAAGGCGACCAATGTCAACGCTACTTTCTATGCCTTGGAAAGTATGACCAGTCCAACTGTATGGATCGTAGGTGGGGTGGACAAAGGCAATGATTACAGTGAACTGCTGCCGCTTGTCAATGAGAAGGTGAAGGCTATTATCTGTCTCGGGTTGGAAAATGATAAGATCATCTCGGCCTTTGGGAATGTGGTCGATCTGATGATAGAAGCTCATTCCATGTCGGATGCCGTTCAGGTAGCCTACAGACTGGCGAAAAAAGGAGATACGGTCTTGCTTTCACCGGCCTGTGCCAGCTTCGATCTGTTTGAGAATTACGAAGACCGAGGAAAACAATTTAAAGAAGCAGTAAGAAACCTGTAAGGATGAAGACTCTGTTCCAGCATATTAGTGGAGACCGAACCATTTGGGCTGTTTTGGCCCTGTTGGCCTTGTTTTCCTTTTTGCCGGTCTACAGCGCCAGTAGTAACCTGGCATATCTATACGGGGACGGGGATACCTTCAGATATCTCATCAAGCATGCGGCCCATTTGCTACTGGGATTTGCCATACTCTATGGGGTGCATCGGATACCTTATCGCTATTTCAAGGGTCTATCCGTTATTGCATTGCCGGTGGTCATCGTGTTGCTGGTCATCACCCTGAGCCAGGGAACAACCATAGACGGGGCTAATGCCAGCCGTTGGATCCGTGTTCCCTTTGTTGGGGTTACTTTTCAAACCTCGACACTTGCGGCTGTTGTATTACTGACCTATGTGGCCCGTTATTTGTCCCGCATAAAGGACAAGACGGTTACCTTCAAAGAAACAATCCTACCCTTATGGGTTCCCGTTTTTATAGTGCTGGCCCTGATCTTACCAGCCAATTTCTCGACCGCTGCAATCATTTTTGCCATGGTGGTTGTGCTGGTTTTCATAGGGGGTTATCCGCTGCGCTACCTGGGTGTAGTCCTAGGCGCAGGTTTGATCTTGCTCACCTTCTTTATCCTGATGGCCAAGGCCTTTCCCGATGTGTTCCCCAATAGGGTGGATACCTGGATATCCCGGATAGAGAATTTTACGGATAAGCAAGATACCGAAGCCGATTATCAGATCGAAAAAGCCAAGATCGCCATCGCCTCAGGAGGGCTCACGGGTTTAGGCCCAGGGAAGAGCGTGCAAAAGAATTTTCTGCCTCAATCGTCCTCCGACTTTATCTACGCCATCATCGTGGAGGAGTTTGGACTGGGAGGAGCCCTAACCCTTATGTTCCTGTATTTATTGTTGCTGTTCAGGTTGGTTATTGTGGCTCATAAGGCGGATTCGGTTTTCGGGAAACTGTTGGTGGTAGGCGTGGGCTTGCCCATGATCTTCCAGGCTATGATCAACATGGCCGTGGCTGTAGAACTGTTTCCAGTTACCGGTCAGACCTTACCACTGATCAGTAGTGGAGGAACCTCCATCTGGATGACCTGTCTGGCTATGGGAATGGTGTTAAGCGTCAGCGCAAAAAGAGCAGTTAAAGCGAATACAGAACAAGAAGAAAATCCACTGGATATATTAA
Organism: Aureitalea marina; assembly: GCF_002943755.1. Lineage (NCBI taxonomy): Bacteria > Pseudomonadati > Bacteroidota > Flavobacteriia > Flavobacteriales > Flavobacteriaceae > Aureitalea > Aureitalea marina. Next base: position 271,387 of record NZ_MQUB01000001.1, read on the forward strand.
GTGAGGCCTTATAGATTCGTCATATCAGGAGGAGGAACGGGTGGGCACATCTACCCGGCAGTCGCTATTGCCAGAGGTTTGCAAGCCCGATTCCCGGAAGCGGAGTTCCTATTTGTGGGAGCATTGGGTAGAATGGAAATGGAGAAGGTGCCCCAAGCTGGTTATAAGATTGTGGGATTGCCCATTGCAGGAATACAAAGAAGATTGACGCTGAAGAATTTATCTGTACCGTTCAAGCTACTCAGTAGTCTGATGAAATCCCGGAAGATCATCAGGGAATTTAAGCCGGATGTGGCCATTGGCACCGGGGTTATGCGAGTGCCCCATTGCTGAAGGCCGCTACACGAGCTGGCCTACCCAGTTTGATACAGGAACAGAACAGTCATGCGGGAATTACCAACAAATGGTTGAGCAAAGGAGCTTCCAAAATATGTGTGGCCTATCCTGGAATGGAAAGTCAGTTTCCCGCGGAGAAGATCGTCTATACAGGAAACCCGGTCCGCTCGGACTTGATAGGAGTATCCGAGAATAAGCATGCTGGACTGGCTCATTTCAAACTGGATGAACAGAAAACAACACTCTTGGTCTTGGGCGGAAGTTTAGGAGCTGCTCGTGTCAATCAATTGATCATGGACAACCTAGGGCTGTTTGATAAGCTGGGAATACAACTGATCTGGCAATGTGGTAAGGGGTACTATGAAAGTTACCGACAATACGACAGTACATCTGTTCGTGTAGTGGCCTTTATCGATAGGATGGATCTGGCCTATTCGGTGGCAGACCTGATCATTTCAAGATCCGGGGCTCTCTCGGTTTCAGAATTATGCCTGGTGGGCAAACCAGTGATCTTCATTCCATCACCCAATGTGGCGGAAGATCATCAGACCAAGAACGCCAAGTCCATAGCCGAACAGGGAGGTGCCATACTTATACCAGAGTCGGAACTGGAAGCACAATTTGCCCAAAAGCTTGGGTCTTTACTGTCCGATGCTGGAGGGATGAAAGCATTGGGGAAGAAGATCAAGGCCTTATCCAGGCCAAATGCAACTTCTGATATTGTTGATGAAGTCGTAAAACTGTTGCCAACTGAATGAAGGGTCTGAAGCACATAGATGAGTTGTTCTTTATCGGCATAGGCGGAATAGGAATGAGCGCTTTAGCCCGATATTTCAATGCGCGTGGATACGCTGTTAGCGGATATGACAGGACCAGAAGTCCAATAACTGAACAGTTAGAGGAGGAGGGAATTACAATCAATTATCTGGACATAGTAAGCCCTGAAATGCATGGATGGAGGCCAGAGAATGTTAGGGTGATATACACTCCTGCCATACCTACCAGTAATACCATTTTCACCCATTTTGAAAATTCTGGATTTGAGCTGTTAAAGCGGGCAGACCTGCTGCAGCTAGTTACTGCTCAAACTAATTGTCTTGCCGTTGCCGGTACCCACGGCAAGACCACGACCTCTGCAATCTTAGGCCATTTAATGGCGGCGTGTGACATGCCGGTTACTGCTTTCCTGGGTGGTATACTGGAGAACTACCAGTCCAATTTTATCGATCAGGGAGATAGCTGGACGGTCGTTGAGGCGGATGAGTTTGACCGGTCATTCCTAAAACTCAGTCCTTGGGCGGCATGTATTACTACTGTCGATGCAGACCATTTAGACATTTACGGTTCGGCCGACGAACTGACCAATACCTTCCGGCAGTTCTCAGCTCTGATCACAGAGAATGACAGGCTGCTGGTGGGACTTGATTCAGGACTTGACGGAAGTACGGTTGCTGTAGATCAACCCGCCGATTATTACGCAACGAACATACGGATCAGTAAAGGGAGCTATCTCTTCGATCTGATCACTCCCCATACAAAACTGGAAGATTTGGTGTTTCACCTACCCGGACATCATAACCTACACAATGCGGTAAACGCTTTGGGCCTGGCGATTTTAGCAGGTGCCCCGACCGATCGCCTGCCCGAAGCGTTATTTAATTTCAAGGGAGTTCACAGAAGATTCAGTTATCGGATCAGGCGTGAAGACCTTATACTGATCGATGATTATGCTCATCACCCAACGGAGATCAATGCGCTGTTCCAGGCCGTCGATGAAATGTACCCCGGAGAACGAAAACTGATCGTTTTCCAACCTCATCTGTATAGTCGAACACGGGATTTTGCTGCTGGTTTTGCCAATAGCTTAAACCAATTTGATCAGGTCGTTCTATTGGATATCTATCCAGCTAGAGAAGAGCCGATCGAAGGGGTCACTTCAGACTGGTTAATGGGGCTGATGAAGCATCCGGATGCGGCATTGGTCCGCAAGGAGGAATTACCGGAAACCATCTCCAATTCCAATTGCATGATCAAGCTTATGGTTGGTGCTGGAGATATCGGAGAAGAAGTGTCTAAAATAACCCAGGTTTTGAGTTATGCGAGTTAATTGGAAGATATTCGGCATGTTGTTGGTCATCGTGGTGTTGGCTGGCTTGTATGGTTTTAGTAATCAGCGAAATAGCATTCGTAATTTGACTGATATTTCTGTACAATTCACCGACGAAAACCCTCCATTTATCAGCCGAAATGCGGTTAATAAATTGTTAATACAAAATGAAGATAGCCTTTCGGGCATGCACAAAGATGAGTTAGTTTTGAGAGTAATGGAGCAGAGGTTGCAGGCACATCCAATGGTCCAGAACGCTCAGGTTTTTCTTACAGTTGACGGGCAGGTTGGAGCTCGGATCGAGCAGCGAAAGCCATTGGCCAGAGTTGTTGGATCACCATCCTTTTATCTGGACGACCAGGGGGAGAAAATGCCCCTGTCTGAAGTCTATTCGGCAAGGGTACCACTGGTTTCGGGAATACAACCGGATCAGTATCAGGTGATACTTCCTTTTTTACGGGAATTGGACCAAGACGAATTTTTAAAACAGATGGTAGTCGGTGTCCAGATCGATTCCAATGACGAATTAGCCTTGCATCTGAGAAAGCATGATCTGGTGGTCCAGTTTGGGAAACCGACCTCCCTGGCACAAAAGATTCGGAATTTTAAAGCGTTTTATCAGAAAACAAGAAAAGATAACACGCTGGTCAATTACGAAAGTGTCGATTTGAAATTCGGAAATCAGGTAGTGGCCACAAAAAAATAAGCCATGGAACAGGAACAAAAAGCGGTTGGGTTAGACATCGGAACGACAAAGATCGTTGCCATGATTGGGCGGCGTAATGAGTACGGGAAGATGGAAATACTAGGCATTGGAAAGTCCAAAAGTCTGGGAGTCCACAGAGGCGTTGTCAACAATATCACGCAAACCATTCAATCCATACAGCAGGCCGTTCAGGATGCTGAAGCCTCCTCTGGGTATTCGATCTCAGAAGTGGTGGTTGGAATTGCTGGTCAACACATTCGCAGCTTACAGCATTCGGATTATATCACCCGTTCCAATTCTGACGAAGTTATCGACGAGGAGGATATAGATCGACTCTGTAACCAGGTTCACAAGTTGGTGATGTTACCAGGAGAGGAGATCATTCACGTATTACCCCAGGATTTCAAAGTAGATGGCCAGGCTGAGATCAAGGAACCCATTGGTATGTACGGGGGCCGCTTGGAAGCCAATTTCCATGTGGTTGTTGGTCAAGTATCCTCCATCCGAAATATCGGTCGATGTGTTAAGAGTGCTGGCTTGGAATTGTCCGGAATAACCCTGGAGCCGTTGGCATCGGCCAATGCTGTTTTGAGCCAGGAAGAGAAGGAGGCAGGAGTTGCCCTGATCGACATAGGAGGCGGAACAACGGATCTGGCCATTTTCAAGGATGGTATTATCCGGCATACGGCAGTAATTCCATTTGGAGGTAATGTGATCACCGAAGACATCAAGGAAGGCTGTAGCATCATTGAGAAACAAGCGGAACTGCTCAAGATCAAATTTGGTTCGGCATGGCCTGGAGAGAATAAGGACAATGAAATCGTTTCCATACCAGGTCTCAGAGGCCGCGAACCCAAGGAGATCACCTTGAAGAATCTCTCCAAGATCATTCACGCCAGAGTGGTGGAGATCATCGAGCAGGTCTACCTGGAGATAAAGAATTACGGTCACGAAGAACAAAAGAAGAAGCTGATCGCAGGTATCGTATTGACCGGTGGTGGATCACAATTACGTCACCTCAAACAGTTGGTGGAGTACATCACTGGAATGGATACTCGAGTGGGATATCCTAATGAGCATTTAGCGGGGGATTCCGATAGCGAAACAACATCGCCCATGTATGCCACAGCTGTTGGGTTGGTACTCAACAGCCTGGAAACCAGCGAGCGTGTTCCACAGATGAAACCGGCCGGATCACTGGCCGAGCATGCAGAAGAAGAAATAACCGAACCGGAAATTCAGGAAGAAGGTCCGGAACCTCAGAAAAAGACCCGCTTCTTTGACAAGTGGGCCGAGAAGTTCAAGGATTTCCTGGATAACGCAGAATAATTAGAAAAGGTAACAAACTAAATAAGACAATCTCACAAAAAAAATACTTATGCCCAAGAAAGCCGAATTTGAGAATATCGCTTTTGATCTACCCAAGAATCAATCCAATGTGATCAAGGTTATAGGTGTTGGTGGAGGTGGTAGCAATGCCATTAACCACATGTTCAGCCAGGGGATCAAGGGAGTGGATTTCGTGATCTGCAATACCGATGCCCAGGCCTTGGAAAACAGCCCTGTCCCTATCAAGATCCAACTGGGTGTTTCCCTGACCGAAGGATTGGGCGCCGGTGCCAACCCAAAGATCGGAGAACAGTCCGCCATGGAGAGCCTGGAGGAGATCAAAGCCATGCTGTCTACTCATACTAAGATGGTCTTCATCACAGCCGGAATGGGAGGTGGAACCGGTACAGGGGCAGCTCCGATCATTGCCCGCATGGCCAAAGAGCTCGATATACTAACGGTTGGGATCGTAACCAGTCCTTTCTTGTTTGAAGGTAAGTTGCGCAATGAACAAGCCCAACTCGGTGTGGAGAACTTGAGAAATAATGTTGACTCGCTCATCGTGATCAACAACAACAAACTGAGAGAGGTTTACGGTAATTTGGGCTTTAAAGCAGGCTTTTCCAAGGCTGACGAGGTATTGGCAACTGCCGCGCGCGGGATAGCCGAAGTCATCACCCATCACTACACTCAGAACATTGACCTTAGAGATGCGAAGACCGTCCTGGCGGATAGCGGAACGGCCATTATGGGAAGTGCTCATGCCACTGGAGCAAACCGAGCTAAAGAGGCCATTTCCAAAGCCTTGGATTCTCCATTGCTCAACGATAATAAGATCAATGGGGCCAAGAATGTATTATTGTTGATCGTCTCTGGATCTGAAGAGATCACCATCGATGAGATCGGTGAGATTAGTGATCACATCCAGGACGAGGCTGGTCACAGCGCCAATATCATCATGGGGGTTGGAGAAGATTCTTCTCTTGAAGGTGCAATCTCCATCACGGTCATTGCAACTGGATTTGACGCCGAGCAGCAGAATGAGATCGTCAATGCAGAGACCACTCGCATCATCCATACCCTGGAAGACGAGCAGCGGGCAGAACATGACTTGACTGCCACTCCTATGCGTTCTACTGTTGAAGTTCCATTGAATACGACTACTCAGGAATCTCAATCTGAGGAACCTGAAGTGATCCGACACGAGTTGTTTGAAGATGAACCCATGACGGAGGTTAAGGATGGAGGCCCTTTTGAAGGCTATGTGAAGACCACTGAGCTAATCAAGGATATCGAAGTGGAGTCTACCCTGATCGATATTCATTACCTGGCAGAGTTCGAACAGATACAGATCAATGAGATCGATGTGAACCAATTCACTATTGTGGAGGCCGAAGAAGAGGCGGTCAAGGATGATCGTCAGGAGGTAGAGGAGCAGATGTTGATGTTCGATTTACCGATCAATCAACCAACACAAGCTGAGCCGGTAAAAATGCCGGAGAGCCAGCCTGTAGCAGAAGAACCTGAATTACTGGTCCACAATTTGGAGGAGATCGAAGTAAAGGATGCGGTAGAGATCGTGCCCATTACCGAAGTGTCAGACGAGGGGGTTAAGCGATACAGCCTGGACGATTACGAGGAGATCGAGAATCACCTCAATAGTGCCAAACCATCTGAAGAGGAAGTAGAATTCACCACTCGGACTGAAGAAGCTCCTGTAGAGGAAGAGGTGGATGAGGAAAATGCTGACCCATTGAATTCGCCCATCTCCAAATTACTTCGGGATAGAACGGACGAGCGAAGAAGGAAGATGAAGGAATTCAATTATAAATTCCGCAATAGTCCTTCCAAGATAGACGAGATCGAAAAACAACCTGCTTACAAGCGGATGGGAATAGAATTGGACGAAAGTGATCCGAGCGAATCGAATATTTCGAGAACCTCGATCAACACAGACGATGATGATATTGATCTGCGTTCCAACAATTCTTTCTTGCACGACAACGTCGATTAATACGCCCAACTGCTCATTTTTGAGTTTCTATAGCGGGCCTGCACAGGATTTATTTGTGCAGGCCTTTTCTTTGTTAAACAGATTAAATAGCTATCTTTGCGACCTGTTTTAAACAAGTTGAAATGAGTCTTCAAAAGCAGATAATGGACGCCATGAAAACGGCTATGAAAGAGAAAAATGCGGTGGCATTGGAATCTCTTCGTGCGGTTAAATCGGCCATACTGCTAGCCCAGACAGAAAGCGGTGCCAAAGCCGAATTGTCCGAGGATCAGGAAATGAAGATCTTGCAAAAACTGGTCAAGCAACGCAAGGATAGTGCTGCTATCTTTACAGAACAGGGCAGGGATGACCTGGCTCAACCAGAATTGGCCCAGGCTGCTGTGATCGAACAGTTCTTACCCGAGCAATTGGGAGAGGAGGAGATCGCAGCTGTCGTTGACCAGATCATTGCCCAGACCGGTGCCTCCAGTATGAAGGACATGGGAAAGGTAATGGGAATGGCCTCCGGAAAATTAGCCGGAAAAGCCGATGGCAAGACCATTTCGACCATAGTAAAGCAAAGACTCAGTTCTTAACCATATTGGCCGCGTAGTTCAACTGGATAGAATATCAGATTTCGGCTCTGAGGGTTGGGGTTCGAATCCTCCCGCGGTCACATCAAGCGCAAAAACCTGCAACGATAGTTGCGGGTTTTTTGTTTTTAAAGGCCACAGAAAACTTGTTTTCGAGTGGCCGCAAAAACAAAAAACTCAAGGCCTATGGCCTTGCAGGTTTTTGCATTTGCAGCGGTGAGCGTTTTGAGGATCACGAGTAATCCTTCTAACTTACTTTGCAGCAGCGAGCGCAGCAAGTAACCCGTTCTCGATACAATTTTGCTTCGCAAAACCACTCGAACTGACGTAAAGCTTGCTTTTAGGGGTGCAAGAAACAAAAAAGCACATGGTGTTCCACCATGCAGCTTTTGCACTTGCAGCAGTGAGCGTTTTGAGGATCACGGAGTAATCCTTCTAAAATTAAGAGAATGACGTTCGGTCCGGATCACCTAGAAATCCTTCCAGCTTACTTCACTCCATACACTCACTCAAACGCCATATAAGTAAGGGGAATCATAACCCATTTATCAGAAGGCTTAAATAATGCAGACCGCATTTTTTGTTCGGTTCCGTCTTCGTTTAAGTATTGGATAGCGTATAATTTGATGTCTTTCTTAAGTTGATTAGCCAATACCAGATACTCTCTGGGAAAGCCGTTAGTTACTCCTTGTTGAAGGTCATTTTTGGAGACTACCAATATTTTCAGCTCGGCATCTTCGGTCACAGGCTTTACTATATTGGGCGGGATCTTATCTGGTTCACCCCATTTCAGGTTGCAGTATGCCATCACGCGGGCAACAGCTATTTCCCCCTCAAAAATCTGCCTGATATCATTCGCAGATGGCTTCAAGGTGAGCAAAATTTCATGATTTTGATCGGCCTTTAATTGATCGACAAGCCCGACTAGCTCAGCCATTTCATCCTGCTTGTCTTCCTGGCAAGAAATAAATAAGCAAGTAATTAGTCCTAAGGTGAGTGTTATTCTGTTCATGATAATGTTTCTCTAATACTTATATATATCAAATGCCTGCTCATAGACCTCACCATCTTCATGCTGTCTGAGGATAACAATCTTTTTCTGTTCAGTATCGATCTTTTTGATACGATTACCTCCGGCATAGAAATCGAAACTTTCCTGGGTACTTAACATGAGGCCATTGTTGTAACTCCAAATACCATTGTGCATTTTGGTGACAAAGACTTGGCCCTCTTCACTTAAGTCTACCAAGTAAAGCAATTCTCGGATAACAGTATAAACACTTGCAAAATCATTCTGATCCTTAAACACCTGGGTAACTACCACAAATTGTTTTTCGTCTTCATCCTCAAAGATTTCAAAGAAGTGATCATAGATCTGCTTGAGTGGAGGTTGGAACATCAACTTACCGCTTGAATATACATCTCCATCTTTGATTTTTACAGTATGGTCAGGATAATACCGACCTTCCTTTTTGTAACTCTTTTCTACATTTTCATGAATATAGTAGAGGTTTTGACCTGTAAGGTGCTGACCGAAAATTGTTATTAGAAAGACGAGAAGAAAGTTCCTATTATTTCTAGTCATGCATACATATTTTGAGATACTGATGGTGTCATGATCCAATAAAAAGGGATATACTAAAGAAAAACCCGATAATTATTTCGATAATATTCAGAATCAGTTTGTTTTTCCGCAAAAGACATAGTAAAAAATCTACACCAACCAAGACCAGGCCAACAAAACCAAGTCCGACCATGTACACTACACCCCAACCCTCTCCTTTGGATAGTATGTCCCACCTGATTATGGTAAAGATAAAAAGCACAAGGTAGTAAATGACCATATAGATCTTTAGAAAACTAAGTTGAAGTGCCGGTTTTAGATTCATAATCTGTCTATTCATTGCTTGAATTCGGTGTAGTTATTCAAGAATTCAAAGTAGTGATCTTTGGATAAATTGACAGGTACAAATGGAATAATTAACTTGTCTCGGGAGGGGAACAGCGCCCCAAGGTAGAACCTTTACATCACCACATTTTCTGGGTCTTGACCACCTTCAATAGGGTATACTTAAGACTACTTCCATCGGCAGGCGGATTATAAACAGTGTCCACACGGACCCTGATAAGTTGTCGCACCCCTTGTTTAATTTCGAAACCGTCAATAGAAGAATAGAAGTATTCCCATTCGCCTGTGTTCGGATCCTTGGATCTATTGATCAAATAGCACTGTATTTTAGCCGCCCCGGCATCACATGTTTCACCTGTTCCTTCTACCCAGAATAGTTCTCCATCATTCAGAGAGGTACATCCTGTGAATGTGCTAAGAGTGATAAGTGTGATGGCCATAAAGATCCAATGACCAAAGATTTGCTGGACGATCTTTCTCACTGTTTTGGTTCGATAATTAAAAATTGGGCTGTGCTGTCGCCAACATTCAATGCCTCATGCCATTCTACGCCTTCACTGTAGTAGTGAAGCCCTGTTGGCACTTCCAATGTTCTTACACCAGTTGTGTCTGTCATCTGGAAGGTACTCCCGGCCAATGTGTAGGCAACATGTGGAGGGTGATAATGACGTTCATGGCCAACTCCAGGCGGAAAGGTACAACGCAGTACGCGTATCTCGTCGTTCTCTTCGATCACCTCGCACACCTTGTTTCCTTTCCAGCCCGCTGCAAGGGGGTCAGGCAAAGAACTTTCCTTTTTGCAGGATGCAAGCAGGAGGATGCAGAATAAAGGAATTACAAAGGCTCTCAAGAGATAAACTATGCGTTCACCTCCCTAAGTTACAGAATTGTAGGAGTGCAGAAAAGTGCTTTAGTTATTGGCAGGTGCAAAAAGCTCATGTACGGCCTCATTATCGATCTGAAGCCGACCGATCTCTTCACCATTCTCTTGGTGAGTTATCGCCATTCGGTCCTCTTCGAAACTGATATATAATTCAGCCTTGCCAACTTCGATCTCTGATGTTTGGCCGGTACCAATTTGCTCGAAGATCCATTCTCTCAATTGATCGTAATCATCTGTACCGTAAAAGGTAATGGACTCGTATTTGGCTTTGGAGGTTTCGCTTTCGTTCTTGTAGGTCCAGTAGAATTTTTCCTTACCGGAATGGTAGTTGATAAAGGCTGTTTTACCTTCTTTACAACTTAGGCTGCCAATTTCCTTTAATTCGACAATCTTAGTTTCATCCAACTTGATCTGGGCCATCAAAAAGGTGCTCGTCAAGAGAGCAACCATCATCATCAATACACGCATAAATTCTGTTAAAATGTTATCGAATCTAAATTAGCTGAGTGAAGATAATAAATTCCCGACAGAAGATGTCGGGTTGGATTTAGGTTTTCATATTTTAGTCTACTCAACTAGATGTATTCCAGAAGTCCTGCTACGACGGATAACTTAGTCGTTAGTATGGTCGACCACATTATGCTTCCCCGATCGAAGTCTTTTCCGTTACGAAGATTACCTATGGTCTTATTTTGCTTGCTTGGACTGGCGGAAATAGAGGATTCACAGGCCCAGACGGATAATCAGATATGGTCCAATTTTGCTATAAAGGCCCCTTTGGACGAGAAGTTTTCCATTGGAGGGGATGCGGGTATCAGGGGATTGATCTCTGGTAGGGAATGGAGTCAGATATTGATCCGGCCTACAGCAACTTACCGGGCCCATAAATTGCTCAAAGTATCGGCGGGCCTTGCCTTATTCTCTACCTTCAATGTGAACACCTACAATGTCAATGAATTTAGATTGAACCAGGATTTCAATCTTACCTGGCCGGATCTGGGTTGGTCCAAGCTGTTTTTCAGGCTGCGTTTTGAAGAACGTTGGTTCTACTATCAGGACCGAGTCAATAACTTTAGTCTCAGGGGCAGGATACTGGGTGGAATCCAGTCAAGGGATCTCACTTTCCTGGGAGAGAAGCGGCCCATTTACCTCAAGATGATGTTGGAAGGTTTCATTCCTTTTGAACGGGATATCGAAGAGGTCTTTGTCAATAACTTTCGTTGGTACTTCGCATTAGGACACAGGCTGTCCAAGGATTGGCGCTACGAGGTCCATTACATCCGGCAGATATCCAAACTTTTTGACAGTTCAGGGTCTACTACTCCACAGAATATCTTTCGGCTAAGAGTCTTTTATTCCTTAGATCCCAAAGAAGAACAGATCGACGACGATGTGATCAACCCGGATGGAGATTAAATCTGGATAAACACAATTCTTTGGCAAGATAATCGGTCCTGTATAACTGATACACCTTGCAGCTTTCTAGATTAGGATGATCTTTCAGCTTAGGGTGTGAAAAATCGGTCAGGTAGTCCAAACCTATCTTCCTCATAACGGCAATCGATGCCTTGTTGATCTTGGGGGCAATGGAAAAAATCCGATCCAATCCGATTTCCTGAAAACCATACTGAAGAACACGATTGGCACCCTCGCTGGCCAGTCCTTGGCCCCAAAATTCTTTCTTTAATCGCCAACCAATATCCACTCCAGGTGTAAATGGTGCTGGGTAGTCCTGGTCTGCTATACCGATGAATCCTACAAATTGACCCGAGCTTAACTTTTCCACAGGGAAGTAGCAATATTCATTGGTTTCATAAAGATCAATCATCCGGAGTAACAGACTCTTATTTTGTTCCCTGTTAGGAATTGAGGGAAAGTAACGCATTACCTCATGGTCCGAATTGAGCTCATCAATGAAATGCAGATCCTCCGGTTTCCACGCTCGGAAACCCAGTCGCTCACTGGTAAACAAATAACGCTCCAAATAGTTTAGATTAAAAGGCTTGATTTACCCCAAAGTAGAAGCCGCTGTTACCGGATTCGCCATATCCCAGGTCTAGGCGTACCAAGGTGTTCTGTTCTTTCAATATTTTGAAACGGATTCCACCACCAGCACTAAATTTCGGATCCTGGAAAAAGTCCTGGTTCAGACTGGAAACTTCTCCCACCAGGCCAAAAGCAGCAAGGCTCCATCTTGGTAAGAATCGCCAGCGGTATTCGGCCGTGAGTACATACATTTGATCATCGATGAACCGCCCTTTAAAATATCCACGTGCAATGTCTCCACCCCCAAATTGTGATTTCGCCTGAAAGGGAACGTCTCCAAAATTGTTCTCCACATACAACCGGGCAGCCAATAAACTGTTCTCGTTTAAGGGCCGATAGGCACGCATGTCAGTAATAAATCGATTAAATCCATGAGTTGAACCCAGGTTTTCACTGGAAAATTGTGCGTTAAAGCTTACGTAATATCCCCCATGCGGATCTTCAATCTGGTCACGGGTATCCAGGTTAAATATGGCTCCAAGGCCCACAATTACAGCCCGATCACTACCTAACACCTCACCGGAATCCAAAATACCACCTTCGGCAACCTCGGTTACCTCGTGATTTTCAAAATTGAAGCGGAATCCGAAATTCAATGAAGGAGGGAGTCGCTTTAGGAAGTCCACATTGAACTTATGGCTGGTCATGTCGTAGTTCTCCTCGTTACTATCTGGCGTGTCATTCCCAATTCCCCAGAATTTATTGGGATAGATCCTAAATTCGTAGGTGCCATCCAGGTAATAGTTTCCGGCTCCAAAATAGACCTGTGGGCTGGCTTCTATCACTATCTGAGAATTGGCGGTATAAATTCCGGTAAACAGAATGTTAGACTGTCTTGCCAGAAAGGTGTTTTGTTCCCTGGTGATAAACAACTGACCCCCTCCACCAAATCCAAATCCGGTCTCCGGTGTACTGAAAATGACAGGTATGCCAATCAACTTGAAGCTCTTTCCTTTTCCCAAGGTGTCGGAGCGAACAATGCCTTGATCGTCCCCGGTTTGTGCCATAGAGCCAGAGATGAAAACCAGGAATAATATAATAGACAGCCTTGCTTTCATCAGAAAAAGAATTCGTCTAGTATGACATTAAAACCAAAGGAGAAGAAAGTGGAATTGTTGAAGATGGAATCACTCCGATCTGCTCCCAGTGCTTCTGAGGTTAGATCAATATCTAACCAAGCCAGGCTCGTTCCAACGCCTACGTCCAGAACTACCCTGTCCGATATTACATATGCATATCCCAAGCGAGTTCGAAGCGCAAATCCTGGACCCTCCACAGTTTGCTGTACCAGTCTCCTTTCCAGATCGACGCTGCTGGTCTCTCGTATTCGAATATATCCAGGAAGCACGCTGAGATAGAGCGAGCCATACGATTCCTTCAGGAAATAATAGCCTATGGAAGGACCGAGCAAGAATGTTTCTGACTCTCTTTCAACAAGGCCACTACCTTCTGATCTCCCCGCCAAAATGTTCGCTCCAACAAACCAGCGGTCCTTGAAGAAAGTACCTGTGAAGACTTCCAGGGAATAAGCATTAGAGGAGACCAATTCATCAGAACCACTGATCTCCAAAGCGCTAGAACTAAATGAACCGCTCAGACCACTTAACCATCTCCCTTTCCTGAAGGGAGTGGTAACGCTATCCTGGGTTACTTCTTGAGCCGAGGCCAAAAGAATCGGGAGCAACAAAAATCCGATCACAAGGATGGATTTCAGCTGGTCCCGATTGATTACTGTAAAAGTCATTAGTGTAAAACTAAGTAACTTTTCTTTAAGAGGATAAGAGTTTTAGAAGGGATTAAACTTTAATTTTTGCCCGCCTACAGAAGCCTCATACATCAACCCGCCTTTGGCCATGGTGAATACCATTACTCCGTCCGTATAGCTGGCATCCGCCGATGCACCTGCTGTTGCGGCAACAGCCGAAACCTGGGCCGCAACCTCAAATTTATTCTCTTTAAAACGATCCATGGCGGCCTTGTCTTTAAAAAATATCACTTCTCTAAAAGCTTGACCACCGGCCTGAAATCCAATACTTACTTGTGTCAACTTGGCCATGCCTATTTCGGCACCACCCTGATAAACGACACCATTTCCAGCTGCTCCTCCAATACCTAATCCTCCCTTACCAACATTAGGGAAAATCACGTAGCCATGAGCGGAGGAGAAATGTTTCTCCATCTGATAGTCCGCTTCAAGAAATTCTTTTTTGGCCTCTTGAGCGTCCACCTTCAGTTCCGTCACCTTCTTTTGGGACTGGGCTTGCGCACTCGGGGCAACTAAAAATGCCAGGATCAGTAATCCACTTAATAAAGAAATGAATTTTCCACGATTCATAATGCTTTGATTTAAAGGTTAATGTTAGTTGAATAGTAGCAAGTAAGGTACAAAAGTTTTCAGAGTTTAAAGCTTACTTTTCGTGAGAAAATCCTTGGGTCGAATGACCGTTGTCATAGTTTAAAACAGTCGGATAACTGGTATATCAGGGACCAGGTACATTGTGTTTTTCTATCAGGGAAGAAGTTAATATGCTCATATGTTGTTCAAAAATAATAGGAGGTCCAAGGGGTAAAAATGATATCGATCAGACTCGAGCTTTAATTTTCATTATTAACTTAGTATTCGGAAAATTTAGAACCATGAGCAGACCAATATTGGGAATAGGATCCCGCATCAACCATCCTCAATACGGAAAAGGAGTAGTGACCAATGTGACTTCCAAAATGTATTGGGTAACATTTATCGACAAAGGATTAGAGACTATCGATGTAGAAGATGAATTCGAATTGATCGAACTTTCAGAAGACGAGGTCGACTCCGTGAGTCTGTATGAGGTGGAAAAAAGTCTGAGGAATATACTCAAAAAGTGGAGTGATATCAGTGAGGTGGTGCCTATTGCGGATAGGTACAAGGGTGGAAAGTTGATCTTGGAGCCCAAGGATACCAATCTTTCAAGCAAGGAGATCCCAATCAATACTTTCTTTCATAAGATCGTTATGCTGCGAGACCGTTTGAGGGTGATGGAACAAAAGATCAACAGCAACAAGGCTTTGGAAGAACAAGATAAGATCGACTTGCAACAGTATATCACCCGTTGTTATGGGAGTCTTACAACCTTCAACGTACTGTTTAAGAATAGCTCTCAGAATTTTAAGGGAGAGGGCGGGAAGTCCTGAGACAACTGCTTTGTTAAGAGCTAATTAGAGTAAATAGGGGATTTATCGCTATCTTCAACATCCCAAATCCCTCTTTGTGCTCCTTTTTCAGACAGACGAGAATTTCACATGGCTGGCGCCTTACGCCTATGTCATTGTTCTGCTAGGTTTTGGATTTGTCCTGTTTCGTCTCTTCGAGTCCTGGTATGCGGCTTATTATCAGAGGCCCCTTTACCGGCATTGGCGGGTGTTTAGAACCTTGAATCCCGATCAGTTGGCCATCATCAAAAAAGAAGTTCTATTCTTTGGTCAACTAAGCAAGCAAGAACAACGTCAGTTTGAACATCGCGTGGCTACTTTCCTGCAGGAAAAGGAGTTTGTAGGACGTGATGGTCTAGATGTGACTCCGCGAATGAAGGTGCTGATATCTTCACTGGCGATACTTCTGAGTTTTGGGCGTAAGAACTATCTCTATAACCTGATCTCCTTTATTTTGATCTATCCTGGAGAGTTTTACAGCAATATTAATGAGACCTATCATCTGGGTGAGTTCAATCCTCGGGAAAAGGCCTTGGTACTTTCCTGGACAGATTTCGAGAAGGGCATTTCAGATACTTCAGACAATCGGAATTTAGGGATACATGAATTTATGCATGCCATGCAATTGGAGGCCCGGAGCAGCAAGGATCTGGATGCGTCCCGATTTGCCAGACAATTTCAGAACATTCTGAAGTACCTAACCCAGACAGATGTCAGGGATCGGCTTAACAGCATGGCCTATTTCAGGGATTATGCCTTTACCAATCAGTATGAATTCATGGCCGTTCTGGCGGAATACTTTATTGAATCTCCAAAGGAATTTGAACGGGAATTCCCTGAACTCTATGACTATACCAGGAAGCTATTGAACTTCCACTATGCCCATTATCGGGATGATCGCAGTTGATCGACGATCAATTTGGCATGGATTCGCGAGTTCTCAATAAACCACTTATGGGTTTCCATTCCACCACAGATCACCCCAGCCAAATAGATACCTTTCACGTTGGATTCCATGGTCTCAGTATCGTGTTCCGGGATCTGTTTTTCGTCCTCGGATAAACGAATACCCATGGCCTGCAAAAAGTCAAAATTAGGCCGATAACCAGTCAGGGCTAGAACATAATCGTTTTCCAGAGCTATTTCACCCTGCGGTGTTCTCACTAGAATTTGGTCCTGCTGGATCTCCGTGATCTCAGAATTGTAATAGGCTTTTATACTGCCCTCGGCGATCCGGTTGATGATATCTGGCCGAACCCAGTATTTTACCCGATCTCCAATATCGGGTCCTCTTACGATCATGCTAACTCGTCCTCCTTTTCTCCAGATCTCCAGGGCGGCATCTACAGCCGAATTGCTGGCACCAACTACAGCGACATCCTGCAAGGTATAGGAGTGAGCCTCTTTGTAATAATGACTCACTTTTTGTAGATCCTCTCCTGGCACTTCAAGGAGCTTAGGGATGTCATAAAAACCTGTACAGACGATGGCATAGCTCGTTCTATAATCTGCTTTGTTGGTCTTTATCCGAAAACCTTCATCCTCTTTGGAAACGGTTTGAACCTCCTCGTAAAGCCGGATATTGAGTTTGTTCGAAGTTGCTACCCGTCTGTAGTATTCTAATGCTTCGTCACGGTCGGGTTTTGCTTGATTGGAAATGAAAGGGATCTGGTCTATCTCCAATTTTTCCGAGGTGGAGAAGAAGGTCATGTTCAGTGGGTAGTTGAACAAGGAATTGGTCAGGGCTCCTTTTTCGATGACCACATAAGACAAACCGGCCTTTTTGCACTCCAATGCACAGGCAATACCTATAGGTCCTGCCCCCACGATGAGTACATCAAAGGTTGGGTTGGTATCAGGGTTCATCTTCAAGTTTTCTGTAATTAGTGGGTTCCCGAGGTGGCGTTGGTCAAGGCCTTCAAATTGGCAACCGTAGCTACAGGATCCTGGGCCCGGAATACAAAGCTACCGGCTACCAGCACATCGGCTCCCGCATCCACCAGGGCCTTTGCATTTTGATCGGTTACACCTCCGTCGATCTCGATTCGGGTAGAGGCTCCCTTGGCCTCGATCATTTGACGCAGTTCCCTAACCTTACTGTAAGTGTTTTCAATGAATTTTTGCCCACCAAAGCCGGGATTCACACTCATCAGACAGACCAGATCGATATCCTGGATCACGTCCTGTAGCAAATGCACAGGGGTATGGGGATTCATGGCTACACCAGCCTGCATGCCTTCGGCTTTTATAGCCTGAAGTGTTCGGTGTAAATGGGTACAGGCTTCGTAATGTACAGTCAACACATTTGCTCCCAGTTTGGCAAAGGTTTCTATGTATCGATCCGGGTCCACGATCATCAGGTGAACATCCATGGGTTTGGTCGCGTGCTTCACAATATCACGAAGAACCGGCATCCCGAACGAGATATTAGGAACAAAAACACCGTCCATAATGTCGATATGGAACCAATCTGCCTCACTGCGATTGATCATTTCTACATCGCGCTGAAGATTGGCAAAGTCCGCTGCAAGAACAGAGGGGGCTATAAGGGTTTGCATAGGGAAATGGATTAGTGTTGCAAAAATACGACCTTCCCTTGGATAAAGAAAAAACCTCCGGTAATCAGCCGGAGGTCATTCATCAATCAAAAAACGAACAGTTATCTTTTAACTGTTGTAGCCGTAATATAGGAATTATCCTAGATATGTCTTCAAAATTTTACTTCTTGAGGTATGTTTTAGCCTTCTGATGGCTTTTTCCTTGATCTGACGAACACGTTCCCGGGTCAGATCGAAGGTCTCCCCAATTTCTTCCAAGGTCATGGGGTGTTGATTACCTAAACCGAAATAAAGGCGGATCACATCGGCCTCCCTGGGAGTAAGTGTTTCTAACGCACGCTCGATCTCAGTACCTAGGGACTCGTGCAACAAGGTGCGATCCGGGTTTGGCGACTCTCCACTGTTCAGTACATCATATAGATTAGAATCCTCACCCTCTACCAAAGGTGCATCCATGGATACGTGACGTCCGGAATTCTTCATGGATTCCTTCACATCATTGATCGTCATATCTAATTCCTTGGCAATCTCTTCTGCAGATGGCGGACGTTCGTGTGCCTGCTCCAGGAAAGCATAGGTCTTGTTGATCTTATTGATGCTACCTATCTTATTGAGCGGAAGACGAACAATTCTGGATTGTTCTGCTAACGCCTGAAGGATAGACTGTCGGATCCACCAAACCGCATACGAAATGAACTTAAACCCACGGGTCTCGTCAAATCGTTGTGCAGCTTTGATCAATCCAAGATTTCCTTCATTGATCAGATCGGGCAAGGTCAAGCCTTGGTTCTGGTATTGTTTGGCCACAGAAACCACGAAACGAAGGTTAGCCTTGGTCAACTTCTCCAACGCGCGCTGATCTCCGGCTTTTATACGCTGAGCCAATTCCACCTCTTCTTCGGCGGTAATCAGATCAACTTTTCCTATTTCTTGAAGGTATTTGTCTAGCGAAGCAGTTTCCCGGTTGGTAACCTGCTTGGTGATTTTAAGTTGTCTCATTTACAGTAATGCGCTAAGTAAGTTAATGTTCTGCCTGTGATTTATTATACGCAGTTAATAACCCAAATGTTACAAAATGGTCAAAAAAATATTATCCGGACCGAGTTTGACTTCATCATTAGCCAATCGATCCGGATAATAAAATGTCTTGATTATTGCTTGGTCAACCTGTAAGTGGTGTCTTCTGGAGGTGCACAATCTGATTGAACATCATTCTCAAAAGTCAACAGGAATACTGAATCGTCAGTTAGATCGTAGCTCGCCGGATTGTCAGATGGGCCAAAATAATCAGCTCCGGACCCGCAGGCACAGTTACTCTCCTGGATAGGTACAACGACAGTTCCACAGACCAAGGTAAAGCGGAAGTCGTTTGGAGTGGTACAATAGTCCGGGTAGTTAGAGGTCAGGAAGTAACGCTCTGTACTGAAGTCTCCAACAAACACCTCGGTTACTGAACCGTCATCGAAGGTAGGACCATCAACATATGGAGTGATCTCCTCTAACAAATACATACCGGTTAAGTAGGTATCCGGGATTGGACAAATAACTGTAGCAGTATATTGGAAAGGAGAGTTAAAGAATCCTCCCGTAATGATACCTCCGGCGTTATCAACGCTAAAAGTACGTCCATCCGTCAAATTCAATGCCAATCGCACGGTGAAGGCATCACCACCAAAAAGATCTCCTTGCTGAAGCCCTAGAGCACCTAGAATTTCATCCAAGGAAGCATCGATCACACCTCTTGGCAATCCGAAGGGTCCTTCAGTAAAGGCATCTCGACCAACGGTTTTCAGCGCAACTTCAGATTTGGAAGCATCACCATTCTCTGGCGAGTTATCTGTAAAGGCCACGAATACGTCAACGTTATCCAGCAAGGCACCATCCTGACTATCTTGTTCCTCGACCTCGACTGCAAATCCGGCTCCTTCAGTCCCTAGTGGAACTTCACCCGAGATAATGGAGAGCGTACGAAGGACAGCCCCACTGTCTACTCCGTCCAGTACGGCATCAATAGTATTGTCTTTCTCTGTACATGCCTGAAAGCCAACGGTTAAGGCAACAAGTAATAGAACGTAAAGTTTTTTCATAGGGACTGTTTATTGGTTCGGTTATATTAAATCAGTGTTAAAAATAAACTAAATTTCCAAACAAAAAAAAAGCCGCGGATTTCCGCGGCTCTTTTATATGCAAGGAAGACTACTCTTCTCTTCTTCTTTCTCTAGGTCGGTTATCGCGATTATCGCGACGTCTGTTATCCCTTCCTCGGTTGTTGCCACCGTCTCTTCGGGGAGGACGTTCTTTGTACCCTTCTGGCTTCGGAAGAAGCGCCTTACGGGAAACCTTGTCCTTCTTGGTACGACTATCAACACCCAGATATTTGATATCTAAGACATCACCCATATTCACGATATCGGTAACATTTTCAGTTCGTTTCCAATCCAATTCTGAAACGTGAAGCAGAACTTCGTTCCCCGGAGCTTCCAGGTATTCCACGACCGCACCAAATTCAAGGATCTTGATCACTTTGACCTCGTAAACACTGCCTAATTCTGGCTTGAAGGTCAGGGCCTCAACGGCTTTGATCACATCTTCTATACCTTGTTGGTTGGTTCCGAGGATCTCCACGATTCCTTTACCATCCTCCTCGTTTATTACGATGGTGGTCTCGGTTCGTTTCTGCAGTTCCTGGATGTTCTTACCACCAGGGCCGATAAGTGCTCCAATATAATCTTCAGGAATTGTCGTAGTAACGATCTTCGGTGCATGAGGCTTAACAGACTCATTAGGCTGAGCAATGGTGTCGGTTAATTTCTCCATAATATGAAGACGTCCATCTCTCGCTTGCTTCAGGGCCTTGACCAGGATCTCATAACTAAGACCTTTGATCTTGATATCCATCTGGCAGGCTGTGATACCGTTTGCAGTTCCGGTCACTTTAAAGTCCATGTCTCCAAGGTGATCCTCATCTCCAAGAATATCACTTAAGACTGCGTAGTTCTCTCCGTCACTGATCAGTCCCATAGCTATTCCGCTAACAGGAGCTTTCAGTTGGATACCAGCGTCCATCAGGGCCATGGTACCACTACAAACGGTCGCCATGGAAGAGGAACCGTTAGACTCAAGTACTTCACTAACTACACGAACAGTATAAGGACAATCGTCTGGGATCATACCTTTAAGGGCTCGCTGGGCCAGGTTTCCGTGTCCAATCTCACGTCGGGAAGTACCGCGCAATGGGCGGGCTTCACCAGTTGAGAAAGGAGGGAAGTTGTAGTGCAGGTAGAAGGTCTCTTCGCCTTGAATTGTTGGCAGGTCAATGATGTTGGCCTCTCTGGAAGTTCCCAAGGTAACCGTTGCCAATGCCTGAGTTTCTCCCCGGGTAAAGATGGAAGAACCATGAGTAGACGGCAGATAATCCACCTCGCACCAGATCGGTCTCACATCTGTCGTCTGACGTCCGTCCAATCGGATACCTTCTTTCAAGACTACATCCCTTACGGCATCTTTGTGAGCTGCAGAGAAATATTTCTTGATCATGGCTCCGCGTTCTTCAAGGGTTTCCTCGTCAAACATAGCCAGGACCTCATCCTTTACAGCAGAAAAGGCCTCACCTCGCTCTTGCTTTCCAAGACCTTGTTTGGCGATGGCATAACACTTATCGTATACGGCATCGTGAATCTTTTTCTGAAGATCTTCATCTTCTTCACTTCCTTCGTAGTCTCTGGTTTCTTTTTTACCAACAGCGGCTACCAAGCGTTCCTGAGCAGCAACCTGCACTTTGATCGCTTCGTGAGCGAAGCGGATAGCATCTGCCATTTCTTCCTCAGATACCTCGTCCATTTCACCTTCAACCATGGCAACACTGTCTGCAGAGGCACCGACCATCAGGTCAATATCTGCATTGGCTACTTGTTCAAAGCTTGGATTGATGACGAACTCACCATCAATACGGGCCACTCGGACCTCTGAGATAGGACACTCAAAAGGAATGTCACTCAATTGGATCACTGTAGAAGCGGCAAGTCCGGCCAAGGCATCCGGCATGACATTTTCGTCATGGGACATCAATTGGATCATTACCTGGATCTCGTAGCGGTAATCTTTAGGAAATAAAGGTCTGAGCACACGGTCAACAAGACGCATGGTCAGAATTTCGTCTGTACTTGGTCGTGCTTCCCGTTTAAAGAAACCTCCAGGGTATCGCCCAGCTGAGGCGAATTTTTCACGATAATCTACTGTTAATGGCAGGAAGTCGAAAGGACTTTTGTCTCGGGACGAAACCACCGTCGCTAACAGCATGGTGTTACCCATCTGGATAACTGCAGATCCGTCAGCTTGCTTGGCCAATTTTCCGGTTTCGATAGAGATCTCCCTACCGTCACCCAGGTCTATGACCTCTTTGTACGTTTTTGGAATCATTTGTTTTTCATTTGTCCCTTCTAAGCCGGGACGTTTGTCTGATCATTATCCGGTTTTCAGATAACGGTTGTGTTGTGTGTGATCGACCAATGAAAAACTAAAAAGTAGCTTTTTTGATTGTTCCTTTAAGGAAACAAATTACAAAAAGTGAAGATCAAATAAAAAAGGGGCTAAATGCCCCTTTTTTCATATTATTTACGCAGTCCAAGCTCTTTAACGATCGCACGGTAGCGCATGATGTCCTTTTTCATAAGGTAATCAAGCAACGCACGACGCTTACCTACCAGCTTAACCAAAGAACGCTCAGTGTTGAAGTCCTTGTGGTTTTGCTTCAGGTGCTTGGTCAGGTGTTCGATACGGTGAGTGAATAGTGCGATTTGACCCTCGGCCGAACCAGTATCCGATTCTCCCTTACCGTGTTTTTTAAAGATCTCCTTTTTTACTTCTGGTGATAAATACATGCCAATATTATTTAAATGATTTTTATGTATCCGATAACCCTCGTGGTAATCGAGCGGCAAAGATACGTAAAATTCATTATTGAGCCGCTCGAGGATCAAAAAATTAAATATCCGCATACGTATTAAACCATTGATTGTTAAGGGTGTCTTAAAGACATGAACCTATAAAACAATTCAATTATGAGATCACATGTAATGAAATTAGCTATGGTGTCCCTGGTCTTTGCGACCCTCTTGGCTTCCTGCTCGGAGGATGATGGAGCAACCGACCCGGTTCAGGATGAGCAATCGGCCCAGCTGACCGCGGAAGATTCTCAACTATCCGCTGAAGCAGATGAAGCGTCCGATATGGCTCTGGATATGATCGACATCGCCTATGCTGAACGGGAGGAGTGGGCAGCACAGCAGGAGAGTTTCTTCTCAGACTGTGTGACTGTGATCGTAAGTTCAGAGAATGATGTAACCTTTGTCACCCTGGATTTTGGACTTGGTTGCGAACTCAGGAACGGTGCAATTATCTCCGGGAAGATCAATTTTTCCTATGGGCCACTTGTGGCTGAAACACGAAGCATCACCTATCAATTTGAAGATTTCGTCTACAACGACAAGACAGTCGCAGGGGGAGGTTCTATCTTCCGCGAGCGCGGCAATTTAAACGGTAACCCCCAATCTACCGCCAATAAGGATCTGGAAGTAACATTATCTGACGGGATAATTGCCCAAGTCCGGGGTACCCGTGTCCTGGAATGGATAGAAGGAGTTGGTAGCGGAGTATGGAGAGACAATGTCTACCTGATCACCGGAAACAGAAATGTAGAGGTGTCTACAGGTTTCACTCACCAAGCTGAAGTCATTGTCCCCTTGCGCAAGGAGGCAAGCTGTCCGTTTATTGTCAGTGGTGAGGTCTCCTTGCTTCGCAACCAGAAGGAGGGAACCTTGAATTTTGGCGACGGAACTTGTGATCGCCGCGCCACATTAAGTGTTAACGGAGAAGATTTTGTTATTATCCTGAGGTAAGCAAGCAGGATAAGTTTTCTCGATGGTTGAGGCCGCCCGTAAGGGCGGTTTTTTATGCTGTCATCTCCCGGATAGGCCGGTTAAGGATCAGATCCAGGTACAGGTTGATCTGTCGCTTCAGGTCTTTCCGGTGGCTGATAAAATCCAGGAATCCATGATCCAGGACAAATTCGGCTGTTTGGAATCCTTCAGGCAATTCTTTCCCGGTAGTGTCACGAACAACTCGAGGGCCTGCAAAACCGATCAGTGCTCCGGGTTCGGAAACATTGATATCTCCCAGCATGGCGAAAGAAGCTGTAGTTCCTCCGGTAGTTGGATCGGTGCACAACGAAATGTATGGAATACCAGCCTTGGCGAGTTGGGCAAGTTTTGCACTGGTCTTGGCCAACTGCATCAGTGAGAGTGCGGCTTCCATCATTCGGGCGCCACCACTTTTAGAGATGATCATAAAAGGGGTGTTATTCTTAAGCGCATAATCGGCTGCACGAGCAATCTTTTCTCCAACCACACTACCCATAGAGCCACCGATGAACTTGAAATCCATACAGGCGACAACCAGGTCTTCTCCCATAGACTTTCCCACTGCGGTTCTTACCGCATCTTTAAGTCCTGTCTTCTCAATGGCGGTTTTTAGCCTGTCCGAGTATTTCTTGCTGTCCTCAAATTTCAACGGATCCTTGGAGACCATATTCTTGTCCAATTCCTTGAAGGTATTGTCGTCAAACAGGATCTCAAAGTATTCTTTACTCCCTATTCGGACGTGATATCCGTCCTCTGGGCTCACATAGAAATTCTTCTCCAACTCGTCGGCATCGACGATCTTACCGGTTGGGGATTTATACCACAGTCCTTTGGGTACATCCTTCTTTTGTTCGGTGGGAGTTTGAATTCCCTTTTTTGTTCGTTTAAACCAAGCCATGAGGATAGTTGTTTAGTTAGCCAGGGTGTTGATATTATTCAGGTCTTCGAAGGCCTTTTTCAATCTGGCCTTAAAGGTGAGTTCACCTTCCCTCAACCATTTTCGTGGGTCGTAATATTTCTTGTTTGGAATATCGTCCCCCTCCGGGTTACCGATCTGGGTCTTTAAATACTCCACATTGTTCACCATATAATCCCTGATACCTTCATTGAAGGCGAATTGCAAATCTGTATCGATGTTCATCTTTACAACTCCATAGCCAATGGCTTCTCGGATCTCTTCTACGGTCGATCCACTTCCGCCATGGAAAACAAAATCGATGGGATTGTGTCCCGTTCCGTGTTTCTCCTGCACATAGGTTTGCGAATTGAGCAGAATCTTTGGGGTCAATTGCACATTTCCTGGTTTGTATACCCCGTGAACATTTCCAAAAGCGGCTGCAATGGTGAATTGATCACTTACGCTCTTAAGTTGCTGGTATGCGAAATCAACCTCTTCAGGCTGGGTATAGAGGCGGGAAGAATCCACATCGGTGTTATCTACCCCGTCTTCTTCACCCCCGGTGATCCCTAATTCGATCTCGAGTGTCATGCCCATCTTGCTCATGCGCGTCAAATAGCGATGACAGATCTCCAGGTTCTCTTCTATCGGTTCTTCCGACAGGTCGATCATATGAGAGCTAAACAAAGGAGAGCCAGTCTTTTCAAAATGAGCCTCACTCGCGTCTAGTAAACCGTCAATCCAAGGAAGCAATTTCTTGGCACAGTGGTCGGTATGTAAGATGACCACAGCTCCGTACGCCTTCGCCAATTCATGCACATGCAACGCTCCTGCAACAGCTCCTGCGATTGCTGCTTTTTGATCTTCATTGGACAATCCCTTCCCGGCATTGAATTGGGCTCCTCCATTGGAGAACTGTATGATGACCGGAGAGTTCAACTCGACCGCTGTCTCCAGGACTGCATTGATACTGTTGGATCCCACCACGTTGACAGCGGGCATGGCAAAACCTTTTTCCTTGGCTAGTTGATGGATACGTTGAACATCTTGTCCGGTGGCTACCCCCGGTTTAAATTGGTGGCTCATAATGCGTAAGATTAGAAGGCAAAAATAATAAAATAATACAGCCTAAAATGGATAATTGATACCGATGTTATAGACGGCATTTCCGAAATTATAGTCCTTGAACCATCGGGCTCCTTCTGGTAATCCCGGATCATAAGTCTTAAACCCGATATCCAGTCTGAAAACGAAGAATCCGAAATCATATCTCAAGCCGAAGCCGGTCGCAAGTGCGAGTTCTGTCAAGTCTTCTATACCTGTAAACCGGAAGGATTCTACCTGCACGTCGTCAAGCACGTTCCAGATGTTACCGGCATCAGCAAAGATTGCTCCTTTCAGATCCCGAATGAGTGGAAAACGTAGTTCGGCATTGAATGCCAATTTAAAGTTGGCTTCATTGAAGTCCAAGATACTACCACTGCTTCCGGGACCTAGATCGTAAGCTCTCCAACCTCTGTTGTCGTTTGCACCCCCAGCAAAGTAATTACGGGTAAACGGCATACTTCCACTGTTTCCGTAAGGTAGTGCTAAGCCTATAAATGCCCTTGTCGCAAAGACAGAACGATTGGCAACTTGCCAGTGTTTTTGGTATTCGATCTCTCCTTTGGCATATTGAGAGAAAGCAACGCCGAAGATCTTCTCACGCCCTTGCTCGTCCTCTTCCAGGTTGAAGTAACTGGTGACCAACGATAAAAAGTTCCCTGCGAACTCCACTTTCCAACGCAGCCTGGAGAAACTTCTGTCTGCCAATCCCTGCCTGGTATCTCGGATCCATTGGAAGTTGGTGGCAAAGATCAGATTGTCCTCACTCAAACGAACCTGTCTTTCGGCTATTCCCAAAACCTCCTGTTGCTGGCTGCTATTTAGGTCCAGAGGATTATTTGGGTCCAGCGATTCCTGAATGAACATATTGACCTCCTCCGGAATGCCCAGTTCCATACTGATAGGATCTTCAAAGGGGTAATTCACATCCTCGGCAATATCGTTCAGCAGATCGTAAGAGCTTGTATATACATTGTAGTAATTGTCCGGGTTGAGGTTCCTAACGTACTGCAGATTGAAAAGGTCAAACTGATAGGACTTAATGTTGGTCGGTTTCCAGCGATAACTAAAGATGGAACTGATGTTCCTTCGATCCAGACCGATATTGTTTTGAGCATTCACCCCTACACTGGCACTGGTTACCGGAGACATATATTTAGGAATCCAATTGTCAGTATTACCAGGGAACAGGATTTTTGGAATGGATAATTTGGCATTTACTCCTACATCGGAAATGTTGAAGAATTTACTTTCACTATCTGCCGCATCCTTGGAAGATCCAACACTTCCGCTACCGGAGATCTCCAGTAATTCGGCACCACGGAAAACATTACGGATACCCAGGGTTGCACTAAAACCAATCCCGAATTGTTGGATGGTCGAAGTAAATGCATCAAAGTCCAATCCAAGGGTATACTTTTTCTGAGGACTGAGTAAGATGGTGGTGATCAGACCTGTTCCCGTGCTGTCCGAAGGATCTTCCCGATAATCGATATTAGGGTACTTAAATGTTCTCAGATCCCTCACCTGATTGTAGGTCAGGCGACGGTCAATATCTTTAAAGATGGAATTGGGAGCGATGGAAATAGCATCTGTAATAGCCTTGGGCCTGTATTTTATCTCGTCATAGCCGTAAAGCTTGTATCCGTTGTATACAATCGAATCCGTATATGGACGGCCCCTGTTGGAGTAGCTATAATCGGTCACTATCCTGACATCGGAGATATGATGGACCTTAAAGGGTTCTGTGTAGACCGAATCCTGGGTGGTGATCCGTCGGTCCGGTATGATGTAATCCACCAATACTTTGTGCCCGGTATTTACCGTATCGGCATCGAACTCGATATATTCCTGGGAGAAGTAATACAATCCATTATTTCTAAACAATATGTTGAGGCGATCCCGCTCATTGATAAAATCGTCCACATCGTATTGTTTG
The DNA here is from genome assembly GCF_002943755.1 of Aureitalea marina. Classification (NCBI taxonomy): domain Bacteria; kingdom Pseudomonadati; phylum Bacteroidota; class Flavobacteriia; order Flavobacteriales; family Flavobacteriaceae; genus Aureitalea; species Aureitalea marina. Next base: position 298,898 of record NZ_MQUB01000001.1, read on the forward strand.
CCTGATTTTATAAATGTTCGGGCCTCGGTCGCCCGGAAAAGTGAATCTATAGCTGGTGAACTGATCTGGGTAGTGATTGAATCCAATATATAAGGTGTGTAGCGAGTCACGTCGTACACTACACTTCCTCTATTCTCTTTGGTTGAATCCTGAACCACGCGTGCGCTGGCCTTTACATTGAACCAGCCTTTGGAAAAGTAATACTCCTCCAATCTGTCAATGGATTTATTGGTCTTGGATTCCTCAATGATCACCGGGGCATTTCCGGTATCTTGTAACCACTTGTTGAAACCAGAATAGAATCTTCCCAATTGAACGACCTGCTTGCGGGAATGGAATTTGACCATTCGCTCTTCTCTTTTGGGTTTCTTGCCGAGCCAATTCTGGTAGGTAGAATCAGGATTTTGATCGGCCAGATTGTAGATATGCAGTCCAACTGGCATTCCCAGGGTCTTGGGATTCGGTTTTTGATTTAACAGGCTGTAGGGTTCTGGATTTTTGGTTACTTCACCGTCTACCACGATGGAGTTCTCAGTGAGGAGCAGATCGTCCTCTTCCAGATGTTTAACTGCATTACAGGAGAAAAGAGAGGTAATGACTACTAAAAATATTGATATTTTTATGCTGGAGTTGGACAAGTATGCTACATTACCTTCGTTCAAAAATAAACTATTTTGCTCAGCAAGGCTCAAATTAAACTAATAACCGGATTGCATCAAAAAAAGTACCGAAACAAAACCGGACTTTTTCTTGCCGAAGGCCCAAAAGTAGTCCGCGAACTGTTAAACTCCGGATTGCAACTTCACAGCCTACTGACCACAGATGATATTTCGAAATGGCCCAATGGGACCCTTCAAGTAAGCGATACAGAGCTTAAAAAGCTCAGCGCATTGAAAAATCCAGGCACTACTTTAGGCATTTTTTATATCCCAGATCCTGTTGAAGCTCGAGTGGATGGCTTAGTTCTGGCATTGGATGCTGTGCGTGATCCCGGCAACCTGGGGACCCTCATCCGCCTGGCCGATTGGTATGGGATTTCATCTATTGTTTGCAGTGAAGACACGGCAGATTGCTTCAATCCCAAAGTAGTCCAGGCCACCATGGGTTCTATCGCCCGGGTCAGACTACATTATCTGAATTTGCGAGAGTTTCTCAATCATTGTCCAAATCCGGTATACGGTGGTTATATGGATAGCGATTCGGTTTACTCGACAACCTTATCGGAAAATGCTGTACTGGTTTTGGGAAATGAAGGTCAGGGCATTTCAGACGAAGTGAGTCAAGTCATCGATCACCGAATTAGTATTCCCCGGTTTGGTGAGAACGGAACAACCGAAAGCCTGAACGTGGCCACGGCTGGAGCCATCCTGATCAATGAGTTCAGACGGCCTACTGGAAGGTGAAGTTTATGAATATTCCGCGCGTAGCCATGGAGGCAATGTTTCCGGTCCAAGGGCTGTTTGGGTCGACATCCGGGACCAACTCGTCACTCATAGCAAATACACCACGTATAGAAGGCGTAAACTTGAAGTAATAGAGGTAGAGGTCCACTCCAATTCCCATTTCGTAATAATAGGTTGAACTAGTCATCCGAAACTGCCCGGCACTGTTATCCTGTGGGTTTGACTCGTTACTGGAGAGGTTGATGCTGGTAGATACTCCTCCAATTATGAATGGCTTAAAGTTATTCATTCGTTTGGTCGAGAATTTGACCAGTAAAGGAATATGTATATAAGTAGACTTTACTTCTCTCAATTCGTCCCTTTCTTCGGCAAAACCTGGAAAGCGTAAATTTCGTTGCGCAAAGACCATTCCCGGTTCAAGCCTAAGGTTGATGTAGTTATTGATCCGCAAATCTCCGATCAATCCTACATTAAATCCTACCTGACTTTCCACCTGAACGTCTGTGTTGCTAACATCATTTCGGTCCTGGTCATAACGGAATTTGAAGTCCAAGCTATTAAAGCCAAGAAAGTATCCCCAGGTATAACGGCGCTTGTCAAAATTCTCCATATTGGATAGCCGTTCCTTACGAAAGAGTTGAGCAGAGGCCGAATAACTGAGGCCAAAGACGAACAAGATCAATAGAAATCGTTTCATGTTACTTGGTAGCCGAATAAATTGTTGCCGAACCAAAGGTCTGGGGCAAATTGATCACCTCTTTAAACCCGATTTTCCTCAAAATATTGTTGAGTGCTTCTCCGTGAGGAAAAACGGATGCACTTTCGCTGAGGTAGCTATAGGCCACTTTATCCCGTGCAAAGATCCGACCGATCAATGGCAGGATCGCCTTGGTATAAACATTGTAGCCTTGTTTCCATGGGAATTTGGTTGGGACGGAGGTTTCCAGTATCACTAATTGTCCACCTGGCTGGATAACCCTTAAAATTTCTGAAAGACCCTGTTCCAGATTTTCAAAATTTCGTATCCCGAAGGACACGGTAGCCGCGTGGAAATGATTGTTCTCAAATGGCAAGGATTCGCCGTCACCACGCACAAATTGAACCCGATCGCTCCAAGATTGACCTATGCTCTTCTTACGTGCTTCGCTAAGCATCCCTTCCGAGATATCCAGGCCAACGATCTCCGGGATTTCAGTTTTAGTGGCAAAGCTTACCGCCAGGTCTCCGGTTCCTGTAGCAATATCGAGCACATTAGTGGGGTTTTCCTTAGCGATCATCGCAATCACTTTCTTTCTCCACTTGACATCGGTACCCAGTGAAATAACTCGATTTAGCCCATCATAGCGACCAGAAATGGTATCGAACATTTGTTCGACCTGTTTCTTCTTATTTAGCTCGGAGTCTTTGTAAGGTTTAACGTTCACAACCATTGGAAATCAGGCGTGCAAATCTACATATTTTTATGCAGTCCACTGAGTGAAAAGGACAACAAGAAAAGACCAAATTGAAGCGGATAGACTAAATTTTGGTAACTTTGCCCCGCATTTGCCCTTATTCTTATGAAAATTATCATAGCCGGTGCCGGTGAGGTAGGATTTCATTTAGCCAAACTCCTTTCTTTCGAATCTCAAGATATTACGCTGATCGATACCAACAGGGAATCGCTAGCCTATGCCGATACTCATTTGGATATCCGGGTCATCAAAGGCGATGCTACTTCCATCTCTATTCTTCGGGATGCCCAGGTAGAAAGGACCGATCTGGTTATTGGGGTTACTTCCAGCGAAACCACCAACATTACAGCCTGTGTCCTGGCCAAACAGTTGGGAGCCAAACGGACCATTGCCCGTATTGCCAATACCGAATTTATCGAGAATAAGGAGACGGTAGGCTTTACCAAATTTGGTATTGACGAATTGATCTCTCCAGAGGCGCTTGCCGCTAGTGAGATCGAACTTTTGCTCAATCAAAGCGGGTTCAATGACACCTATGAATTTGAAGATGGCGCTCTGATCATGATCGGACTGACCCTTTCACGTACTGCTGCCTTTGTGGGCAATTCGGTAAAACAGGTTACACAGGACAATCCGCAACTCAAGTGCGTACCTATTGCTATCCAACGATTTGGAACACAGTACACCTTGATCCCCAGGGGAGACACCATTTTTAAAGAAGGGGATCAGGTATATTTCATAACGACCAAGGATGGGGTAGAGCAGATTTATCAACTGACCGGAAAGGTGAGGGAAGAGATCAAGAATGTCATGATACTGGGCGGCAGTAATATCGGTTACAAGGCTGCGAAAGACCTCTGTAGTTCGCGCTTCAATGTAAAGTTGATCGAGAATAACAAGGAGAAGGCCTTCGAGATCGCCGACGAACTTTCGTCTGTCCTGGTCATTCAGGGCGATGGAAGGAATGTGGAGTTGCTGGAGGAGGAGTCCATTCAGGATATGGACGCCTTTATTTCCGTGACAGGAAACAGCGAGACCAATATTATGTCTTGCCTGGTTGCCCGCTCCAAAGGAGTCAGGAAGACCATTGCCCTTGTAGAGAATATGGATTACTTCAGGCTCTCTCAGTCTATCGGGATAGATACCCTGATCAATAAAAAGCTATTGGCGGCCAACAATATCTTTCGCTACGTTAGAAAAGGTGAGATCGTTGCCATGACCAAGCTCAACAATATGAACGCCGAGCTGCTGGAATTTGTGGTTTCAGGTTCTTCCAAGGTCTGTAACAAGTTGGTTAGGGATATTGATTTTCCTCGTTCCGCCATAATCGGTGGGGTCGTTCGCGATGATGAAGGTTTGATCGCACTTGGAGATTTCAAAATACAACGAGGGGATAGGATCGTGGTCTGTTGCTTGCCGCAATCCATTAAGAAGGTAGAGAAACTCTTTGTCTGATGGGTTCTCTGTCCAAACTGAATTACCGGATCATATTCTACCTAATGGGCCTCTTGTTGCTGGTCAACGGTGGTTTTATGTGGTTGGCAGCACTGTTCAGCCTAAGTTATGGAGATGGCGCCACCACACCCATCTCACTGGCCGGTGCAACCACCATGCTGATCGGAGCTGCCCTGATGCTTGCTACCCGGCAGCATAGAAAGGAAATTCAAAAAAGGGAAGGCTATATCATCGTCACCTTTGGCTGGTTGTTCATGTCCTTAACGGGGACCCTGCCCTATATCTATTCCGGGGCCATTCCCAGTTTTACCAATGCCTTTTTTGAGACCATGAGTGGGTACACCACCACAGGATCCTCTATACTTTCTGATATCGAAGCACTTCCGGAGGGCATACTATTCTGGCGAAGTATCACCCATTGGATAGGAGGAATGGGAATCATAGTATTGGCCATTGCCATCCTGCCACTGCTGGGAATAGGAGGGATGCAGCTGTTCGCAGCCGAAGCGCCGGGTCCTGGTGGTGACAAGCTGCACCCAAGGATCACAGATACCGCCAAGCGCTTATGGCTCATTTATGTGGGATACACCCTGGCCGAGACCCTCTTGCTGTCACTGGCGGGAATGAGTTTTTTCGATGCAATAAACCATTCCCTGAGTACACTGAGTACAGGAGGCTTTAGTACAAAAAATGCCAGTATGGCCCATTGGAATGGCAGTCCTTTGATCCAGTACATAACTATGATCTTTATGTTCCTGGCTGGAACCAATTTTGTCCTGAGCTATTTTGCCTTTAAGACCAAATTTTCCAAGATTTTCCAGGATGAAGAATTCAAACTCTATGTCGCACTGATCTTCGGTTTTACCGTCTTGACCGGATTGATCATCTACTTTTGGGCGGATCCTAGCCAGTCCAGCATTGATCACCCTATGGTATGGGGCAAGTTTGAAAGTGCCATTCGCCACGGTATGTTCCAGGTGCTTGCTGTGATCACAACAACCGGTTTTGTCACTGCCGATTTTACCGCATGGACCTCCTTTCTGACCATTTTCTTCCTGGGGCTGATGTTCCTGGGCGGATCTGCGGGGTCTACGTCGGGTGGGATCAAGATCGTCCGCCACTTGATCATGATCAAAAATGGGATGTTGGAGTTCAAACGCACACTACATCCTAATGCTATCTTACCTGTGCGCTACAACCAGCGCGCAGTGCAGCAACCTATTGTGTTCAACATTCTGGCCTTTTTCATCCTGTATATGTTGTCCTTTATTGTTGGGGTCTTGGTCTTCTCTTGGATCGGCCTGGATTTCAAAACTGCCTTGGGTGGCGCGGCTAGTTCCCTGGGTAACGTCGGTCCGGCACTAGGGGCACTGGGGCCAACTGAGAACTTCGGTAACCTGCCTGAAGCCGGTAAACTATGGGCGTCTTTCCTGATGTTGATCGGACGTTTGGAGCTCTTTACTGTTCTGATCCTTTTTACGCCTTTCTTCTGGCGTAATCGATAAGCTTATTGATAATCTTCCCGAACCGGGGTAAAGGTGTCCAGGATGATACAATCGGTCAGGGATCGTCCGGAGTGGACTGCATTGGAAGGAATCACCACCACATCTCCCTTTCCGCACACTTTTGTTTGTCCTTCGACCGTCATCTCGAATTCACCTTCCATGACCATAGAGATCTGTTCGTGGAAATGGTGGTGCTGTGGTAAGTGACTTCCCGCCTTGGTTTTTACCAGGGATAAGGTTTGCTTATCAGTATGGATCAAATGGGCGTCAAATCCCGGAATGATCTCTCTGGCAGGTACGGTTTCAAATTTTTGAAATAGATCGTTCATTCCACGCTGAGTTGAGTGGCTAAATGCTTGGCTCGCCGGACAGTTTGATCCAGGTCAGAATCCAGTTCATCATAGGTTAGCACCACCGCCATACGCCGGTTGGGCCTGGCATCTGGTTTTCCAAATATGCGTACGTCCGATTTTGGTTCCGAAACCACATTTTCCAGTCCTTTGATCTGGGGATCATCCAAATGGCCCTGGGCCAAGACAACGGCAGAGGCACCTTGTCTTTCCAGAAATATTCCCGGTAAATTATGCCCCAGGATCGCTCTGAGGTGTAATTCGAATTCATTGTAGTTTTGGGTTCCGGCCAGTGTAACCATGCCCGTATCATGTGGCCTGGGGGATAGCTCAGAGAAATATACTCCGTCATCTGCTATAAAGAATTCAACTCCCCAGATCCCGGCACCGCCTAAGGCAGTGGTGACCTGTTTAGCCATTTGCTGGGCGTCCTGTAAATCCATCTCGTCCATTGGCATGGGTTGCCAACTCTCCCTGTAGTCTCCACCTTCCTGTCGGTGTCCAATAGGTGGGCAAAATAGGGTCGGACCATCGATTTGTGTCAAGGTGAGTAGTGTGATCTCGTAGTTGAAGTGGACAAAAGCCTCTACAATTACCTCGGCCACATCACCTCTGGAGCCTTCCTGGGAGTAATTCCAGGACTTTTCTATATCCTCTTCCCGGTGGATCGTACTTTGCCCCTTACCGCTGGAAGACATTAATGGTTTCACCACACAAGGCATCCCAATTGCGGCTACAGCCTCCTGTAATTCTTCGGCTGAGGTTGCATAGCGGTAATCCGCTGTCTGAATTTGGAGATCCTTAGCCGCAAGGTCCCGAATGGCCTTGCGGTTCATGGTATAATTGGCAGCCTTAGCCGACGGAACTACGGAGATTCCATTCTGTTCATAGTGGTATAGCCTTTCCGTGCGGATGGCTTCAATTTCCGGTACAATATAATCTGGTCTGTGCTTTTCTACGATCCCATCCAGAGCTTTCCCATCCAGCATATTGATGATCTCATATTCCTGGGCTACCTGCATGGCAGGCGCATTGGGATAACGGTCAGCTGCTATCACCCAATGTCCCAATCGCTGCGCGGCAATGACAAACTCTTTGCCAAGTTCACCACTACCGAGAAGTAAGAATCGGGCCATGAATCAGATATTAAGAAAGTGCGTTCTTGATCCGGGACATGGCTTCTTTGATATCTTCCTCAGATGCTGCATAAGAGATTCGAATACAATTGGGGTCACCAAAAGCAGCTCCTGTTACGGTCGCCACTCCAGCTTCCTCCAGAAGGTACATCGCAAAATCTGAAGAATCAAAGATGGTTGTCCCATTGATGGTCTTGCCAAAATAGTGAGATACATCCGGAAACACATAAAATGCTCCTTCCGGTTCGTTGCATTTAAAGCCAGGGATATCGGCCAATAGTCCAAGGATGAGTTCCCTCCTGGATTGGAAGGCGTCGATCATGTACTGAATGGCAGAAGGAGGGCTTTCCAGGGCAGCAATCGTTGCTCGCTGAGCGATACAGTTGGCCCCGCTGGTCACTTGTCCCTGCATCTTGTTACAAGCACGAGCGATCCAATCCGGTGCACCGATATACCCTATCCTCCAACCAGTCATGCTGAAAGCCTTGGATACACCATTAACGGTAACCGTTCTGTCATACATATCCTCAAATTGCGCCATGGAGGCATGTCCGCCAACAAAATTGATGTGTTCGTATATCTCGTCACTGACCACTATGATCTGTGGGTGATCCACCAAAACATCGGCCAGGGCCCGCAATTCTTCTTTGCTGTAGACCGAGCCACTTGGATTACAGGGAGACGAATAGATCATCATCTTTGTCCTGGGGCTAATGGCAGCTCTTAGTGACTCTGGAGTGATCTTGAAATCGGTTTCAATACTTGTATCAATGGGCACAGGAACTCCTCCGGCTACCTTACTGATATCGCTATAACTGACCCAGTATGGAGCAGGCAAGAGCACCTCGTCTCCTTCATTCAACAGGACCTGGGCCAGGTTGGCCAAAGACTGCTTGGCTCCCGTGGATACTACGATCTGGGTCGGATTGTAGCTCAGTCCGTTATCTCGTTTGAACTTCTCGATGATCGCAGTCTTGAGATCCGCATATCCATCTACGGGGGTATAGGAATGGTAATCGTCATTGATGGCCTGAACAGCGGCTTCTTTAACAAACTCAGGTACCGTAAAATCGGGTTCTCCTAGACTCAGGCCAATGATGTCTTTACCTTGACCTCGAAGTTCGCGTGCCTTGGCTGCCATAGCCAAGGTGGCCGAAGTAGCCATTTCGTTGACACGCTTCGATAATTGTGGGTTGCTCATGATCAGATACTCAAAGCGGGATTAGCGCCTAACTGCTTCAAATGCTGGAAGTGGGCGATCACTGCTTTTCGTGTGGTTTTATATTCGTTATAAGGTAGATTGAATTCGATGGCTGTAGACTTCACGATCTGAGAGATCTTGGTGTAGTGAATATGACTGATGTTGGGAAAGATGTGATGTTCTACCTGGTGGTTAAGCCCACCTGTGAACCAATTGACGATCCGGTTTTTAGTGGAGAAATTGACAGTGGTAAATAACTGGTGAATGGCCCAGGTATTCTTCATATTTCCAGCTTCGTCCGGTACAGGCATCTCGGCGTCTTCCACTACATGAGCTAGTTGGAATACTACACTCAAAATAAGTCCGGCTGTGTAGTGCATCACAAAGAATCCGATCAGTATCTTCCACCAAACAATATTGAAAAACAAGATCGGGATCACCAACCAGACGATGGCATAGACCACTTTGAACAATATGAGGGTACTCCATTGCTTGAGAGGTGAAGGAAGCTTCCCGTAGGACAATTTACGGTCCAAATATCTTTTGGTTTGTTTGAAGTCCGCTGTCAGCACCCAATTGATGGTCAGCAGTCCATAGAGGAATATGCTGTAAATATGCTGAAATCGGTGAAACCATTTCCAATTGTGATGTTCTGAAAATCGCATGATGGACCCAGTTTCCATATCCTCATCGTGTCCGTGAATGTTGGTATACGTATGGTGGAGTACATTATGCTGTACTTGCCAATTGTAAACATTACCGGCAAGGATATAGATACTTCCTCCCATTAGTTTGTTCACCCATTTCTTGGACGAATAAGAACCGTGATTAGCGTCGTGCATCACATTCATACCCACTCCGGCCATACCAACACCCATAACAACAGCTAGAATAAGCTGCAGCCAGCCGGGCATATCGATCAGCATGATCAGGAAGTAGGGCGCCAGGTAAAGCAGGAACATCACAACTGTTTTCAGATGCAATTTCCAGTTACCGGACCGGGCAACATTATTTTCTTTAAAATATTGATTTACACGCTTGTTCAGAGTCCTGAAAAAATTAGAGGAATCCGTGCGTGAGAATTTGACTTGATTTTCCAAGAGAGCAATTTTTGGTAAAAACACAAAAATACGTATTCTTGACGCAATACGAGAGGGCATATCATAAAGTTATCCCAAGAATAATTAAATTCGCTGCCTCTTCTGCTATGGATCGAATTCAACATTATTTTCCGGATCTTACCATAAACCAAACGGGTCAGTTCTCGCTGATGCGTGAACTCTACGAGGACTGGAACAGTAAAATCAATGTGGTCTCCAGGAAGGATGTAGACGAACTTTATTTACGGCATGTCTTACATTCCCTGGGGATTGCCAAAGTGCAACCATTTCTACCTGGAACAGAGGTCATGGATGTTGGAACGGGAGGAGGATTCCCAGGTATTCCCCTGGCAGTTTTATTTCCTCAGACCCAATTTCACCTGGTGGACAGTATCGGGAAGAAGATCAAGGTGGTAGAGGAGGTTGTCAAGGGATTGCAGTTGGAAAATGTTCGTTTTACCCATGGTCGTGCGGAAGATGTGAACAAGGAGTATGACTTCATAGTCAGTCGTGCCGTCGCCCGAATGGATGCATTCCATCGATGGGTTAAAGGCAAAGTGAAAGCAGAAAGTCGTCATCAGTTAAGCAATGGGATCCTCTATCTAAAAGGTGGAGATCTGGTCGAAGAACTCGCGCCCTTTCCCAATGCCCGGATCTATCCGTTGTCCGCCTATTTTCAGGAGGAATTCTTCGAGACCAAGTCCGTCGTTCATCTTCCCGTGAAATAAAAAACCCACCGCGATGGGTGGGTTCTGGATTTTAGTTCACTTAAACTATCCCAGGAAAGGATATCTGTAATCCGTTGGTGTTACAAAGGTCTCTTTCACCATACGGGGAGAGATCCAGCGATACAAATTCAGCTTACTTCCCGCTTTGTCGTTGGTTCCGCTTCCTCTGGCGCCTCCAAATGGTTGCTGACCAACAACTGCACCTGTTGGCTTGTCGTTGATGTAGAAGTTACCGGCAGCATTTTCCAAGGCTTGAACCGCCTCTTCCAAAGCGTATCTGTCTTCGCTGAAAACAGCTCCGGTCAATGCATACTCTCCAGTCTCATCAACCAGTTGCAGGGTTTCTGACCATTGGTTGTCCGGATAGACGTAAATGGTGACCACAGGCCCAAAGAGCTCGGTACACATGGTGGTGTACTTCGGATTATCGGTCTTGATCACCGTCGGCTCAATGAAGTATCCCTTGGACTTGTCGTAATTACCCCCTGCAATGATCTGCGCATCGCTATCAGACTTGGCTTGATCAATAAAGCTGGCCAGTTTGTCAAACGACCCCTCGTGGATCACCGCAGTGACAAAATTGTTAAGATCTTCTGGAGACCCCATACTAATGGAAGCCAAGTCAGCTTTAAGATAGCCTTCCACCTCGTTCCACATAGAGGCGGGGATGTAGCATCGGCTTGCAGCACTACACTTTTGTCCCTGGAATTCGAAGGCACCTCGAGTAATTGCCGTGGCCACTTGTTTAGGATTAGAAGTGGGGTGTGCCACAATGAAATCCTTACCTCCGGTTTCCCCTACGATACGAGGATAAGTCTTGTAGGTGTGGATCTGAGTTCCGATCTTTTTCCAGAGGTCCTTAAATACGTTGGTGGAACCAGTGAAATGCAGCCCACTAAAATCAGGACTGGCTAGCACTGTTTCTGTGATCATCACCGGATCTCCCATTACCATATTGATGACCCCGGCGGGAACGCCTGCTTCACGGAAAACATCCATGATCACTTTGGCAGAATAGACCTGGCTATCCGATGGCTTCCAGACAACTACATTTCCCATTAGGGCTGCACTGGCGGGTAGATTCCCGGAAATCGCCGTGAAATTAAACGGAGTGATGGCGTAGATAAAACCTTCTAATGGACGGTATTCCAGTCTGTTCCATGCACCCGAGGTAGACTCTGGCTGCTCGGCATAGATCTCCGTCATGAATTGTACATTGAATCTAAGGAAATCGATCAATTCGCAGGCAGCGTCGATCTCGGCCTGGTGCACAGTTTTGGATTGAGCCAACATAGTGGCCGCGTTGATCTTAGCGCGGTAAGGTCCAGCGATCAATTCAGCAGCGCGGAGGAAGATGCCAGCTCGCTGTTCCCAAGGCATTTTTGACCATTTCTTTCGAGCTTCCAGGGCCGTATCGATCGCTTCCTGCACCAGTGACTGGTCGGCTTTGTGATAAACACCCAGACTGTGCTGGTGGTCGTGTGGAGGAGCCATGTTACCGGTATCTCCCGTTTCCACCTCTTTTCCATTGATGAACATAGGCACATCGATCCGGCTATGATACATTTTTTTATAGGTAGCCAGAACTTCTTCGCGTTCTGCACTACCAGGGGCATAGCCCATGACCGGTTCGTTTACGGCAACCGGAACTTCATAAAATCCTTTTCCCATTTCAGTAAAAATTATCCTTGGGTTAAACTGCGCACAAAGGTACGATTTTAAGGTCGAATTCTCAGGCTGTCCGAAGCTTGAATTTGGTATGATCTGACCTTGGTATTACAATCCAAAAAGTGACTCATTTCTGGTCGAATCTGTAAGTTTCCCGCTCATTTTGCTACTTTTAACTAGTTATCCCCAACAAACGGGTTTGCAATCTATGAGTAAGACCACCGAAATAATTGTACTGGCCTATCCGGACACCTTTGTGACCATGAGTGACGAATGGATCTGCAAGGTCCTGCCCCTAGTTGGACTTGGGACTCGTCATTATATCAAAGCAGGTCATGCAGCCATGCTGCTGGTTGATCCTTCAAGGGAACTACACTATTTTGACTTTGGTCGTTATATCACGCCCAAGGGATATGGCCGTGTGAGAAGTAAGGAAACAGATGCCGAATTAAAGATCCCGATCCTTGCTAGTTATGATGCCCACGGAGAGATCACTAATTTGGACGACATTCTCCTGTGGCTGGATAAACATCCGGACCGCACCCATGGTGAAGGACGATTACTGGCCTCGGTCTGCAAAGCGGTAGACCACCAAAAAGCCTGTGATTATATCTTGGGCTTACAAAAAAGAGGAAGTATTCCTTATGGTGCTTTCCACAAGAATGGAAGCAATTGTTCTCGTTTTGTGGCCGATACCCTTTTAGCTTCGACCTCTAGCGGTCGGATCAGGAGAAGGCTTCAATGGAACAAACTTTTTACTCCCAGTACAGTGGGTAATGTTGAGATCGCCTCAAGCCAGAGAGAAATGTACCTGGTGGAGAATGGAGAAGTGAGCAGCTACAACGGGTCCGCATTTAGGGAAAACCTCAAAAATTACTTTGATAAGAGGCCAAAAGGCGAGAATAATGAACGTTCTCTGGCAGAATGTGCCATCCCCTTGCAAGCACAGTTTCTGGATGGAATTGGGAGTCAGGCTTGGTTTTACATCGATCCGGACCCCCTGGGTGATGACCTCTTCCGGATCATGCGGTATTCATCTTCCGGACAACTGGATTATGACGGGGTTTTTAAGTCCTCAGAATTCGATCTCAGCCGTCCATATCGCTTTACTTACGATTCGCATTGCGGATTCTGCCATATCTGGCAAGGACAAAAAAAGATACGAATGGAAGGCAAAGGGAGTTACGGCCAATTCAATTCATGGCAAAGCCAGCGTGCAGTTGGAATGTAGGGATTCCTACTTTCATTTCTTCGTTTTCCGGAAGATCCCTCATCCGGTAATGTCCCTTCATAGAACCAACAGGTGCCAGTAATACACATCCACTACTGTAGGTATGAGATTGACCTGGGTTCAGTAACGGTTGTTCGCCGATCACACCTTCCCCGATCACGATCTCTGTATCGTTCAAGGCATCGTGGATCTTCCAGAATCTTGAAAATAACTTGACCGATCGCTTGCGTTGGTTGTGAATACGTATGGTATAACTGAAGGAATAATGCAACTGGTATCCCCGTTGAAAACAACCTTCGTAGGCTGTTTCCACCGAAACCTTAATCCCATCTGTGACTTGTTGTACCATTTTAATACAGTGCAGCTGTTATCGCAAAGAAGATCAGGGCGGCTATAGTTGCGCTAACAAAGAAGACCCAGTTTAAAAATACAAATTTTATCAAAGTGATCAGCCGGTTTTGCTTGTAAAAGTTCCGCATGGCTTTATAGAAATAGAAGGGGCCAATCAGACCGAAGAGCACACTGGAAAAAATATCATAACCGATCAGGGTATCCGGTAATATGCTGATCAGCATGGCCAGGAAAATAAAGCTGAATATATGGAAGATAAAGACCAAATGGGCCATGTAGGTATGTTTCTTCTTGGAGTAGATCAACCAGAAGAAGAGGGCGTAGATGGGTGCAAAGAAAAAGACAAAGAAAGGTGTCTTTTCCAATAAGTATTGTGCGAACTCGCCTGGTTTTTCTTCTATCCTTTCCAGGGCCTGGTTCTTGTCATAGGCCCATCGGTGATAGCGCGTGTTATCGTGTTTCAGGCTATCCAGGGCGACCGTAGAATTCACAATTCCTGTGGCCTGATAGAAATTGCGATACAGCCAGAACCGTTTGAAATTGCGTTCGAAGAACCCGAGGGAATCCAGTGATTGTTCAGAATAGTAGGTGTAGCTATCTACAGAATCCTTACCGATGGTGAAGGGATTAATGTTGATGTCCTTACCGTTGAGATTGGTGTTGACGGGAATGTTATTGGCCCGCAATATGGAATCCACATCGGCCACTTGGGTGCGGAGCACAGAATCCAATTTGACAGAATCCTGAACATCTTTTGCAGCCAACTCAAAGTTACCGTCTTCGGTAGGTGTAATGGTTATTCCTTGAAAATTTGGATCCGCCTGGTCATTAAAAAGTTGATTTTCTCCCGTGATCAGGGTGATCAGGCTCTGCACCAGGAAATAGATTATGGATACACTTAGAAAAAATCGAAATGGGTTTGCGTATTTAAGCCTCGATCCATCCACGTAATTTCTGCTGATGGTTCCTGGCTTCAGTAAAAGGTCCTTGAGCGTATACCTGAATCGGGAATCGTAGGTGATGATACTGCCTATAAATTCACCGAAGAAATCACTCAGTGTCAGTGGCTTGGTGGTGTTCATCTGAGAACAATATGAACAGTAGCGATCCGTCAGGTCCAGAGGGTGACCACAATTCAGGCATTCGGCTCCTCGGAACTTCTCAGCTTTCCGACTATTCTTTATGACGGATTTGTTCTCGCTCACTCCATAAAGATAGAAGAAACGGTCAAACTAAACGCGTTTCGGCTGCGCGGTGACTAATTGTTATTGATAGTGGTTGAGTTGGCCTGACCCCAGCCAATAATGCGATCATATCGGGCTCCCAGATCGCGAAAATAAACCAGTACGGTATATTGGTTCTCGGTTTGCCAGTAATTTCCGCTAACACCACCGGGGTCGATGCTACCATCTGGGTTTAGGAGAACATATTTGTAGTTGTAGAACCCTTGTTTCATCAACACACTTGTTTTATAAGATCCACTTTCAGAGTCGTATCTCAGGCGGTTTTCTTCGCTCAGGTTCCAATTGTTGAAATTTCCATAGAGATAGATCTCCTTACCATCCAGGTCGTCATAATACTGCAAGGCAAAATGAACCCAAACATATTCGGCTTCCAGATTTTGATTCCGCTGAGAATTGATGTTATTGATCACAAAGTTTCCATTGATGTCCGGGTTGTAAGTATAAACCTGTTCTTTCCGAGGCACATCCGTAAAGAGATAGTGTTCGTACAATTCGTTCCTGTCAACCCTTCTTACTCCATTGCTGGCTGCCCGTACGTCCTTATTGTCAAAGGAGTTGAATTCGTTTCCACCCTTAAAGGTCGCCTCCTTGTCGTAACGGTAGACCAGTTCATTTCCCAAAGTGTATTGAGGTATAAGATTGGTTATGGCCGTATTGTGATCGCTGTTTTGCAGAACCAGTGTTTTAACGGTCTGTTTGGGATTAACCAGCAAAAGCGTTGGCGAGTTGATGGTAAACTGGACAACCTGGCTAGTTTCTATTCGGTTTAGGTCCCTGGCCCTTTTGATACCGACTTGGACACCAGCTAACTGCTCCACGATCATAAATTTTCTGGAGAAGATCAGTTCTCGGTCGTAGTTGTAGATGTGAATCATATAATTTCCACTCTTGGTCAGTCTTCGCGTTTCCCGGTTGGGAATGGTCAGCATATAGTGTGAGAACATCTGCAAGGTGAGCAAAGAATTCTCATAGGTCTCTATCCGAACGTCGTCAAATCCTTCCAGGTATTCATTCTTGGAAAGATCACTAGCCGTCCAGTCGAAGTCGTGATGGGTGATGGTATAATAATAGTCGGATTCGTCCCCAATTATATCGTCAAATGTCAAACGGATACTTTCACCCAATCGAATGATCGGCAATTGCGCCTGTTCCGTATTCCCGTTAAACTGTATTGTCTTAATGTAATCGGGTTCGGCTTGTTCAATGGCCTGCCCCCAAGACAGGGAGTAGATCAGGCTAAAGCCACATAGTAGAAGGAGTTTTCGCACCTTGATAGTTCTTTGAAAGCCAAAGATAATCAAATTTCGTACCCAAGGTGGCAGCCCCGTTATCGCTACGATCGTTAAACAAAAATAATTTTCGATTCGTTAGGGGAAGCCCTATTTAATACTTAAATTTGCAGCCGCCTTTAGCACCGTTTTAAGGCTAGCTAAGGAACCGACATAAATGACACAGTAAATATGTCTCGAGATTTTAAGATTAAAAAGGGACTGGACATTCGGCTAATAGGTGAAGCCGAGAAGGTCACAGCCAATGCTCCAAGGTCACGCACCTTTGCCATCCGGCCGAAAGATTTCCACCTCATTACTCCAAAAATGTTGATAAAAGAAGGTGAACGCGTTCAAGCGGGTCAGCCGGTCTTTTACGCCAAGGCACGTCCGGAAATTCAGTTTGTATCTCCGGTCAGTGGAAAATTGAGCCAGATCGAAAGAGGAGCTAAACGTGTGATCACCAGAATCCTGATCGAAGCAGATTCACAGGATGAATACAAAGATTACGGTAGTATGAATGTCAGTACCGCAGATGCCCAGGCGATCAAAGATCGTTTGCTGGAATCTGGTTGCTGGCCATTCATCATTCAACGTCCTTATGATGTGATAGCCAGTCCGGATAGTGAGCCGCGGGATATTTTTGTCTCGGGTTTTTCTACGGCACCAATGGCTGCTGATGTGGATTTTATCCTGGCAGACAAGAAGAAAGAACTTCAGGCCGCTTTGACGGCTTTGAGCAGATTGACTAAAGGGAAGGTTCATGTGTCTGTCCAAAAGGGTGGGCAGTCCGTATTTGCGGGTATGACCGACATCGAGCTTCACGGCTTTAGCGGTCCTCACCCAGCTGGTAATGTTGGGACCCAGATAGCTAAGATCGCCCCGATCAATAAGGGGGAAACAGTTTGGACACTGGCTGCGGCAGATCTGGCTATTATCGGAGAATTGCTGCTAACCGGAAAGTACACGGCCGAGCGGACAGTTGCATTAGCGGGATCCTGTGTAAATACCCCGAAATATTACAAGACCATCCAAGGAGCTGAGGTGTCAACCTTTGTTTACGACTCCGGTCTGAACAATGAGCATGCCCGCGTGATCAGTGGGAATGTGCTCACTGGGACCCAGATCAAGCACGATGGGCATTTAGGGTTTTATGATACCACGGTAAGTATAATCCCAGAGGGAGACGACTATGATTTCTTCGGTTGGAACAAACCTGTTTTCAACAAGATCTCCTCCTCCAGGGCTTTGACCTTCTCTTGGATGTTCCCCAATAAAAAATATGACCTCGATACCAATACCAACGGAGAGCACAGGGCATTTGTCGTTACCGGGAGTTATGAAGAAGTATTCCCGCTGGACATCTATCCCATGCAACTGCTGAAAGCTTGTATGGTGAATGATCTGGACGCTATGGAGGCCATGGGCATGTACGAGGTAGCCCCGGAAGATTTTTCGTTGACAGAATTTATTTGTGTATCCAAACAACCCCATCAGCAGATCATTCGCGATGGGTTGGATTTAATGTATAAGGAAATAGGATAAGCTATGGGAATGAAGCAAAATTTACATCGGCTTAAGGAAAAGTATAAAGGCAAGAAAATGGCTCCGGCCTTTAATGCCTTGCATACCTTTCTATACATGCCTAATGAGACCACGCATGGTGGTACTCATATCAAGGTAGTAGACGACCTGAAGCGGACCATGAACATTGTGATCATGGCCCTGGTCCCTTGTTTGATCTTCGGTATGTTCAATGCAGGCTATCAGCATTATGCTGCGGTTGCCGCTGCGGAAGGCACCCCTTGGACGCCCTCCTTGTTTGAGAATTTCCTGACCTGGGACAATTTCGCAATGGGGCTTGGACAGTCCTCCCACTGGTTATTGTATCCTATGGTGTTGGATTGGCAGTAGAGTTTGTATTCGCGGTCATCAAAGGTCATGAAGTAGAAGAAGGATATCTGGTTACTGGAATGCTTGTTCCGCTGATCGTGCCGATAGACATTCCACTATGGATGCTGGCTATCGCGGTCATCTTTGGTGTTGTAATTGGTAAAGAAGTATTTGGGGTACCGGGATGAACATCCTGAACCCTGCACTTACCATCCGTGCTTTCTTGTTCTTCGCATATCCGACCTGGATGAGTGGAGACAAGGTGTGGGTCCACCAGGCTGTAGACAGAGCTGGTACTGCGGATGCTATTTCAGGAGAGACTATTCTGGGTAGCTATGCCCAGAATCAAGATGTGGCTTACAGCTTACAGGATATGTTCTACGGTTTCATTCCTGGATCGGTTGGTGAGACTTCAAAACTGCTCATCATCATCGGGGCCTTGATCTTGATCTACACCAAGATCGGAAGTTGGAGAATTATTGTGTCCACACTAATTGGGGCCCTAACCATGGGATTGATCTTCAATGGAGTGGTAGATGCCGGATGGATAACGGACTCCTCCAAGTTCTTCGGATTGATGAGCGTTCCGTTCTGGCAACATCTGGTTATAGGAAGTATACTTTTCGGTGCCGTCTACATGGCCACCGATCCTGTTACCGCCTCTCAGACCAACAAAGGAAAATGGATCTACGGTTTCCTGATCGGGTTTATTTCTATCATGATCCGTGTATTCAACCCGGCATACCCAGAAGGGGTATTCCTGGCTATCTTGCTTATGAATGTGTTTGCTCCGACTATCGATCACTACGTGATTCAGGGGAATATCAAGCGCAGAGCTAAACGTTTAAAAGTTAAAACAGCTTAGACTATGGCGATCAACACTGAAAAGAACAGCTATACGATCTTATTTGCCGTGATCATGGTGGTCGTGGTTGGATCTCTTTTGGCCAGTTTTGCATCGGGTCTAAAGCCCATGATCAAGGCCAACGAACGCTTTGAAAAGCAACAGAACATCCTTTATGCCATGGGTGTTAACAACAATACTGGAGCCAATGACGTCGAGTTTATAACGACTGATGTAGTCGAGGCTGAATTTGGCAAGTACATCACCAGTCAGATCGTTATTCAGGGTGACGATGTTACCGAGGATGATCAGGCATACCTGATCGACATAAAAAAAGAAGAGTCTCTGGCAAAGGATCCGGAATACTCGAGACGTTTACCCTTGTTCAAAGGGGAGAAAGACGGTACAGAGGTTTACGTGATTCCGGTAAGAGGAAAAGGTCTTTGGGATGCGATCTGGGGCTTTGTAGCTGTAGACAGCGAAATGACCGTTCAGGGAGTTTACTTTGACCACAAAGGGGAAACTCCAGGTCTGGGTGCCGAGATCAAACAACGCTATTTTATGGACGACTTTGCGGGTGAGTCCTTCCTGCAGGACGGAAGCTTCAGTACAATAAAAGTCGCCAAGGGAAATAACGATCCCAAGAACGAACGCAAAGGGGACGGACAGGTCGATGCCCTGGCCGGAGCTACCATTACTGGTGATGGTGTAACAGCCATGCTGCGTAAAGACATCCAGATGTATGTACCATACTTTAAATCCTTAAACCAATAGTGCTATGGGATTGTTATCAAAAAAAGACAGTAAGTTAATTCTTGATCCGCTAGCGGATAACAACCCCATCACCATCCAGGTATTGGGTATTTGTTCTGCACTTGCGATCACCGCACAACTGAAGCCTTCTATTGTGATGGCCATCTCGGTGATCTTCGTTTTGGGTGTGGGAAACGTTGTTATCTCATTGATGAGAAACGTGATCCCGTCCAAGATCAGGATCATCGTTCAGTTAGTCGTAGTCGCCACCTTGGTTATTATCGTGGACCAGGTGCTTAAAGCCTTTGCATACAGTTTGAGTAAGGAGCTGTCGGTATTTATCGGTCTGATTATTACCAACTGTATCATCATGGGACGCTTTGAAGCATTTGCTTTAGGTAATGGCCCTTGGAAATCATTCCTGGATGGAGTGGGCAACGCTCTGGGTTATGGTGTCATCCTGATCATAGTTGGTTTCTTCCGTGAGCTTTTTGGTTCCGGAACCCTATTTGGGATCAAGGTACTGGGAGATTCAGTCGAAAAGACTGGTCTCTATGCCATCGGATACGAGAATAATGGTTTTATGGTTCTGCCTCCAATGGCCTTGATCGTTGTAGGGATCATCATTTGGGTACAGCGCAGCCGAAATAAAGCCCTGATAGAAGAAAATTAATAGCCGTCAAACGTATTTGTTATGGAACATGTAGAATTGTTTTTTAAATCGGTCTTTGTAGACAACATGGTCTTTGCTTACTTCCTGGGTATGTGTTCTTACCTGGCAGTATCTAAGAAAGTGAGTACGGCTGTTGGTCTTGGGGCCGCCGTTATTTTTGTCCTGACGGTTACAGTACCTCTGAACTGGTTACTGGACCAATACATCCTGCAAGAAGGTGCCCTGACCTGGTTAGGTCCTGAATATGCAGATTACGATCTGAGTTTCCTCTCTTTTATTTTATTTATTGCAACCATTGCGACCATGGTACAACTGGTAGAGATCGTCGTAGAGCGTTTCTCGCCTTCCCTATACAATTCGTTGGGGATCTTCCTACCACTGATCGCGGTAAACTGTGCGATCCTGGGAGGTTCACTATTTATGCAATCCAGAGAGATCGAAACTTTCGGTCTTGCCCTGAACTACGGCTTCAGTTCCGGAATCGGTTGGTTCCTGGCCATCCTGGCCATTGCAGCTATCCGGGAAAAGATCCGATACTCCAATGTTCCTGCTCCTCTAAGAGGGCTAGGGATCACTTTTATCATCACCGGCCTTATGGCAATCGGTTTTATGAGTTTCGGTGGTATGCTGACAGGAGGTGACGATGCTGCTTCTGCAGCCCAGGAAGTTGAGACTACGAGCATAGAAGAAGGAATAGACCAGGAAGAAACTGCTCAGGCAGCTAACCTGACAACTTTAAAAAATTAAGCTATGATATTGGCAACTGTATTTGGTGTTGTAACAGCGACGGTCATTGCCTTTTTGGTTTTGGTGTTGTTGTTGGTCGGACTGTTGATCTTTACAAAAGAGAAACTTTCACCTTCTGGCCCCGTTAAGATTACCATCAACGACGAAAAAGTGATCGAAGTACCCTCAGGTGGGACCTTGTTATCCACCCTGGGTAATCAGAAAGTATTTCTTCCTTCTGCCTGTGGTGGAGGTGGAACTTGTATCCAATGTGAATGTCATGTGATGGAAGGTGGAGGTGAGGCCCTGCCGACTGAGACCCCTCACTTTACCAGAAAAGAACTTCAGTCCGGAGCTAGATTGGCTTGCCAGGTGAAGGTAAAGCAGGATATGAATATCCACATTCCGGAAGAGATCTTCGGAATTAAGAAATGGGAAGCTACTGTAGTAAGAAATTACAACGTTGCCAGCTTCATCAAGGAGTTTGTAGTTGAGATCCCTGAGGATATGAACTACAAGGCAGGGGGGTACATTCAGATTGAGATTCCTCCATGCGAGATCAAATATGCCGACATAGATATCACGGCTCACCCAGAAGAACACGAAACCCCGGACAAGTTCCAGGATGAGTGGGATAAATTCGGTTTGTGGCCATTGGTCATGAAGAATACCGAGACCGTAGAGCGAGCCTACTCCATGGCTTCTTATCCGGCTGAAGGGAGGGAGATCATGTTGAACGTACGTGTGGCTACTCCACCTTGGGACAGAGCTAAGAACCAGTGGATGCAAGTCAATCCAGGTATTGCGTCGTCCTATATTTTTGCTGCTAAACCAGGAGATAAGGTAACGATCTCAGGACCTTATGGAGAGTTCTTCATCAACCATTCAGAGGCTGAAATGCTGTATGTGGGAGGTGGTGCCGGAATGGCTCCAATGCGATCGCATCTCTATCACCTTTTCAAGACCCTAGAGACAGGTCGTACAGTAACCTATTGGTATGGTGGTCGATCCAAGCGTGAATTGTTCTATATCGAACACTTCCGTGAGCTTGAAAGAAACTTCCCCAACTTTAAATTCTACATGGCCCTGTCTGAGCCATTGGAAGAAGACAATTGGAAGGTCAAGAAAGACCTGCAGGATGAAGAGGGAGATGGTTTTGTAGGATTCATACACCAGGTTGTTATTGACAACTACCTCAATCATCATGAAGCTCCGGAGGACATTGAACTTTATTTCTGTGGACCTCCGCTTATGAACCAAGCGGTTCAGAAAATGGGAGAGGATTTCGGTATACCAGATGAGAATATCCGATTCGACGATTTTGGGGGTTAATCCAAAAGAATAATCAAAAACCGGCCTATATGGCCGGTTTTTTTTGTTTAAAGAATTTTCAAAATGTAGGAAAAAATTATACAAAAAAGTTTTTTATCGGTAAAAAATTGCATTTTATCGATAATTCCTTATTTTGCAAGCACTTAACCTAAATTATTACTTGTGAAAACTCAACGCCCCTTCGACTTTTCATGCGTAAATCGTGTATTGGTCGTCATTTGTTTGATGGCATTTAACCTAAGCTTATTTGCCCAGGATCAATTAACCACTAAACCTGTTTCGACCAAAGCGGCTATTCAAGCTAAATCTTCTAACCGATTTAGTCAGGAGTACAACCGAATTGTCAACTCTTATGATCAAGACAAACTCACTGCTCTAAGTGAGAAATACAGGGCCTGGGAGAACCAGACAAAAAAGGAAGCTGAGACTTTTGCCAAGGCAAACGGAATTCCTTTGAAGAAATTTAACAGTGACGGCTCATTTGATGAACTTCAGCGAATAACTTCGGATGGGAAACTGCTTTACTATTCCTTGGACAATGTTGATGCGGCCGTTTCTACTCGGGCTAATTTCCTGAATTCAGGAGGTGGTCTTTCGCTTAACCTGGATGGAAATGGAATGACAGCCTATGTTTGGGATGGAGGACCTTCTCGTCCAACTCACGTAGAGTTTGACGGAGCTGGAGGGACTAACCGAGTCAGTATTTATGATGGGGTAACGACTCTGAATGCCAACAGTTTTCACGCTCAACACGTTACCGGAACTATAGTGGCCTCTGGACTGGACCCTGATGCTAAGGGGATGGCCTGGCAGGCCGATGCCCAGACCAGCGACTGGAACAATGACCTTTCTGAAGCAACCACAGCCGCTTCCGGAGGAATGTTGATCTCTAACCACTCCTATGGTTTCCGTGCCTCCAATATTGATGCCGCGAATGCCTGGGATATGTTTGGTCAGTATGGTACAGATGCCCGGGACTGGGACAATCTCTTGTACAATGCCCCATATTATTTGCAGGTTGCCTCTGCCGGAAACGATGGGAAGGATAATTCGAGTAACCAATTTCCCCTGGATGGCGAAATAAACTACGACAAGTTGAGTGGTGATAAAACGGCAAAAAATAACTTGGTGGTAGCCAACGGTACGGATGCCAGTATCAATTCTGGTACCGGGCTTTGATCTCAGTAAGCAGAAATTCGAGTAGTAGTGAAGGCCCTACCGACGACTATCGTATCAAACCGGATATCATGGGTAATGGTACGGGGCTGTATTCAACTTATGATGATAATGACTCGGACTACGCCACCATTTCCGGTACTTCCATGGCCTCGCCCAATGTGGCCGGAACCCTCTTGCTTTTACAAGAACACTACAATGATCTAAACGCCAGTTTTATGCGGGCAGCTACCCTCAAAGGTTTAGCTTTACACACAGCCGATGATGTCGCTCCAGCGGGACCTGATGCCCAATCGGGATGGGGACTGTTAAACGCGAAATTTGCTGCGGAAACAATTACCACAGCTGCCGCGGCAAGCGGTTCTGCCATTATTGATGAACTTAGTCTGTCACAGGGTGGAACTTACCAGATCACAGTCCAATCTAACGGTATTGATCCTTTACAAGCTTCAATTTCCTGGACCGATCCGGCCGGTACGGCCAATGGGGGTATGAATAGTAATACTCCTGCGTTGGTCAATGACCTCGACATCCGACTGGACAATGGATCTTCTTTTACGCCCTGGAAATTGACCGGTGTTACGACCAACGGAACAGGAGACAATGTTGTTGACCCATACGAACGAATTGACATTAATGCTGCCTCTGGAAGCTATATCCTGACTGTATCCCACAAGGGTACGCTTAGCGGTGGTTCTCAAAATTTTAGTTTGATCGTTACCGGGGTTGTTGTTGCGGCAACACCATCCATTGGTTACGCGTCAACCAACAAGTCCATGACGGAGAATAGTAATTGTAGTTTCAGCGACGCGTACATACCACTGAATATCGGCCAAGCTCCTTCCGAGGACGCCGACGTGAACTTCTCCATCAATCCTGGCGGTACGGCTACAAGCGGGCTAGATTTCGATCTGATGACGTCTTCTGTAACCTTTGACCAAGGTGCAACAGATGATAAGATGATGACCCTGCGGATCTATCATGACGGTTTTGTGGAGACAACCGAAACCATAGTGATCGATTTCACCGTCAATGCCAATGGCGGGGACGCCATAGCCGATCTGGCCAAGGATTCATTTACCCTCACCCTGAACAACGACGATACGGTGCCGACGGCCTCTAATTCATTTACATTGATAGATGAAGATTTCGAAACAGCACCCGCAGGATGGATGATTGCAGATCGGGACGGAGACGGGAATAACTGGACCATAGGAACGGTACCTGCGGGTCATTTGTCTACCAATCAACTTTATTCCAGGTCCTGGAATGGGGTGGCCCTGACTCCAGATAACTACATAATTTCTAGTGAGGTGACCATTCCGGCTGGAGCAACTAGTGTGAACCTGACCTATCAGGTGG